>CAIOJO010000404.1 GCA_903858635.1 uncultured Telmatospirillum sp. | reverse complement strand
TGTCGCCGGAACGACGGCGGCCAATGTGGTAGATTTCTTCATGGCGTTGCTCTCCTTTGCGGATTCGACACCCCGAGCCTACAGGCTCAAGGTGAGCAACGCCTGCCCTCCAATTTCAACATCGACCGGGACATCCCCCCCTACGACCGGGCGCGGTGCAACAAGGCCTATGGGGCGCGCGCGTTCCGATTGTACCGGCGGCACCACGCCGAACGGGCCGTCGGCATGATCTTCAAGGCCAGCGGCCTCAATCCCCAGGGGCTGCTCGGCCATTGGGTCAGCCGCTGGGCCTACAAGAAAATGCGCGACCGCGCCGCCGCCATGGCGGCGTGAGGAGTAGGAATCTTACCACCAAGGACACCAAGGCCCGCTGGAGGCGGGCAGCACCAAGGGAGCGTGCCCGCGGCAGCGCAGGGCGTTCTTGGTGTGCTTGGTGAAGCTCGCCGAAGGCGAGCGGCTTGGTGGTCGATCTATTCTGGCGCGGCCGCCAATTGCCGCGCCAATGGGGCGAGTTCGGTGGTGACGGCGCGGTAGAGGTCGCGTTTGAACGGCACGATCAGGTCGACCAGGGAGTCGAACGGAACCCAGCGCCATTCGCAGAACTCGGGGTGGGCGGTGTGGATGTCGATGTCGCCGTCGCTGCCGGTGAAGCGCAGGGCGAACCATTTTTGCACCTGGCCGCGGTAGCGGCCCTTCCAGACCTTGCCGACCAGCTCCGGCGGCAGGTCGTAGGTCAGCCAGCCGGAGGTTGCGCCGATGATTTCGGCCTTGGCGGTGCCGATTTCCTCTTCCAGCTCGCGTATGGCGGCCTGCTCGGGGGTTTCGCCCGGGTCGATGCCGCCCTGCGGCATCTGCCACGCCTCGACCTCGCTGTCGAGGCGCCGCGCGGCGAAAACCTCGCCCTGGCGGTTGAACAGGACCAGGCCGACACCGCGGCGATAGGGGAGGCCGGCGGGGTTCGTCATGGCGGATCGCGCACCACGGCGCTGACCGGCGCCAAGGCGACGTCCTTGGCCGGCAGGGCGGCGATCCACGGCAGTAACCGTTCGAAGGTGACCGGCCGGGCCGACACATAGGCCACCGCCGCGCCGTCGCGCTGGGCGGCCAGCAACAGGCGCAACAGCCGGGTGTCGATGGCGATCCGGAACGGCGTCTCGTCGGCCACCAGGGTGACCGAGGCGGCGGCCGGCATATTGGTGTTGGCCACCCCGACCAGCCCGTCGCCGAGGAACAACAGGCCGCGGTTGCGCAAGGCCTGCAGCATGGAACCCCATTGTTCGCTGGCGGTGACCGGCGACCGCAGGGCGGCGGCGACCCCGACATAGCCGCCCGCCTTGCCCAGCACCGCTTCCATCCGGTTGACCGCTTCGGACGGCGCATACTGGGCGAGCACGGCCAGTGGACCGGCATCGTGCAGCGGGAAATTGGGCGGTTCCAGCGGCAGATCGAGCAGTGCCTCATGGCCGCTGGCGCGGGCGCGCTTGATCCAGTTGTCGACCCCCGAGGCGTAGGGGCTGAACGACAGGGTTACCTCGGGCGGCAGTTTGGCGATGGCCGCATTGGTGGCGTCCTTCGACAGGCCGAGTCCGGTAACGACGATCGCCACTTTGGGCCGCGGCTTGTCGCTGACGAAGGGACGGGCATAGACCTTCCGGGCCTCCTTGCCACCGGCGATGATCGGCAGGGCGCCGTTGGCGGTGTTGCGCAACAGTTCCGGCAGCGGCGCCGCGGGCAGCGGCTTCAGATCGTCGCGCGACGGCAATTGGCTGAAGGAGGGAGCGGCCAGCAGGTCGCCGCCCGGCGGGATGACCGGCTCGGCCATGGTCGGGGCCGGCGGCGCCTGGTCGGCGGTATTGCCACCGGGAGCCGCCGGCGAGGCCGGCAGCGGTGGCGTGGTGGGCAGGGTGATCGGCGGTGGGCCGCCCGCCGCGGCGGCGCCTGGTGCGGGAGGCGGGGCTGGGGCGGCCGGTGCCGCGGGCGGCGGCGGTGCGGATGCCGCTTCCGATTGCCGCGATGGCGTCGGCAGGGGTGGCGTTGGCGGCGTCACCGCCGGCGGCCCCTGGGGCGCCGCGGCGGGCGGTTGCAGCAAGGAAGCGGTGGGTTTCTCCGGACCCGGCCGTGCCGGCATCGCCATGGTGATGCGCGGCGCCGGCGCCATGCCCGCCCAGAGGTCGAGCGGCGTGCGGCCGGTTACCACATACCAGCCGGAGGCGGCCACCGCGATCAGGGTGAAGGGCATCACCAAGCCATAGACCAGCAGCCGTAGCCACCCTCTCTCGCCGGCATCGGGACGGCCCGCCGGGCCGAGGCGGTCGGTGGGAGAGAGGGTGAGCTTCAAGGGGCGCGCGCCGGTCAGTTGGCCTTGGCGGCGCCCTTGTAGAGCGACAGGCCGTGCAGCAGGTCAATGGCGCGGGCCAGCTGATAATCGGTCGCCGGGTCGCCCATCTTGAACAGGTCGATGGCGGTCGATTCCGGCTGGACTACCGCCGGCGCGGCGCCGGCCCCGCCGGTGCCGGCGGCCGGGGTGCCCGGACTGCCGGCGGGCGGCGCCTTGCTTTCCGGCCCGGGTGCCGGGCCAGCGGGCGCTTTGCCGTCGTCGCTCTTGGGAGCCTCCTTGGGCAGGGTGTCATTGCGCAGCGCGCCGCGCAGTTGCGCTTCGCTACGGATATGGTCGGCCGATTGGGCCATGGATTCGACCTTGGCCGGCAGCACCTTGATGTCGGGTTCGATGCCGACCGCCTGGATCGAGCGTCCGGATGGCGTGTAATAGCGCGCTGTGGTCAGGCGGATGGCCCCATGGCCGGGCAGCGGAATGATGGTCTGCACCGAGCCCTTGCCGAAGGACTTGGTGCCAAGCAGGATCGCCCGGCGATGGTCCTGGAGGGCGCCGGCGACGATTTCCGAGGCCGAGGCCGAACCGTCGTTGATCAGCACCACCATCGGCAGGCCATCGGTCAGGTCCTTGCCATGGGCGTTGAAACGCTGGGTGTCTTCGGGATGGCGCGAGCGGGTCGAAACGATCTCGCCCTTGTCGATGAAGTCACCGGCGACCGCCACCGCTTGGTCCAGCAGCCCGCCCGGATTGTTGCGCAGGTCGAGGACCAGGCCCTGCAGATTGCCGTTCGAATCCTTCTTCAACTGGTCGATGGCCTTGCGCAGGCTGGAATCGGTGGATTCGACGAACTGGCTGACCCGGACGTAGCCGACATTGTCCTGCAGCTTCGCCTTGACGGTCTGGATCTTGATCACCGCACGGGTCAGGCTGACGTCGAACGGGGCCTGGCCTTCGCGGCGGACGGTAACCCGGATGTCGGTGTTGACCGGGCCGCGCATGCGGTCGACCGCATCATTGAGCGACATTCCCTGGACCGGTTCGCCATCCAGATGCGTGATGTAGTCGTTCGGTCGCAACCCGGCCTTGGCGGCGGGTGTGTCGTCGATCGGTGAAATCACTTTCACCCAGCCGTTGTCCATCGTGACTTCAATGCCGAGACCGCCGAACTCGCCCTTGGTCTGCACCTGCATGTCGCGAAAACTCTTCGCGTTCAGGTAGCCCGAATGGGGGTCGAGCGAGGTCAGCATGCCGTTCAGCGCCGCCTCGACCAGTTGCTCGTCGCTCACCGGTTCGACGTATTCGCTGCGAACCCGTTCGAATACGTCGCCGAACAGACTGAGCAGCCGATAGGTATCGGCGTTGTTGGTCTTGTCGGGTGCCGCCGTGGCGGGAGTAGCCAGCAGGGCCAGCCAAGCGCAGGCGCCCGCCGTGATCATGACCTTCCGAATCATCCAGAGACCTTTGTTTTGCGTGCTGTGAGCCAAGGCAACGGGTTTAAAGGCTGGCCATTGCGGCGCAGCTCCATATAGAGAAGCGGCTTGCCCTCGGACGCCGCCATAACACCGACCGGTTCCCCGGCCAGGAGATGTTGGCCGACCGTACTGTCGATCCGAGCCATGCCCGCGAGCAGCGTATGATATCCTTCGCCGTGCTCGATGATCAAGAGAAGGCCGTAGCCGCGAAACGGTCCGGCGAAAACCACCTGACCATCATAAGGCGAGACCACCTGAGCGGTAGCACGCGTTTCGATAGTAATCCCCTTGGAGGGATCGCCTAATTCGTTGGATTGGCCGAATCGGGTGACCACCCGTCCGCGCGCCGGGAATGGCATTGCCCCTTGCGCGTGGCTGAAGGTGCGCAGGCTCTTCAGCGCTGCCTGCTGCTGGTCGGCGGCGGCCTTGCGGGCCGCTTGATCGGCGTCGCGGGCCGCCCGATCGGCCTTGTCCTGGGCTTCCTTGGCGGCGCGGGCCGCCTGCTGCTCGGCCAGATGGGCCTGGCGGGCGGCGGCGATCTCGGCGTCGTGCTTTTCCTGGACAGCCTTGGCCGCGGCGATTTCCGCCTCGCGCGCCGCCCTGGCGGCGGCGATTTCCGCTTCATGCGCCGCCCTGGCGGCGGCGATTTCCGCCTCGCGGGCCGCCTTCTCGGCGGCGGCCCGCTGGGCCGCCTCGAATTCGCGGCGCTGTTTCTCCTGTTCGATGCGGGCCAGCAAGTCGCGCAGATCCTCCGCCTCGGAGGCCATCGCCTGCAGCCGCTTCTCGGTGTCCCGGCGCTGGCCTTCCGCCTCCTCCTGCAGCTGCTGCTGACGTTCGTAGAGGACCGACAGCCGCCGGTGTTCGGCGTCGAGGTGCTGGGTGGTGGCGGCGATCTTCTTTTTCTGGCGGGCGATATCGGTGCGCAAGCTGGACAGGGATTCGATCTCGGCCCGCAACGTCACCGTCTGTTCCTGGATTTTCGGCAACACGTCACGCAACAGGATGGCGCTCCTGACCGTGTCGGCCGGCGAAGTCGGCTGCGCGATCAGGGCTTCCGACGGCCGGAAGGCCAACCGCTGCAACGCCGTCAGCACGCCGTTCATTTGCTGGCGCTTCAAATCCAACGCCGCCATCTTGTCTTTTTCCAGGGCGCCCAGATCGGTGAGCTGCAGTTCGAGGTCGGAAAGGGTCTCTTCATGTTCCTGGACCGCGCGTGCCGCAGTGACCATGCCGTTGCGGATGTCGGCCAATTGCTGCGCCAGGGCTGCGGCGCGCTGTTTGATCTGCTCGTGTTCGATCTCGCCCTTCTTGAGGGCGTTTTCCAGCTCTTTGAGCCGCCGGTCGGGCTCCGGCTTGGCCGGGTCGGTGGCGCCATAGCCGGGGTTGCCCGCCAGCAATGCCACCGTCAGCAGCGCCGCCGCCACGCCTCGGCGAAAGGCCCGGTCAGGCGGTGGCACGGCGGGCGGAAAGGGCGCCGCTGTCGCTTGCCTCGACCAGCAGCGAGCGGCCGGTCATCTCGACCGGCTGGGGCAGGCCGAGCAAGGCCAAGAGGGTCGGCGCCACATCGGCCAGCCGACCGTCGTTGAGGCCCCGCACCCCGGCCGGCGGGACCGCCAGCACCACCGGGACCTTGCCGATGGTGTGGGCGGTATGCGGCTGCCCGGTGATCTGGTCGCGCATCAGTTCGGCATTGCCGTGATCGGCGGTGATCATCATGGTCCCCCCGGCCTCGCCCACCGCCCGCAGCAGGCGCCCGATGCAGGCATCGACGGTTTCCACCGCCCTGATGGCGGCCTCGAGGATGCCGGTATGGCCGACCATGTCGCAATTGGCGTAATTGACCACGATGAGATCGTATTTTCCGCTGCCGATCGCCTCGACCAGGCGGTCGGTCACTTCGGGCGCCGCCATTTCCGGCTGCAGGTCGTAGGTCGCCACCCTGGGGCTGGCAACCAGGATACGGTCCTCATGGGCATAGACCTGCTCGCGGCCGCCATTGAAGAAGAAGGTGACGTGGGCGTATTTCTCGGTTTCGGCGATGCGCAATTGCGACATCCCGGCCTCGCATACCACCTCGCCCAGGATTTGGGTCAGCCCTTCGGCCGGAAACAAGACATCGAAGAAACGATTCAATTCGGCGGAATACTCGGTGAGGCCAAGCCGCACCGCGAACTCCGGGCGGCGGCTGCGAACGAAGCCGTCGAAGGCCGGATCGACCAGGGTGGCCAGGATCTCGCGGGCGCGGTCGGCGCGGAAATTGCCCATGATCAGGCCGTCGCCGTCTTGCATGCCGCGATAATCGCCGATCACCACCGGCAGGACGAATTCGTCGGTCTTGCCCACCGCATAGGAGGCGTCGATGGCCGCCAGCGGATCGGCGGCACGGGGCCCTTCGCCCGCCACCATGGCCTGATAGGCCAGGCTTACCCGATCCCACCGTTTGTCCCGGTCCATGCCGTAATAGCGGCCGCTGACGGTGGCGATGCGCACCGGCTGTCCGGCCACATCGGCCAGGAATTTCTCGACGAAGCCGCGGGCCGAAGACGGCGGCGTGTCGCGCCCGTCGAGGAAGGCGTGGACCGCCACCGGCACTCCCGCCTGGGCGATCAGGCGGGCCAATGCCGCCATCTGATCCTGGTGCGAATGCACTCCGCCGGGCGACACCAGGCCGAGCAGATGGGCCGTGCCGCCGCTCGCCTGCAAGCCGTCGATCGCCTTGAGCAGGGCCGGATTGCGGGCCAGGCTGCCGTCGGCAATGGCGAGATCGATGCGCGGCAGCTCCTGCATGACGACCCGGCCGGCGCCGAGATTCATGTGGCCGACCTCGGAATTCCCCATCTGGCCTGCGGGCAGCCCGACGGCCAGCCCCGAGGTCTCGAGGAAGGCATGCGGGGCCCGGGCCAAGAGCCCGTTCCACACCGGCGTCGCCGCCTGGGCGATGGCGTTGTCCTGGCTCTCGGCGCGATAGCCCCAGCCATCGAGGATGCACAACACCACCGGGCGCGGACGGAAGGATCGGGGAGTGGTCTCAGTCATGGCCGATATATAGGGCAAGTCCTGGGTTAACACCACGCGGGTCGGGCCTTAAGGCGCGGTCGATTGCCCCGCTGGTGCGGCGGCCCGGGCGATGGCCTGCACTACACCTTTGTTCCTCGCCGGTCAAGGAGATATCCGGCGGCGGCCGAGGGGCAGATGGCCCATGCGCAAAGTCATCAGCCGGATGCGCCGGCTTCGGGGTGGGGGGGGCGCCTTTCGATAGATCGACCGATAAGCTGCTTTGGCAACTTGAACGCCCGTAGTCGATATTCAGCGACAGCAGGGCGAGACCTGTGGCCGTGACCTGTCGCCTAACGGGTGATACGGCGAATTACGCGGCCTCGGAAGGCCGTTTATCCCTCGATCGGCCCCTAACGTCTTCCTCGCCGGCTCTGACGCCGAACCCTAGTAGATCGCCGATCCCATGCAGATCGTCGCGGGCCTCGATGGTCCGGACTACTCGCCGCATTCAGGCGGCGGCAATTCTGTTGCGGTGCCCCAGGACGACAACCAACGGCGCACGGCCTCATTCGAGATCACACGGCCGGCAGCGTAGGACGCTTCCGCTTCGAGGAGCGCGCGCTCCTCAGCGTCCTCGTCGGCGGGGTCGAATATGGAAGCAGGGTCGGCCATGCCTTCGATTTAGGCGTCCCTTGGCGAAAAATCCAGTTTGCGGGCGGGGGCCCGCCACCCATAACATCCATCACCGGATGGGTTGGCGCCGGTGTTTGATATATCAATCGAAAAATTGACAAGCCAATTTCTCTAGGATTAGCCTCGTCATGTCCTTGCCTGGCGGCAGGGGGCAATCCTTGATGGGGTACCGGCCATGAGCATGCCGCAGCGGATCGAGGTCAGCGAGGTGGGTCCGCGCGACGGCCTGCAGATCGAAGCCGGCTTCATCCCGACCGAACAGAAGTTGCGCCTGATCGATGCCCTGTCGGCCACCGGCTTGCCGCGCATCGAGGTGACCGCCTTCGTTCATCCCAAGGTGGTGCCGCAGATGGCCGATGCCGAGGCGGTGCTGGCCGCCATCGGGCGCCGCCCCGGGGTGCGTTATGGCGCTTTCGTGCCCAATGCCAAAGGGGCCGAGCGGGCCATCGCGGCCGGTGTTGACGACCTCAAGGCGGGCATGGCGGCGAGCGACAGCTTCAACGAATTGAACACCAAGATGACCACCGAGCAGGGCATGCGGGCCATCGCCGAGATCGGCCAGGCGGTGCGCGGCAGCGGCCGCCAACTGGTCGGCGTGGTAGCCACCGCCTTCGGTTGCCCCTACGAGGGGCCGGTGGCGCTCGACCGCGTGCTGGCGCTGTTCGGCCAACTGGTCGAACTGGAGGCGCCGCTCATCTATCTGGCGGACACCACCGGCATGGCCGATCCGATCGGGATCCAGACTCTGGTCAGCCAATTGCAGGCAAGGTGGCCGGCGCAACGCATCGGCCTGCATCTGCACAACACCCGGGGCCTCGGCCTGGCCAATGCCTTGGCCGGACTGCAGGTCGGCGTGGCCGATTTCGAGAGTTCGGTCGGCGGTCTCGGCGGCTGCCCCTTCGCCCCGCGGGCCGTCGGCAACATCTGCAGCGAGGACTTCGTCCATATGCTCCATGCCATGGGCCTGGCCACCGGCATCGACCTCGACGCCCTGATCGGCGCCGCCCGCCTGGCCCAGGAGGTGGTCGGACGGACCCTTCCCGGCATGGTGATGAAGGCGGGCAAGGCCTCCGAGCTGCATCCGAAGGGCGTCAAGGCGATCAAGCTGGATTGAGCAGCGAGCGGCTAGGAAGGCTGAACGTGACCAAAGAGGCCGAGGACGAGATCGACCAACGCTACATGGTGCCGGGGCTGTCCCGCGGTCTGGCGCTGTTGCAGCTGTTCACCCGCGAGCGGCAGGCGCAGAGCCTGGCCGAGCTGGCCGCCGGTCTGGCCCTGTCGCGTTCGGCCGCCTACCGCCTGGTCTATACCCTCGAGAAGGAGCGCTTCCTGGCCCGTGACCCGGCGACCCGGCGTTACCGGCTGACCTCCAAGGTACTGACCCTGGGTTTCGACTATCTGCACGCGCAAGGCATCATCGAGCAGGCCCAGCCGTTCCTGCGCGCGCTCAGCGACAAGACCCGGGCCGCCAGCTATGTGATCATCCTCGATGGCTGGGAATCGGTCTATCTGGCCCGCATCGCCCCGCCGGCGGTCGGGCTGGTCAGCAACCTGCAGGTGGGCATGCGGCTGCCGGCCCATGTCACCGCCAGCGGGCGCATCCTGCTGGCCCATCTGAGCGAAGACGAATTGCGCGAGGTGTACCGCCGGCTGCAGCGCGAATGCAAGGCGGTGCCGCCGCCCGCCTCGTTTGCCGAACTGAAGGCGCAGGCCGAGGCCGATCGCCGGCGCGGCTATGTCTACTCGGCTTCGCTGTTCGGCCCCGGCTCGTTCAGTATGGCCTGCGCCGTGCGGGACAGCAGCGGCCGGGCGGTGGCGGCGGTGAACGTCCTGGGGCCGCAGGCCCTGTTCGATCAGCTGGGCGGCGAAACGGTGCTGCGCGGCCAAGTCGGCGAGGCGATCGGGGCGCTGTCGGAACGCCTCGGCTTCACGGGGTGACAGTTGGGGGGCGGCGCACCTGGAACCAGGCTCCAGCCTGGTGACTGGCCCATTGAGGGCCCGCGCAGCGCCAGCGGAGGAGCCAAGCCGGCGGATGCCGGCGCCCGGCGCCTGAGGGACAAACGAAAGAACTGGAACCAGGCAAAACCTGGTGACCGGCCCATTGAGGGCCCCGGAGCGCCAGCGGAGCGAGCCAAGCCGGCGGATGCCGGCGCCCGGCGCCTGAGGGACAAACGAAAAGATCTTACTACTCGATCTTGCTGCCGGCGCGGCGGCCGAGATAGGTGGCGATGATGCGGGGGTCATTGGCCAGGGTGCCGGAGGGTCCGCTGGACACCACCGACCCGGTTTCCAGCACATAGCCGTAATCGGCGACCTGCAGGGCGGCCCGGGCATTCTGCTCGACCAGCAGGATGGCGACGCCGGTGGCGCGCAGGTCGGCGATGATGCGGAAGGTCTCGCGCACCACGCGGGGCGCCAGCCCGAGGCTCGGTTCGTCGAGCAGCAGGACGCGCGGCTTTCCCATCAGGGCGCGGCCCAGGGCCAGCATCTGCCGCTCGCCGCCCGACAGCACGGCGGCGATCTGCCGGCGCCGCTCGCGCAGGCGGGGGAAGCGGCCGTAGATTTCGTCCAGGCTGTTGCGCCAGCCCTTCTCGCCCTTCTTGTGGCGCTGATAGGCGCCCAGCAGCAGATTGTCCTCGACGCTCATGGTGGTGAACAGTTCGCGCTTCTCGGCCACCAGGCACAGGCCGCGGGCCACCCGCGCCTCCGGCTCGAGGCGGGACAGCTCCTCACCGTCCAGCCACACCCGGCCGCGCGACGGCAGCAGCCCCATGACGGCGTTCAGCATGCTGCTCTTGCCGGCGCCGTTCGGGCCGACCACGGTGACGATGCCGCCGGGGAGTTCAAGGCTGGCGCCATGCAGGGCCTCGACCCGGCCATAGGCCACCACCAGCTCCTCGACGACCAGGCTCGCCGTCATTCGATACCCCCCAGATAGGCTTCCACCACCCGCGGATCGGCCTGCACCTGCTCGGGGAGTCCCTGGGCGATCATTTCGCCGAAGTCGACCACCACCAACCGGTCGACCAGGTTCATCACGAAGTCCATGTCGTGCTCGACCAGCAGGATGCTGACGTTTTCGCTCCGCAACTGCGACAGCAACGCCGCCAGAGTCTGTTTTTCCTGATAGCGCAGGCCGGCCGCCGGCTCGTCGAGCAGCAGCAAAGTGGGGTCGGCACACAGGGCCCGGGCAATCTCCAAGATCCGCTGCTGGCCGAGGGCCAGGCTGCCGGCCGCCAGGTGCATCGAGTCGGCCAGGCCGACGCGGTGCAGATGGCGGGCCGCCTCGGCGCGAATGCTGCGCTCTTCGGCCCGGTCGAGGCGCAGCAAGGCCCGCAGGATGCCGGCCCGCGAGCGCAGATGGGCGCCGATCATCACATTCTCGATGACGGTCATGTCGGGCAGCAGCCGCGTATGCTGGAAGCTGCGGGCCAGGCCGAGGCGGGCGATCCGCCGTGACGACCGGTTGTCGATGCGTCGGCCGAGATAGCGGATCTCGCCCGAGGACAGCGGCAGCACGCCGGAAATGAGGTTGAAGGCGGTGCTCTTGCCGGCCCCGTTGGGGCCGATCAGCCCGACGATCTCGCCGGCTTCGATCGAGAAGCTGAGATTGTTCACCGCGGTCAACCCGCCGAACCGCTTGCTGGCGCCCATCACCACCAAGAGCCGGGTCCCGGGCGGCAGGGGCGGCCGTTCGGGCAGCCGCTCTGCCGCCGTCACCTCGCCGGGCGGCGCCGCCGGCGGCGGCGGCAACAGGCGGTCGAGCAGGCTGACCGCGCCTTGCTGCGTGCGTTGCAGCAGCAGCACGATGCAGACACCCAGGGCGATCGCTTCGTAATTGCCGGTCTGGCCGAACAGATGCGGCAGCAGGTCCTGCAGATAATTTTGCAGGATGGTCAGGATGCCGGCGCCGAGCACTGCGCCCCACACCTGCGAGGCGCCACCGATCACCACCATGAACAGATAATTGATGCCGGCGTCGAGGTGGAACGGGGTCGGATTGACGAAGCGCAGCAGATGCGCATAAAGCCAGCCGGCGATGCAGGCGAGCAGGGCCGAGATGATGAAGGCGGCCATCTTGTAGCGCGGGGTGGCGATGCCGAAGCTCTCGGCCATCAGGATCCCGCCGCGCAGGGCGCGGATGGCCCGGCCCGGCCGCGAATCGAGCAGATTGACGATCAGCTGCATGGTCACCAGGACGGTCAGCCAGATCGGATAGTAAAGGCTTTCCCGGGTCAGGAAGGGATAGCCGAAGGCCTCGATCGGCGGGATGTCGGTGATGCCGGTGGCGCCGCCCAGGCCGTCGACATGGGCGAACAGGTAATAGCTGCTGATGCCCCAGGCGATGGTGCTGACCGGCAGGTAATGGCCGGACAGACGCAAGGTCACGGCGCCCAGCACGAAGGCGGCGGCGGCGGTCAGGCCGAGGCCGATCAGCAGGGTCAGCCAGGGCGACAGTCCGATGGTGGTGGTGAGGTAGGCCGTGGTGTAGGCGCCGAGACCGACGAAGGCGGCCTGGCCGAACGAGGTCAGGCCCGCCACCCCGGTCAGCAGGACCAGGCCGAGGGCGACGATGCTGTAGATGCCGATGAAGATCAGCAGGGTGACCATGAACGGCGACAGCACCGCCGGGGCCACCGCCAGCCCGGCCAGGACGATCAGCAGCAGGATGCGGCGCGAGGTCATTGCTCGTCCTCGCCGATATCGCGCCGCCCCAGCGAGCGCAGCAGCAGAACCGGGAGGATCAGGCTGAAGACGATGACCTCCTTGTAAAGGCTGGCCGAGAACGAGGAAAAGGACTCGATGATGCCGATGACCAGGGCGCTGATCACGGTCAAGGGATAGCTGAGGAGGCCGCCGATGATGGCGGCGATGAACCCCTTCAACCCCATCAGGAAGCCGGTGTCGTAGTAGATGGTGGTGATCGGCGAGATCAGGATGCCGGACAGGGCGCCGATCGCCGCGGCGAGGGTGAAGGCGAGGCCGCCGGCGGCGTTGGTTTCGATGCCGACCAGCTTGGCGCCGATCCGGTTGACCGCGGTCGCATGCAGCGCCTTGCCGGCGATGGTGCGGCCGAAGAACAGGTAGAGCAGCACCATCAACAGGGCGGTCATCCCCACCACCCACAGACTCTGCGCGCTCAGATCGAGCACCCCGAGGGTGAAGCTGGCGGTGGCGATCGGTGCCGTGCGGACTCCCTCCGGCCCGAAGATCACCAGGCCCAGGCTGGTGAGGGCGATGAACACCGCCACCGAGATCAGCAGCAGGACCAAAGGCGACGCTCCGGCCACCGGCTGGAACGCCAGCCGGTACATGATCGGCCCGAACGGCACCACCAGCGCCAGGGCGAGCGCCATTCGCGCCATTTGGGGCAGGTCCTGCGGCGCCAGCAACCAGCACAGCCCGAGGAGGGCGGCGGGAAGGACCACGTATTTGACCAGCGGCGCCCGCATCGCCCGCGGCCGCCGCCTGGCCTGCCAGCATTCGATGCCGGCGGTCAGCAGGCCCAGCGCCAGCAGCAGCCAGGCGGTCGGTGGCACCAGGTTGCTCTCCAGCCAGGACAGCGACAGGGCGGCGTAGGAGATGAAGATCCCCTGCGGCACCATGATGATCCGGGTGACGGCGAAGACGAGCACGATGGCCAGTCCAAGCAGTGCATAGATGGCACCATTGGCGATCCCGTCCTGGATCAGGAACAGGATGATGTCGCTCGTCATCGCCTCGACCCTCCGGCGCGCCTATTGCGCGTCGTACTTCCATTTGCCGTCGACGATCTGGACGATCACCCGGGCCCGCGCATCGAGGCCGGCGTGGTCGGTCGGGCTGAAGCTGAAGACGCCGGCATTGGCCGGCAGGTCCTTGATCCCCTCGATGGCGTCGCGCAGGGCGGCGCGGAAGGCCGGGGTGCCCGGCTGCGCCTGCTTGATGGCGACCGGAATCGCGGCCGACAGAATCAGCCAGACGTCGTAGGCCTGGCCGGCGAAATTCGACCAGCTGTTCTTGCCGAATTTCTCTTCGTAGCGTGGCACCAGGGTGGCGCTGACCGCCTTGGTCGGATTGCTGTCGGGGAGCTGCGACCATACCAGATTGGGCCCCACCGAGACATAGCCGCCGTTCAAAGCGGCGCCGCCGACCTTCAGGAAGTCCGAGCTGGCCGAACCGTGCGTCTGGTAGATGACGCCCTTGTAGCCGCGCGCCTTCAGTTCCACATGCGGCATCGCCGCCGGGGCGCTGGATCCGGCGATCAGGATGGCGTCGGGCTTGGCCGCCATCACCTTCAGCACCTGGCCGACGACGCTGGTGTCCTGGCGGCTGTAGCGTTCCACGGCGACCAGCTGGATGCCGTCCCGTTCGGCAAAGCGCTTGAACTGCTGCAGCCAGCTCTCGCCGTAGGAATCGTCGAAGCCGATGAAGCCCATGGTCTTGATGCCCTTGAGGGCGGCGTGGCGGGCGATGCCGTCGGCCATCACCGAATCATTGGCCGCCGTCTTGAACACCCAATGGCGCTTCTCGTCCATCGGCTCGACGATGGAGGCCGAGGCGGCCAGCGAGATGAGGGGCACCTTGGCCTCGAAGATCGGATTGATCATCGCCAGGGCTTGCGGCGAGGTCGACGAACCGACCATCACGTCGACCTGCTCTTCGTTGATCAGCTTGTTGGTGTTGACCACCGCCTTGGTGGTGTCGGTGGCGTCGTCGAGGACGATGATCTGGACCTTGATGTCGCCGATATGGTCGGGCATCAGGCTGAACGCATTCTTGGCGCCGATGCCCAGCGCGGCCGCCGGCCCGGTGATGGCCGCCGTGACGCCGACCTTGACCACGGTTTCCGCCTGCGCCTGGGCGACCGAGACGGCCAGGGCCAGTCCGGCCAGTAGTGCGGTGATTCGCATGGTTGTTGTCCTCCCGTTTGTTTTTTGACGATGGCTCTTTTTAGTGGCGCCGGCCTCCGTGCCGGCGTTCCGGCGGAGCCGGAAGACCAGCATTTCCGCCGCTCCGCGGCGCAGGCCGGCAGGGACGCCGGCCCCACTGAACAAATTCTCCGCTCATCAATAAGATCTTGGCATGCCGAGAACGTTCTGGCCGAGATAGGCCAGGATCAGATTGGTCGAGATCGGCGCGATCTGGGCCAGCCGGCATTCGCGCCATTTGCGTTCGATGTCGAACTCGCGCGCCACGGCGAAGCCGCCGAAGGTCTGCATGCAGGCCTCGGCGGCGTGCCAGGCGGCCTCCGAAGCCAGCAATTTGGCGGTATTGGCCTCTTCGCCGCACGGCTTGCCGCTGTCGAACAGGGCGGCGGCGGCGCGGACCATCAGGTCGGCCGCCTTCCACTCGGCATAGGCGCGGGCGATGGGGAACTGCACCGCCTGGTTCTGGCCGATCGGCCGCCCGAACACCACCCGCTCGCAGGCATATTCGCTGGCCCGCCGGATGAAATAGCGGGCATCGCCCAGGGATTCCGAGGACACCAGGATCCGTTCGGCGTTCATGCCGTCGAGGATGTAACGGAAGCCCTGGCCCTCCTCGCCGATCAGATTGGCCACCGGTACCCGCAGATTGTCGATGAACACTTCGTTGGTCTGGTGATTGACCATGGTGTCGATGCGCCGCAGCGTCAGGCCATGTCCCAGCGCCTCATGCATGTCGACCAGCAGCACCGACAGCCCTTCGCTGCGCTTCTTCACCTGGTCGAGGGGGGTGGTCCGCACCAGGAGCGTCATCAGATCCGACTTGTGGGCGCGCGAGGTCCACACCTTCTGGCCGTTGACCAGGTAATGGTCGCCGTCCCGCACCGCCCGGGTCTTCAGCTGGGTGGTGTCGGAGCCGGTGGTCGGCTCGGTGACGCCGAAGGCCTGGAAGCGAATGGTGCCGTCGGCGATACCGGGCAGGTAGCGGCGTTTTTGCTCGTCGCTGCCATGCCGCAGCATGGTTCCCATCATGTACATCTGGGCATGGCAGGCGGCCGCGCTGCAACCGCTGGCATGGATCTCCTCGAGGATCACCCCGCCGGCCCGCACCGGCAGGCCGGAGCCGCCATAGGCCTCGGGGATCAGGGCGCCCAGATAGCCGGCCTGGCTCAACTCGCTGACGAAGGCGTCGGGGTATTCGTCCTTGGCCTCGAGGTCGCGCCAATACTTGCCCGGATAGTTGCGGCAAATGGCGCGAATGGCCTCGCGGATTTCCGGGTAGTCCTCGCCCAAGGGCACATTGGTGGGCACGTTGGTGACGGTGTCGGTCATGGCCTTGCGGTCTTCCATTGCTCAGCGCCCCTGGAACCGGGGCTTGCGCTTCTCGTTGAAGGCACGGACGCCTTCATGACGGTCTTCCGTCGAGACCATCCGTTCATAGGCCTGCACCTCGAACAGCAGGCCGCTGGTCAGGTCGGTCTGCAGGCCGTGGTGGATCGCCTTCTTGGCCTGGCGAACGGCGATCGGCGCATTGGCGGCGACGGTCCTGGCCAGGTCGAGCACGGTGGGCATCAGGCGGTCGGGGGCGCAGAGCTGGTTGACCATGCCCCAGTCGAGGGCCTGCTGGGCGGTGAAGGGTTGGCCCGACAGGATGATCTCCTTGGCCCGCCGTTCGCCCACGGCGCGAGCCAGGGTCTGGGTCCCGCCCGCCCCCGGCATGATGCCGCGGGTGACTTCCGGCAATCCGAAGCGGGCGCTGGTCGAGGCGTAGATCAGGTCGCAGCACAGGGCCAGCTCGCAGCCGCCGCCAAAGGCGGCACCGTTGACCGCGGCGATCACCGGAACGGCGCTGTTGAGGATGGCATAGGCGCTTTCCTCGATGATGGCGTGCTGCAGGCGCCACGCCTCATCGCTCATGCCTTGGCGTTCCTTGAGGTCGCCCCCGGCCGAGAAGGCCTGGTCGCCGGCCCCGGTCAGGATCACCGCGCGCCACTCGCCCGGGGTGAACACCAGCGGCCCGAACACCTCGCGCAGGTCCTCGCAGACGGCGGTGCTGATGGCATTGCGCAGCTCGGGCCGATTGAAGCTGACCACCAGGATTCCCGGTGCCGCCTCCTCGACCCGCAGGGAACGCAGGTTGCTCGGCACGGTCATTCTCCAGCCCTCCGGTCAATCGACTGCAATGCCGCCGTGTCGCGGCCCAGGCTTGGCGGGGGCGACCGATAGGGCGGGCGAACCCCGTCGAACTGCAGCGGGATGCCCAGCAGCGGCAGGCCGCCGTCCGGCGCCGGCTGCAGCATGGCGACGGCCTGGCTTTGCGGGTGGGCCAGCACCTGGTCGAGGGACAGCACCGGGGCGGCCGGCAGGTCGGCGGCGTCGAACCGGGCCAGCCACTCGGCGCAAGCGGCCGTCGCCACCGTTTCGGCCACCAGCTGGTTGAGCTGTTCGCGGTTGGCCACCCGATCCGGATTGGTCCGGAACTGTGGATCATCGGCCCATTCGGGATGACCCAGTACGCCGGCCAGGCGGCGGAACAGGCCGTCGTTGCCGGCGGCGATGACCAGCCAGGCATCGTCGGCGGCCCGATAGGCCTTGTAGGGGGCGATGCCGGCGTTTTCCGAGCCGATGCGGCGCGGCACGCGGCCGCTGGCGAGGAAGGTGGCGGCCTGGACGGTGGTCCAACCAAGCGCCGTTTCGTAGAGCGAGGTGTCGATCACCGTGCCTTCGCCGGTGGCGTCACGGCGGTGCAAGGCGGCCAGAATACCGATGACCGCCCACATGCCGGCGCCCTGGTCGATGATCGACGGGCCGACCCGCACCGGCTCGCGGCCCTCCTCGCCGGTGAAGCTCATGATGCCGCCGAAGGCCTGCATCATCGGGTCGTAGCCGGGCTTGCCGCACAGCGGCCCGGCCGTCCCGAAGGCCGACAGGTTGCAATAGATCAAGGATGGCTTGGCGGCCTGCAAGGTGACGGCGTCGAGGCCGAGGCGTTCGACCACGCCGGACCGCATGTTCTGCAGCACCACATCGGCCTGCTCGAGGATGAAGCGGCGCAGCCCGGTCAATTGCGCTGCGTCCTTGAGGTCGACGGCGGCCGACAACTTGTTGCGGTTCAGCGCGCAAAAGGTGGTCGAGGCCCCCTCGAACACCGGCGGCCCCCACAGCCGGGCATCGTCGCCGCCCTGGGGATTCTCGATCTTGACCACCGTCGCCCCCAGTTCGGCCAGCACCTGGGCGCCGAACGGGGCCGCTACCGAGGATCCCATTTCGACCACGGTCAGACCGGAAAGCGGTAGGGCTGGACTCATTCTTGGGCTTCCTAAGGCGCGGTCTTTAAGGAAAAGCGTAGAGATCGGCCGGACCGGCCATCCGGTCGAGTCGCTGCAGCCGTTCGAACAGGGGGCCGGCCTGCTCCGGCCGCAGCCGGTCGGCCACGCAATCGGCGAATTTCTTTGACAACTCCGCCGGTTCCAGGGGGCGGCGAAAATGCCCGCGGGGGCGCGCCACCGGAAGGGATTCGAGGCGTCGTCCGTCGGTCAGGGTCAGGCGCACCCGATCGGCCGGGGCGTGCACCGGGTCCTCTGGATCCTGTTCCGGATTGGGCCGGACCCGCACCCGCTCGAGGAAGGTCTGCACCATGGGGCTCTGGACGAAATCGTCGGTCAGCTGGGCGGGGCGGCAGCCGCCGGCGATGGCCGCCGCCGCCATGGCGAATTCGACGCTGAATTTGGCCTCGGTGGCGCTTTGTGGACGATGATTGCGCAGCATGGTGGCCTGGGTGGTGCCGATCTCCACTTCGACCGTGGCGATGGCCGCGGCGGCGACGGCATGCTCGCCGATCAGGTCGAGCATGCCGTCGAGGGCGCGGTGTGCCGCGTAGCAGATGGGGTAGAGCTTGATGTTAAGGCCGTGGCGCAGGATCTGCCAGTCGTCGCCCAGGCGGCAAGGACGGCCGGTATCGACCCGGCCATGCGGCGAGATGGCCCGCAGGAAGCCCAGTTCGTGCTCCAGCGCGTCGGTCGAGGCGGTCAGGCCGGCCTCGGCCAGCCGGGTTGCCAACAGGCCCGACTGGGCGGCCCGGCCGACCTGGAAGGGCTTGGTCATCGAGCCGAAATTGGCCACCAGGCCGGCGGCGAAGGAGGCGGCGATGGCCAGCGCCTGGCTGGCCCGGGCGGCATCCAGGCGGCGCAGCACCGCCGAGGCGGCGGCGGCGGCCAGCGTGCCGAACACCGCGGTCGGGTGCCAGCCTTTGCCGTGATGGGGGTCGGCGTCGCGGCCGGACAGCTCGGCCCACACCTCGTATCCGGCGACATAGGCGTCGATCATGGCGCCGCCGCTGGCCTGCACCGCTTCGGCTTCGGCCAGGATGGCGGGCAGCAGCACGGCGCTGGGATGCCCGCCGAGGCCGGTATCGTCGAAGTCCAGGGCATGGGCCGCGGTGCCGGCCACCAGTGCCGCCGCCGGGGCGTCGACTCCCAGCCGGGCCAAGGGCAGCGGCAAGGCGTGGTCGAGGCGGGCGCCGACGCCGGCCGCGGCGATGCGGGTCGCCGGCTGGTCCAGTCCGGCCAGCAGCACCCCCAGGCAATCGGTCATGCCGGTACAGACGATGGGAATCGCCGCGGCGGGGGTGCCGGTCGCCCCGATACCCGCCAGGAAAGCCCCGATGTCGGCGGTCAGTCCCATACCCAGTGCAAGCCCCCAACAACAGCAGGATGCCGAACAATGTCCTATAAGGCGTTTATCGTGTCAACTTAGTGTTTGATAGGCCAACTTTCTTCATGGCGTCCATCGCCGCAATTCGCCCGGCTGCAGCGACATGCGCAGCTCGAAGGAACCCGGTGCAGCCAATTGTTCCAGATATTCCACCGGTTGTTGCCGGGTGTCGAAATGCATGCGGCGGATCTGCAACAGGGGTGAGCCGACCTCGATCTGCAGGCGCGCCGCGACCACCGGATCGGCCAGGGTGGCGCTGACCACCTGCTCGATCGACCCGAAGCTGACACCGTTTTTCAGCAACAGGTCGTACAGCGAACCGCCGGCCATGGCGTCCCGCCCGAGGCGCCGGCCGATCGTCTCGGGAATATAGGTGGTCAGGTGCAGGATGCGGTTGTCCACGAAACAACGCAGCCGGATGGCGCGCTGGAACAGCGCGTCGGCGGGGCCGTCGAACAGGGCGCGGACCGGCGCCGGCGCCGGCTCGTAGCCGAACTCGACCAGCCGGACTTCGGTCTCGCCGACCACCTCGGTCATATGCCCGAGCAGTTCGGACATCGGGGCGTGGATCGGCTGGCGTGCCGCATGCTGCCGGACGAAGGTGCCGACCCCTTGACGTTTCTCGATCAGGCCATGGGTTTCGAGGGTGGCCAGGGCGCGGCGCACCGTGACCCGCGACACCTGGAACAGCCGGGCCAGTTCCTCTTCGCCGGGCAGAGTCTCGCCCGGCTGATACCGTCCACCAAGGATGCGATCGCGCAGGACCAGGAAGATCTGGTGGTGCAGCGGGGTGCCGGCGCCCTTGCTGAGCCCGACGGTGACCGGCGACGTCGCCACCTCTGCCGGCGACAGGGCTTGATCGGCTGGTGGACGGTTCACATCTGCATCCCGGTCTTGTATTGTTGTATCTACCTTGATACAACATACCCAGGCTGTCAAGCGGACCGGCCAAGCCGCCGCATCGAGGGAGCAAACCCATGGCACGCAAAACCTTTCGCCAAGTTTTGGCGGCCGAGCGGCCGCTCATTCAGTTCGGCGCTTTCGATGCCTTGAGCGCCCGCCTGATCGAGCAGGCCGGCTGCAGCAGTTATTTCATCAGCGGCTTTTCCGTGGTCGGGGCCCGCTACGGGGTGCCCGATGTCGGCTTGCGCGCCTTCGGCGATATCGCCGCGGCGGTGCGCGACATCGTCCAGGCCACCGACCTGCCCTGCCTGGTGGATTGCGACGACGGCTATGGCGACGTCAAGAACGTCGTCCAGACGGTGCAGACCTACGAGCGCATGGGGGTCTCCGCCCTGATGATCGAGGACCAGACCTGGCCCAAGCGCTGCGGGCACATGACCGGCAAGACCGTGGTGCCGGTCGAGGTGATGGAGGCCAAGATCCGGGCCGCCTCGGCCGAACGCCTGAACCCCGAGACCTTCATCTTCGCTCGCACCGATGCCCGCGCCGTGCACGGGCTCGACGATGCGCTGCGGCGGGCCGAACGCTATCTGAAGGCGGGGGCCGACGGCCTGTTCATCGAGGCTCCCGAGTCGGTCGAGGAATTGAAGATCATCGGCCGCAGTTTCGACGTGCCGCAGCTGGCCAATCCGCTCGAGGGCGGGCGCACCCCGTTCCTGCCGCCGGCCGAACTGGCCGAGCTCGGTTTCCATGTGATCCCCTATGGCATCACCCTGGTGCTGCGGGCGGCCAAGGCGATGCAGGACGCCATCGCCGACATCAGCTCGGGCAAGTTTGCCCTGTGGAACACCGGACTCAGCTTCGACCAATTCCGACAGGCGGTCGGCGGCGATGAATGGGCCCGCATCGACGACACCTATGGCGTCAAGCGCTAGGTATTGCCATGGCACAACAGCCGCGCACCCTGTTCGACAAATTGTGGCAGCGCCATGTGGTGGCCGATCTCGGCGACGGCTTTCAGCTGCTGTTCGTCGATCGCCACCTGATGAACGACATGGCCGGGCGGGGTTTCCTCACCCTCAACGAACGTGGCTTGCCGCTGGCGCATCCCGAGCTGACTTTCGCCACCGCCGACCACACCCCGGCCACCCTGCCGCGCGCCGGCGACGCGGAAAACCCCTATGTCAGCAACCTGCGCCACAATGCCCAGCGCTTCGGCTTCCGGCTGTTCGACCTGGGGGCGCCGGACGCCGGGATCATCCATGTGCTGGCCGCCGAACAGGCGCTGGCCCTGCCCGGGCTGACCGTTGCCTGTGGCGACAGCCACACCTGCACGCTGGGCGCCTTCGGGGCCCTGGCCTGGGGCATCGGCCAGTCGGAGCTGGTGCATGTGCTGGCCACCCAGACCAGCATCCAGCGCAAGCCGCAAGCCATGCGGATCACCCTGTCCGGCCGGCTGGCCGACGGGGTGACCGCCAAGGATCTGATCCTCTACCTGATCGGCCGCCTGGGCGTGTCGGGCGGCAGCGGGCATGCCGTCGAGTTCGCCGGCCCGGCGATCCGCGCCCTGCCGATGGAGGCCCGCCTCACCCTGTGCAACATGGCGGTCGAACTCGGTGCCCGCTTCGGCTTCATCGCTCCCGACCAGGTCACCTTCGACTATCTGCGCGGCCGGCCCTACGCTCCCGCCGAAGCGGCGTGGGACCAGGCCGAGGACAGCTGGCGCGGCTTGGTCTCGGACGACGGCGCGGTGTTCGATGCCGAACGGGAATTCGAGGTGTCGGCGATCGAGCCGCAGGTCACCTGGGGAACCAATCCGGGCCAGGTGATCGGCATCAACCAGCCGATCCCGCTGCCCGACGGCGAGGCCGATCAGCGGGCCCTCGACTATATCGGCCTCGAGGCCGGGGCGCCGATCAAGGGAACACCGGTCGACTGGGTGTTCATCGGCTCCTGCACCAACAGCCGGCTGTCCGATCTCCGGGCGGCGGCGGCCATCGCCCGCGGCCGCCGGGTGGCGTCCGGCGTCACCGCCTGGGTGGTGCCGGGTTCGCAGGCGGTCAAGCGGGCGGCCGAAGCCGAAGGCCTCGACCGTATCTTCGTCGAGGCCGGGTTCGTCTGGGGAGAGCCCGGTTGTTCGATGTGTGCCGGCTCGGGCGACCAGATGCGGGAAATCGTCCCGCCGCAGCAGCGTTCGGTGTCCACCACCAACCGCAATTTCGTCGGGCGCCAAGGCCCCGCCGCCCGCACCCACCTGGTCAGTCCGGCGATGGCGGTGGCGGCCGCCGTCTGCGGCCGCATCGCCGATGTTCGCGAATTGGAGGCGGCGCATGGCTGAACCCTTCACCACCCTGGTCGGCGCCGCCGCCCCTTTGCTGCGCGACAATATCGATACCGACACCATCGCGCCGGGGTCGGGCCCGCTGAAGACCAAGCCGGTATTGACCGAGAAGGGCTCGACGACCCTGGCCGAAGAGCTGTTCGCCAATTGGCGCTACGACAGTGCGGGCAACGAGATCGCCGACTTCGTCCTCAACCGCCCGCCCTATAGGACGGCCCGCATCCTGTTGGCCGGGGCCAATTTCGGCTGCGGCAGTTCGCGGGAATCGGCGGTATGGATGCTGAAGGAATGGGGCATCCGCTGTGTCATCGCGTCGAGCTTCGGCGAGATCTTCTACAACAGCTGCTTCAAGAACGGGGTCCTGCCGGTGGTGCTGCCGGCGGCGACGGTGGCCGAACTGGCCGCAGAGGCGCTGCCGGTGGCGCCGTCGGCGCAGTTTACCGTCGACCTGGCCGAGACCGTGCTGACCACGCCGCAGGGCCGGTCGATCCGCTTCACCGTGCCCGAACTGCGGCGGCGTGGATTGCTGGAGGGGCTCGACGACATCGAACTGACGCTGCGGCGCGCCGCCGAGATCGGCGCCTTCCTCGACGTGGCCCGCCAAACCTATCCGTGGGCTTATCCCAAGGGGTAAGGGTGACGCGGCTGTAAGTTTGAAACACCAAGACCACCAAGTCACCAAGCCAATGGCGCAGACGCTGCCGCAGCGCCCTCGGTGATCTTGGTGGCCACCCGCAGGGCGGCTTGGTGCAGCCCGCCTCGGGCGGGCGCTTGGTGGTGAATTATTTCCGAGGCCTGCGCTTCGGCCGGCGTGGCCGGTCGGGGGTGACGGGGTCGCCTTCCTTGCGATCGGACAGCTCGGACAACGGCCAGACCTGGCGGCATTTGGTGCACCAGCCGGCCGTGCGCCCGGCTTCGGACACCAGTTCGAAGACGTGCAGGACCGATGTCGCCGGGCAAATCGCGCGGAAAGTCTGTCCCATGGTCAACGTCTCCTTCTACGGCGGCCCGGTCAGGGACAGATCCGGTCGCCAACGATCATCACATGCCGCATGCGGGCGGCGATCAAACGGATGCGCGCCTCGACGCGGCCGCTCGGCCGCACCGGCGACCAGCGGCGCGGGCTGGGCAGCACCGCCGCCAAGGCGGCCGCTTCGCGGGCGCTCAGGGCCTTGGCCGGCTTGTTGAAATAGCGCCGCGCCGCAGCTTCGGCACCATAGAGGCCGCTGCCCCATTCGACCACATTGAGATACACCTCGAGGATGCGCCGTTTGCCCCATACCGTTTCGATCAGCACGGTGAACGCCGCTTCGAGACCTTTGCGCAGGAAATTGCGGCCCGGCCACAGGAAGACGTTCTTGGCGGTCTGCATCGATATGGTGCTGGCGCCCAGCACGCGGCCGCCGTCCTCGTAGCGGTCGATGGCATGGTCGATGGCCTGCCAATCGAAGCCGTGATGGGTGCAGAATTTGGCGTCCTCGGCGGCGATGACCGCCTGCATGAGGGCGGGCGAAATGGCCTCGAGCGGGACCCAGCGGCGGTCGAGGCCTTCCCCCTGGGCCTTACGGATCAGCATGAGCGGGGTGATCGGCGGCGCGACGACGCGATAGAGCACGACAAAGGCCAGGGGCAGGCCCAGCCCAAGGATCGCCCCCGCGATAACCAAGCGTCGCCAAGACAGCATCAGGCCAGGATCGTTCACCCGGGGGCCGGACGCAAGACGCTCCCTGTCACAGACGCTCCCTGTCACAGACGCTCCCTGTCACATCGGCAAGCGGAAGAAGAAGCGGGTGACGAATTCGCCGCAGTCGGTGAGGTTGGAGGTGGCGTTCAGGCCCGCCTTGCGGGCGGCGGCGACCAGCCGCGCCACGTCCTGGTCGGTCGGCCCGCTGGCAACGAAGCGGGCGAATTCCTGTTTCGGCAGGATCTCGTGCGCCCGCATGAAGCAGACGACCAATTGCTGCTTGCTCAGCCCCAATTCCGTGGCCAGGTGAAGGACCAGCCCACCATTCACCTGATGCAGCACCGTGGGGCCGGGTTTGCCGCCCTCGACCGGCGCCGCCGGGCGCATTTCGGGTCGCGGGACCAAGGGGGCGGGCGGGCTCGGTTCGGCGGCGACGG
Source organism: uncultured Telmatospirillum sp. (assembly GCA_903858635.1). GTDB lineage: Bacteria > Pseudomonadota > Alphaproteobacteria > Rhodospirillales > Magnetospirillaceae > DUZF01. Next base: position 20,441 of record CAIOJO010000404.1, on the reverse strand, counting down.
TCACCGGGACGCCGGGAGCCGTTGATTCGGTCGCGGTCCCGTGCTCGGCCAGGTCCCTGATCTGGTCGGCGCTGCGAAATTCGAGGATGCGCGCCCCCAGGGCGCGGACCAGGGTGGGGGACAGCCGCACGTAATGCGGCATCAGCGCCAATTGCCATTCGAACTGCAGGAAATCGCGAAAGGCCTGAAATAGCAAGTCGCCGCGGGCCGGCTCCTTGGGCGCCGGCTTGGGCGGCGGCGGCGGCGGGCGGAACACCCCGAACACCACCTGGTACAGACTTGGCCGCTTCGCCGCGGCCGGTGGCGGCCGTCGTCCGACATTCAGGCGGGCGCGGAAATAGCGCTTGGCGACGGCGCGGACGATCAGGCTGATCACCTGGGTCAGGGTCCGTCCGCAGGACAGCGGCTGGTCGTCGTTCGCCACCGGCCGGGCGTCGGGGCCCAACAATACCGGTTGGAACAGTTCCGGCCGCCGGCGGAATTCGACAAAGCAACGGGCGGTCAGTTCGGGATTGGCCATGATCTGTTCATAGGCTTCGCGCCGTGTATAAGCGCGAAGTTGCGGCATGATGTCTTGGCAGATCTCGGTCACAGGACCGCGAAGGGCCGCCTTGATCCGCGCCATCGAGTCGGACTCAAACGGATCTTCAATGACAACGGAAGCACTCATGGCAATACCCATGACACGTAATGTTGCGGATGATAGAAGCCGACGCCACGAGATGAAGTGATGGAGGTCACAGATCTGACATCTGTCCCGGTCCTTCGCCGGTTTGTTTGGAAGGCGTTGCCGGCCACCCGGGGCATCGCTAACATTCCGGGTCGATCGACCTTCCGAGACCAGGGCATGCCGGACCTCCATCAGCGCGTTGCGCCCATCGACCGCCCCGACCAATCGGCCGTCGAGGCCGATCTGGCGATCTATTTCGGTCATCAGGCCGAGGTCTATCTGCGCCATTACCGGCGGCAGCACGGCCGGCACCGGGCGGGCCGGCGAGGACCGGTGGCGGCCTGGAGCTGGCCCGCCTTCAGCGCTTCCCTGGCTTGGTTCTGGTATCGCAAGCTGTGGCTTGGTGGGGTGCTGTCGCTGGCCATTCCGATGGTGGGCGAATGGCTGCCCGGCGGCTGGGGCGGCGTGGCCGGCTATCTGCTGGTGGCGGCCCTGGCCAAGGATTGGTACCTGCGCGCCGCCCTCGGCTCTGTCACCGAGGCCGATGCGGCCGGCTTGACGGGGCCGGCGCGGCACGATTTCCTGGCCGGCCGGGGCGGCACCTCGTGGCCGGCCGGCCTGCTCGGCGGGGTCCTGGTGGTCGCCCTCGGCGTCGCCGCGACGGTGGCCGGATTGCCGGAGATTCTGCGCCAGATCGACGACGCCGGCCTGCTGCCACCCTGAATCCGCACCTTCGGATGTCTCGTTCCAACTTTTGAATTACTCCACTATTGACATGGGAACCTTCCCCGGAACCGTGGCATCGTCCTCTCATGTACACGGAAGACTTACCCACGACGAGGCAGAGCCCCTCCGCCCTTCGGGAGATGGAGTTGCCCGTCGCCAAGCCCGGTGCCAATCGCGGATCCGGGCTCCCAAGGCAGAGCCGGCCTCCTCTTCCCGGGGAAGCCCAGGCGATCCGCGGGCTGGCCGCCGCCTCTCGGCAGCCTCGCTTCAAGGCTCTGTCCCACCCGGAAGATCACATGAGGTTTGCCATGTCCCGTCCCGATGCCGAGCAGATCCGCGAATTGCTGACTGCCGCGCGGCACCGGCCGCAACTGGTTTTGTCGCTGGTCGTTCCCATTTGCGCCGTTGCCATGGTCTCGGGCGTCTTGTGGGCCCATTTCGCGGCGCATGACGTTGTCACCCGCACCGAGGGCAAGATTGTTCCGTCGCCGGCCATCCAGCAGGTTCAGGCCCGCGAAGGGGGCATCCTGCGCGAGCTTCTGGTGGCCGAAGGTGAGCGCGTCAGCCAAGGTCAAGTCATCGCCCGTCTCGAGGACGCCAATTTCAAGGCGGAGATGGACAGCCAGCGGGCCCGCCGCCTGGTGCTGGCCGCTGCCGCGGCCCGCCTGTCGGCCGAAGCCGAAGGCGGCTCCCCGCAAATTCCGGCCGACGTGGCGGCCCTGGCCCCCGATGCGGCGGCGCGGCAACAGGCCCTGTTCCGGGCTCGCCGAGCCGAGCTGGGTTCGACCATCCAAATCCTCAGCCAGCAACTGGCCCAGCGGCGCAGCGAACAGGCCCTTCTCGAAGGCCGTGAACGGACCCTCGGTCGCAGCCTGCATTTCTTGGAGCAGGAATTGGCGATGGGGCGCGACCTGGCGGCGCACGGTCTGAAATCGCGTCTCGAACTGCTCAAGACCGAGCGGCAGGTGAGCGATGCCGAAGGCGAGACCGAGGCCGTTCGCGATCGGCTGGTGGCGGCCCGCGCCGCCGTGGACGAGGCGCAGCAGCGGGTGGATGAGCGTCGCCAGGCTTTCCAGAGCCAAGCCTTGCAGGATCTGGCCAAGGCCCATGCCGATATGGCGGCGATCGACGCCTCGCTGCTCGGTCTGACCGACCGCCTGGCCCGCCAGGACATTCGGGCGCCGCGCGATGGCGTGGTCAAGAAGCTGCTGGCCGCCGAGATCGGCAGCACGCTCTCGGCCGGGGCGGTGGTGGCCGAGGAAGTGTCGAGCGGCGACGACCTACTGATCGAAGGCAAGGTGCGGAGCGCCGACCTCGCCCTGCTGCGGCCGGGACAAACCGCATCGGTGCGTATCGGTGCCGGCGGTTCCGACCCCTATGGCATGCTGCCGGCCACCCTCGAACAGGTCAGCCAGGTGGGGCGCACCGAGCATGATGCGGATCCCTCCTACGTGGTGCGGCTCCACACCGCGCCTTCGGTGTTTGCCATGCAGCAGTCCATGGAAATCCACCCCGGCATGTCGGCGACGGTCGACATCCTGATCGGCAAGCAGTCGGTGCTCGATTATCTGCTCGAGCCGATGCGCAAGGTCCGCCAGCAAATAGCCCTGGCCGACCGTTAGAGTCCTCCCGCCCAACTAGGGGGTCATCGACCCGGTGGCCCCCAATTTTTTGCCGCTGGCGCGCGACGCGCCGGGGGGCCCGGCGCTTGAGGCACTCGACATCAATGAGCCATCGTGCCGCGGGCCGCCAGCCAAGCCTGCAGCGCCTTGCGCTGGGCCAGGAAGGCGTTGGGAGCCTCGACCCGGAATACCTTGGCGCCGGTGCGGGCGGCCGCCCGAATGGCGATGCTGCGCTTCGATGCGGCCGGGCCGGGACGTCCCAGGCCATCGACCGCGACATAGTAAGGATAGATCATGGTCGGCCTCCCCCGTTCGGGATGCGATCATTGCAGCAGGAAATTGTGGCAGCCTTTTGCCTGATGATGGCCAAACATCGGCCAAAGTGGACTGGGGCGGCGATCCCCCTATATAGTCCGGGCGATCGTGGCCGTTGCCGAACCGGAGGACATGGCCCATTAGCGAAAAGAGCGCTTTGTAGTATCGGGCCAAAAGCGGTATCACGTAGGGGCTAAGGCCGGGGTACCGAAGGATCGCGTTGAGCGGTTCTCGCCAGGTCAGGCTGGCCGTGGCCCATGACGGAAAAGCGCGCCAACCAAACCGTCGCAACCGCACCGTGCCCAGCAATGTGTCACGGCGATGCTGGATGTCATGAATCAGATCAGACCGTCGATCCCTGCCGAATACGCGTTGTCGAACCGCGACCCCTATCTTCTGCGCGACGAATTGCTGTCCGAGATCTTCGCCGCGACGGCGTCGGCGGCGGCTTCGCGTCCGGCGCTGATTTGTGATGGCCAGGCCAGGACCTACGCCGAGTTGAACGGCGCGGCCAATCGGGTCGCTTGTGCCTTGCGGGCGCAGGGCATCGGCCGGGGCAGCTTCGTCGGTCTGTGGATGGCCCGCTCGCTCGATCTGCATGTCGCCCTGCTGGGCATATTGAAGGCGGGCGCGGCCTATCTGCCGCTGGATTTCGACGTTCCGGCCGAACGGGTGGCCGACTGCCTCGAGGACTGCGCCGCCGCGGCGCTGATCGTCGACGAGATGACGGCCGCCAAGGCCGGCAAGCAGCCGGCGCCAATCCTGGCCTATGGCGAGCTCGCCGCCGCCCGGGATGAGGTCCCGCCCGACCCGCGGGCCGAGGGCGCCACCCCGGCCGATCCGGCCTATGTCATCTATACCTCGGGCTCCACCGGCAAGCCCAAGGGCGTGGTGATCAGCCACCGCAACATCTGCCATTACCTGCGTTCGGCCAACAGCGTCTACGGCGTCGAATCGCGCGACGTGGTGTTCCAGGGCGCCTCGGTTGCCTTCGATCTCTCCCTCGAGGAGATCTTCCTGCCCTATCTGGTGGGGGCCCGCCTATGGGTGGCCACCCGTCAGCTGCTGCAGGAAAGCGACCGTCTGGCCGAGGTCATGACGACGGCCGGCATCACCGTGCTGTCGGCGGTTCCGACGCTGCTCGTCATGTTGACCGCCGGCGTGCCGTCGCTACGGCTGATCATCCTGGGCGGTGAGGCTTGCCCACCGGCCCTGGTCGACCGCTGGAGCCGCCCTGGCCGACGTATTCTCAACAGCTACGGCCCGACCGAAGCGACCGTGGTCGCCACCGTCGCCGAGCTGCACTCGGGCGACTCGGTCACCATCGGCCGGCCGCTGCCCAACTACAGCTGCTACGTGGTGGACGAGGCGTTGCAGGTGGTGCCGCCGGGCGTCGAAGGCGAGCTGCTGATCGGCGGCCCGGGGGTCGCCGGCGGCTATCTGAATCGTCCCGAACTGACCGCCCAGAAGTTCATCGCCAACCCGTTCGACAGCCAAGGCCTCGATCCGCTGCTCTACCGCTCGGGCGACGCCGTCAGCGTCGACCCTATGGGCCGGCTGCTGTTCCACGGCCGCATCGACGATCAGGTAAAGATCCGCGGCTATCGGGTCGAGCTGGGGGAAATCGAGGCGCGGCTGTCGACCTGTCCGGGGATTGCCCAGGCGGCGGTGGTCCTGTGCCACGAGGCCGGCGCCGACCGCCTGGTCGCCTTCCTGGTCCCGCAGCCCGGGGGCGAGGTCGATCGGGCGGCGCTGCGCGGTGCCCTGCGCCAGCAGTTGCCCAGCTACATGGTGCCGTCCCATTTCGAGACGATCGGGGCGGTGCCCCGCATGGTCTCCGGCAAGGTCGATCGCAAGGCCCTGCAGGCCTGGCCCTTGACTGCCGTCGAAGAGGAAGCGCAGGAGGAGCCTCAGTCGCCCACCGAAGCGGCGCTGCTGGCGGCGGCCCAGAGGGTGTTCCCGGGTCAGGGCATTCCCTTCGAGGCGGACTTCTTCGTCGATCTGGGCGGTCACTCGCTGATTGCCGCACGATTTGTCTCGGCGGTGCGTGAAACCCCCGCCCTGGCCACCTTGACCCTGCAGGACATCTACGGTCTGCGCAGCTTGCGGGCCATGGCCGGGCGTCTCGACGGGCGCCGCGCCGACCACCCGACCGGCCCGGCGCCGTCCCTGGCCTTCCGGCCGCCGCACTTGCTGCGGCGCCTCCTGTGCGGCCTGGCCCAGGCGGCGGTGCTGCCGATCATCCTGGCCCTGACCACGGCGCCCTGGCTCGGCGTCTTCGTCGCCTACCAGCTGTTTTCCGGCGAGGAGCATAATTTCCTGCGCGAGGTCACCGCGCTGCTGGGCACCTATGGCGTGATCAATATCGGCACCACGGGGATCGCCATCGCCGCCAAATGGCTGGTCATCGGCCGCACCAAACCCGGGCGCTATCCCGTCTGGGGCGTCTATTTCTTCCGCTGGTGGCTGGCCCAGCGCTTCACCAGCATGATTCACGTCAAATGGTTCCAGGGCACGCCGATCATGCGGCTGATCCTGCGTTGCCTGGGGGCCAAGGTGGGGGCCGAAGCGCTGATCTGCGACTTCGAGGCCGGCGCTCTCGACCTGGTCACCATCGGCCGGGGGGCGACCATCGGCGGCAAGGCCCAATTCGCCAATGCCGAGGTGATCGGCGACGAACTGGTCATCGGCCGCATCGCCATCGGTGACGACGCCTATATCGGCACCTCCTGCGTCATCGGGCCGGATGTCAGCGTCGGCGAGGGCGCCGAGTTGGGCGACCTGACCAGCCTGGCCGCCGGGAGTCGCGTCGGCAGCTGGGAAATATGGGATGGTTCGCCGGCCCGCCCCACCGGTGTGGTCGATCGCGACGCCCTGCCGGCCCCGGCCCAGGCGACGGCGTTCCGGCGCGGCGTGCTGAGCGTGGTCTATGCGGTGATGCTGGTGTTATTGCCGCCCATCACCTTGATCCCGGTGATTCCGGCGTTTTATCTGTTCGACAATCTGAGCGACGTGATCAGCAGCATGGTGCCGGTCAGCTATCTCTATTTCCTGCCGGTGCTGGCCTGGCCGACGGCGATGGCGCTGATCCTGATCACCGTTCTGCTGATTGCCCTGGTGCGCTGGACGGTCCTGCCGCGGGTCGAAGCCGGCACCTATTCGGTCTACAGCTCGTTCTATCTGCGCAAATGGATCGTCGCCCTGGCCACCGAGCTGACGCTGGAGACCCTGTCTTCGCTCTACGCCACCGTCTATATGCGCAATTGGTACCGCCTGATGGGGGCGAAAATCGGCAAGGACGCCGAGATTTCGACCAATCTGGCCGGGCGCTACGACCTGACCGAGATCGGCGAGAAATGTTTCATCGCCGACGAGGTGGTCCTTGGCGACGAGGACATCCGCCGCGGCTGGATGTTCCTGAAGCGGGTGAAGACGGGGGCGCGGGTGTTCGTCGGCAACGATGCCGTGGTGCCGCCGGGAACGGATATCCCGGCCGGTACGCTGATCGGCATCAAATCGCGCCCGCCGGCCGCCCATCAGCAGATGGAGCCGAACGACATCTGGTTCGGCAGCCCGCCGATGAAGCTGCCGGTACGCCAGCGCTTCGACGACGTGGCGGCCAACTGGACCTATGAGCCGTCGCGGTGGCGCCGCCTGGGCCGCGCCCTGTTCGAGGCGTTCAGCGTGTCGCTGCCGACCATGCTGTTCATCACCTTCGGCACCCTGGCCGTCGAAATGCTCGCCCAGTCCATCCTCGACCGTGATTACGGCACCATGCTGCCGCTGTTCGCCGCCTGCAGCGTGGCCATTTCTTGCGCCTTGGTGCTGGCCGCGATCGGGGTGAAATGGCTGATGATGGGGGCCTATACGCCGACCGTGCGGCCGATGTGGTCGTGGTGGGCGTTGCGCACCGAGGCGGTCGCCGTGATGTATTGGGGGATGGCCGGCAAGGTGCTGCTCGACCATCTGCGCGGCACCCCGATGCTGCCCTGGGTATTGCGCCTGTTCGGTTGCAAGTTCGGCCGGGGCGTCTACATGGACAGCACCGACATCACCGAGTTCGACTGCGTCTCGGTCGGCGATTTTTCCGCCATCAACGGGATGTCGGCCCTGCAGACCCATCTCTACGAGGACCGGGTGATGAAGGTCGGTCGCGTCAACCTGGGACGCGGGGTGAGCCTGGGCAGCGGTTCGACCGTGCTCTATGACACCATGATCGGCGACTTCGCGCAGATCGGCCAGCTCACCATCATCATGAAGGGCGAGGAAATTCCGGCGCACAGCCAGTGGTACGGCGCACCCGCGCAGACGGCACCGGCGGCGGTGCGGCCGACAGCGGTGGCGGAAGCCGAGGCCGTCGGGTTGGCGGCGGGGGCCGAACTGGCCGTCTGAACACCGTCGGGAGGATTCTCTGGGGATACCTCCTTTTCGGTAATGACAAGGCACCCCTCCCCAGGACACGGTACCCCCCAAGGAAAGCAGCGAGGGGTATCGGTGACCATGGTGCAGGTGCTCGGCTTCGACCACGCGGAAGAATGGTCCATCCGTCAGTTGCTGGACCGGTTTCGTGCCGGCCACTTCCGGTTGGGCGATCTCCGCCAGATCGAGAAGGCCGACCTCCCCGGCTACGAGGGTAAGGTGATGCCGCGGCTCGGCCACGGCGGCCGGGTCGAAACGACCATGTATCTGTCGTCCTGCAATGCCTTCACCATCGCCCATGAACTGGCGCATGTCTCGGATATCGCCGTTCGCCGGCAGGACAGCGTCGACAACCTTGGCTGTGGCATGCCGTCGCAGTGGCACCTGGCCTACAAGATGTCCTCCGAGTACTACGCCAACCGCATCGCTTGCCGACATTCGGACGGGGAGGATTGCTTCCGCGCCTTCAAGAGCGATGCCGCCGGCCTGTTGGACGCCGCCAAGCGGCACGACTGGGGCTCCTTCATGGTCTATTTCGCCCTCTGCCTCGGCGTGCTGCACGGCATCGACCGGATGGACCTCGACCCGCTGGCCATGGTGGCGCCGCAGGGTCTGGCCAAGCTTCCCGAGCGGGTACAGGCGGGGATGGCCGGCTTTGCCGAGCAGTCGGTCGGTTTCTTCGACGGCTACGCCGACCTCGCCCCGAGCGCCCTCGCCGCCTGACCCCCCACCCCTACAGCATGTTCTGCCACAGGCGGGCGAACAGTTCTTCGATCCGCTCGCCCAAGGGGCGGTCGCGCCAGCGGGACAGCTCGACCGTTTTCGCCTTGGCGGCATCGGCCTCGAACATCCGCTCGAGCTGACCGGCGGTATTGCTGCCAAGAAAGACGGCGTCGACCTCGTCGTTGAAGATCACGCTGCGATGGTCGAAATTGGACGAGCCGATCACCGACCAGACACCGTCGATGGTCGCCGTCTTGGAATGCAGGATCTCGTTCTGAGTTTCGAAGATGCGCACTCCGGCCTCCAGCAGGTCGCCATATTGGGATCGCTGAACGGCCAAGGCCAATGACGAATCGCTGCTGGTCGGCAGCAGCAGCCGGACATCGACGCCGCGTCTGGCCGCCGCCGCCAGGTCTTCCTTTTCCTGATGGGTCGGTACGAAATAGGCGGCGGACAGCCAAATGCGCCGCTCCGCCGTGCGGATGGCCGAAAGCAGGGTGGCGTAATAGCGCGGTACGACATCGTCCGGGGTGCTGCCGATGATCCGCACCACCTCCTGGGCTTGCGGCGGCACGGTGGGAAAGAAGCCCGACTGGTCGATGGCCGGGCCTCCCTGTTGTGACCAATGGGCGAGGAACAGGCGCTGCAGCTGGGCCACCACAGGCCCGTCGATTTGCACGTCGGTGTCGCGCCAGTATTGCGGTGGTCCCGCGGGCGGCGTCGACAGACCGAGGGGGTGGCTCTCATAATCGGTGCTGAGATTGACTCCGCCGATGATGCCGGTGCGGCCGTCCGCCACCAGCAGCTTGCGGTGGTCGCGGGCGTTGGGGGCGTAGCCGGTCTTGGCATCGAGCGGATTCATCGGGTTGAAGCTGACCAGATTGACACCGGCGCCGCGCAGGCGCTCGAAAAACGAAGCCGGCGTCGCCATCGAGCCGAAGCTGTCGTAGATGATGTTGACGGCAACGCCCTCGCCGCGCTTCTGCAGCAGCAGATCGCTGAGATGCAGGTTGTCGCTCTCGACGTCTTCGAGGATGAAGTACTCGAGATTGACCTGCTGGCGGGCCCCGCGGATCGCCGCGAACAGGGCCCGGAAGCTGGCCTCGCCGTCTTCCAGCAGCTGGACCCGGTTGCCGGCGACCAGCGGCGTTTCGGCCACCGACTGTTCCACCGCCAGATGACGCCTGAGCAGATCGGCCTGCCCTCCTTCGGCCGCCAGCCGGTCGAGCAGGGCCTTGCTCTGCCGCGCCGTGAGGGGCCCATGGGCGCCGATGACATGGGGCAGGCTGCCATCGCCGATCACCGTCAGCTCGTCGATCTGCGGAACACTGCCGCAGCCGGCCAGCATGCAGCCGAAGGCGACCGGGAATGCGATCCGGCGAAAGGTCGACGCGGCGAAGCGGAACGACAGCGGGATCATCGGCTCTCCGAAGGGGGGCGGGCCCGACCCTCGATGTGTGTTCTGGGCTGGCCGCCGGCCATCCCAACTTCCGGAGTAGACGCCGGGGAAGGCGGCGAACTGCAGGGCTATGCACCGGATGCCGGGCTCAGTGCCGGGCCAGGGACGCCAGGAGGGCCAGTCCGAGCGATCTGCCTCTGATCGTAGAGCGACTGCCGTCGGCCGGCTGGGCGCTCGGTCCCGACCGGCCCGTTCTCCAGTTCCAGCATGAAATCGACCACGTCCTGGTGGCGGTCCGCCGGATCGCCCGGCGATGGCGCGATGCAGCGTGGCCTCCAGCCAGACCCCTGCGCATGAATGCTCAGGGCACGACAGATCCTTTGTCCGGCTGACCGGCCAATGACGCGTTGATGGCGGCGCTCAGTTCGGTCGCCGAAAAGGGTTTGACCAGCATGGCATCCGTGCACAGCCGCATCATCGCCGATCCTGCCAATCCGTCGGTCATACCGATGATGGGAATGGCGTAACCCTGTCCACGAATGGCGACAATTGTCTCGACCACATCCTGCACGGGAATAAAGAAATCGGTGATGACGAGGTCGACCGCCTGTTGGTCCAGTCGGTCGAGACATTGCCGGCCGTTTTCGGCGGCCAGCACGGAGTGACCCTGGCGGAGAAGCATTGTCTCCACCATTTCGCGGTAAGGGGGATCGTTGTCCACGACGAGAATTCTTGCCATCAAGGGACCCGGGGCCAATGGGTGACGGTGTCGTTGCGGGTATTATATTGACCAAACAATGCGATCCGAAGTCGGCGAGAGGTCCGATCGGCTGGCCTGTCGGCCTATCGACCATTGGGCGCTCTACCGTCCGTGACAAGGCGCCCGGCGTATGGCAATTATCCGCTTGGCATGAGTCGACCGTCACCCGCGCGCACGGGCATTGCGCGCACCATATGAGGAGGGGTCAGACGGTCAGCTCCAGTGGGGACGGTTGTGTTATGGGTAAATTTGGATGTATGGCGGGGGCCGGCGGCGAATTGCTGGTGCGACACGAGATCGATATCCCTGACGAGGGAACTGTATACCTCGACGTTCCTGCGGAAATAATTCGCGAGTTATTCTCCTTCGACAACATCCGGGAAAATGCTGCTGTACTTGCCGCGTATAAGAGGCACCGCAATGAATTGAAGGAGAGATTTTCTCCTGATTTTAAAGGCAAGTTGTCGCGCCTTTCTGATGGGGAGAGTATCCGCGTCAGCCGAGAGGATATCGTCTGGTAAGATGGTCGGGGCCAACCGCGTCGGTCGGCCCTGCACGAAATCGCTCCCGAAGGCGACGGCGGGCGCCCTAGCGCGCCGCGGCCAGTCGTTCGAACTGCCCTCTCAGCGCGTCGACTTGGTCGAGATATGCGGCGGCATCGTGGTCACCACAGTGCTCACCCGGCGCCAGCCGAAATCCGCGTTGAGCATAGCCCTTCGCCGGACCAGCGCCGCAGAGATGGACGATGGTGGCAAGTTCCTGTTTCTGCCGCGAGGTCGCTTTTCGTTCCGACTGGTGGGCGAGAATCGCCATGACGCTTCGGTCCAGATGCGCCGCCGTCAACTCGACGGCGTAGTTCGGCAACACCCGGGTGTAGAATGCGGTGAACCAGCATGAATTCCAATCCCCCCAAGCATCGCCTTCAATGACGGTGTGGTGGCGGATGCAATAGCGTTTTGCGTCAGCGAATGTCCCATCGGTCATCTGGTACATGCCGACGGCGCTTGACGCGGGCTGGAAGATGGCGAACGGAGGCCATGTCAGTCGCCACCGCCAATAGGTGTGCGCCACCGGATCGCCCGCAGCCTCGACCTGGGCCAATGCCGCCAACAGCTCGGGGGTGATGGTGGCGGTCGAATACTCGCGGAACAGCGGGCCGTACTGGCGCCAGGTCTCGGCGGGCAGCTTTTTCAGGACGCCGCTGACCGGGGCGAGCATCTCTGTTGGTTTGCGGATCACGTGGTAGACGAGGTTGGCCGCCGCGAAGACGGCGAGGGCCACAACCATGACGGCGACGGTGCGCCACACGGGCGGTGTCGCGGCAATTAGGCCGCGCATTTTTCGCGTGCGCTTGCGCCAATGATCGAGCCGACGCTGGAGCGCATTCCGTTTTCGACGGACAGGGCGTCTTGGGGATGGGATTCTGGCGGCGGGTGATGGGGGCATGGCGATATTGCCGCCAATATGCGTCGGCGGATGAAAGTGTGCCACAACATCCGGCTGTACAGGCTGAGGTCACCGCAAGGGCATCCTGGTGGAAGACGAGCCTCCCTTGACTCGGCCGCTCCGCAGAATTAGAACATAAGGAGAACAACAGGCCGTTCCGCCATGTCTTCTCCATCGCTCATCCAGCTTCGCGCCCGCATTGCCGCCCTCGAGGGGCAGGCCGCCGACGGTACGACCGGGGGGCTGCCCCTGGGGGTGGCCGAGATCGATGCGGTTCTTCCCGGCGGCGGCCTGCCCCTCGGGGTGCTGCACGAGATCGCCCCGGCCGCCCTCGGCGACGGCGTCCTGCATGGGGCCGCGCTGGGCTTCGCCGCCGTCTGTCTGGGGCGTCTCGCCCGGCAGCAGGAGCGGACGGTGCTGTGGGTGACGGCTGCGGACGATCTCTACGCGCCGGGTCTGGCCGCCCTCGGTCTCGATGCGCAACGGCTGCTGGTGGTGCGCCCCCGCAACGCCGCCCAGGCCGCCTGGGTGGTGGAGGAAGGGTTGCATTGCCGCGGCCTGGCCGCCGTGCTGGGCGAAACCTGGGGTCTCGACGGGACGGCGGCGCGGCGGCTGCAACTGGCCGCCCGGGCCAGCGGCGTCACCGCTTTCCTGCTCAACCAGGGCAGGGCGGCCGCTCCGGCGGTGACCCGCTGGCGGGTCGCCCCGGCCCTCGGCGGGGACGCCCCGGATCACGGTGCCCTTGGTCCGGGGCGGATGGGCCTGGGGGCGTGGCGCTGGCGGCTCGAATTATGCCATTGCCGGGGCCGCGGCTGGGGCGAGGACGGGATCGTCGGCAGCTGGCTGGTGGAGTGGAATGATGAGGCGCGTCGTCTCCGTATGGCTACCCCGGCTGGCGACCGACCGGCTCTGCCGGTTCGCCGCCGCCGGATGGGACAGGGATAAGCCCCTCGCCACCGCCCTCAAGGATGGCCAGCGCCATCTGCTGGCAGTCAACCGGACGGCACGCCGAGCCGGTCTGCGGCCCGGCATGCGGGTGGCCGATGCCCAGGCGGTGGTGCCGGATCTGTGCCTGGCGGCGGCCGATCCCGCCGGCGACCGGGCGCTGCTCGACCGCCTGGCCGACTGGTGCAGTTCCTATACCCCTTGGGCGGCTGCCGACGACTGGATGGAGAGTGCCGAGGGCGGCGGGTTGTGGCTCGACATTACCGGCTGTGCCCATCTTATGGGCAGCGAACCGGCCTTGGTGGCCGACTTGACCGCCCGCCTGGCCCGGCTGGGTTTCACCGCCCGCGCCGCGGTGGCCGATACCCCCGGCGCCGCCTGGGCCTGGGCCCGCTTCGGGGCCGGCGACGCGCCCTGTCTGCCGCCCGGCGGTCAGGACCGCGCCTTGGCTAGCCTCCCCGTCACCGCGCTTCGCCTGTCGCCGGCCGTCGCCGCCGGGCTGATCAGGCTTGGCGTCAAATGGATCGGCCAGCTCGACCGATTGGCGCGTCCGGCCCTGACCGCCCGCTTCGGCCGGGCCGTCGGGCAGCGGCTGGATCAGGCTCTGGGCCGCCAAGACGAACCGATCTCGCCGCGCCGGCCGCCGGTTGCCCATCGGGTCGATCATGCCTTCGCCGAACCCATCGCCCGACCCGAGGACATTGCCGCCGCCACCCGCGGCCTGCTCGACCGCCTGATGGCGGTCCTGGCGCGGCAACGGCTGGGGGTGCGGCGCCTCGAACTGGCCATCTTCCGGCTCGACGCGACGGTGCAGCGCTTGGCCATCGGCACCAGCCAGCCTTGCCGCGATGCGGCCCATCTGTTGCGCCTGCTGGGCGAACCGCTGGGCCGTCTCGACGCCGGCTTCGGCATCGAGACGCTGCGTCTGGCGGCGGTGGAGACCGCTCCCTTGGAGGCCGTGCAGGCAAGCCTGGTGGCCGCTCGGGCGGGTGGTGACGGTGTCGAGGACATGACCCATTTGCTCGATGCCTTGGGCAACCGGCTGGGTTTCGACCGCATCCACCGCTTTGCTGCCCGCCCCAGCCATCTGCCGGAGCGGGCGGTGCAGCGGGCCGGCTTGGCCCCCCCTCTGCCGCAAGCGGACGAGGGCTTCGTCCGCGCCCGTCGTCCCCTTCGTCTGCTCGGCCGGCCCGAGCCGGTGCAGGCGGTGGCACCGGTGCCCGACGCGCCGCCGCTGCTGTTCCGCTGGCGCCGTCGCACCCATCGCATCCGCCGGGCCGAAGGCCCGGAGCGCCTGGCCGCCGAATGGTGGCGGGCCGAACGGGCGGATCGCGACTATTACTGCGTCGAGGATGAGGCGGGGCGCCGCTTCTGGCTGTTTCGCCAAGGCCTGTGGGGCGAGGGCGAGCCGCCCCGCTGGTTCCTGCACGGGATTTTTCCATGACCTATGCCGAACTGCAGGTCACCACCAATTTCAGCTTCCTGCAGGGGGCCTCCCACCCCGATGAACTGGTGGTGGCCGCCGCCGCCCTCGGCCTGTCGGCCATCGCGGTGACCGACCGCAACAGCCTGGCCGGGGTGGTGCGGGCCCATGCGGCGGCGCGCCAGACCGGCCTCTGCCTGGTGATCGGGGCGCGTCTCGACCTAACCGACGGGGCGAGCCTGCTCTGCCTGCCCACCGACCGTGCCGCCTATGGCCGCCTGACCCGCCTGCTGAGCCTGGGCAAGCGGCGCGCCCCCAAGGGGCAATGCCGGATCGGCCGGGCCGATGCGGCGGCCCATGGCGAGGGGCAGATCTTCCTGGTGCTGCCGCCGGAGCAGGAGTCCGGCTTTGCCGGCGAACTGGCCGATTGGCGCCAACGCTTCCCCGGCCAGGTCTATCTCGCCGCGCAACGCCGCTTCGCCGCCGATGACGGCCGTCGGCTGGCCGCCCTCGCCGGTCTGGCCGGACAATGCGGCACGCCCCTGGTGGCGACCAACGATGTGCATTACCACACGCCGGCGCGCCGCGCCTTGCAGGACGTGCTGACCTGCATCCGCGCCGGTTGCGACATCGACCAGGCGGGATGGCGGCTTAGCCCCAATGCCGAGCGGCACCTGAAGCCGCCGGCCGAGATGGCGCGCCTGTTCGCCGGCTTTCCCGAGGCCGTCGCCCGCAGCGGGGAGATTGCGGCGCGCTGCCGCTTCAGCCTCGATGAGTTGCGCTACGAATATCCCGTCGAGACGGAAGACGGCGAGAGCCCGCAGCAGCGTCTGCTCCGGCTGACCTGGGAGGGTGCCGCCCGGCGCTATCCGGACGGCGTGCCGGATAAGGTGCGGGCCGCCATCGCCCACGAGTTGCAGCTGATCGAGACATTGGCCTACGCGCCCTATTTCCTCACCGTTCACGACCTGGTGCGCTTCGCCGACGGCCGCGGCATCCTGTGCCAGGGGCGGGGCTCGGCGGCCAATTCGGCGGTGTGCTACTGCTTGTCGATCACCGCCGTCGATCCCGCCCAGTTCGACCTGTTGTTCGAGCGCTTCGTCAGTGCGGAACGCAACGAGCCGCCCGACATCGATGTCGACTTCGAGCATGAGCGCCGCGAGGAGGTGATCCAGTATATCTATGCCAAATACGGCCGCGAGCGGGCCGGGCTGACCGCCACCGTCATCCACTACCGGGCTCGCTCGGCGATCCGCGACGTCGGCAAGGCCTTGGGCCTGTCGGCCGATACGGTGGGGGCGTTGGCCAAGACCAGCTGGGGGTGGAGCCGCCAGCCGATCGCCCCCGGCCGCGTGCGCGAACTGGGCCTCGATCCCGACGAGCCGCGGCTGGCCCAGGTGCTCGGCCTGGCCGCTGAACTGACCGGTTTCCCGCGCCATCTGTCGCAGCATGTCGGCGGCTTCGTCATGACCCGCGGGCGGCTCGACGAACTGGTGCCGATCGAGAACGCCGCCATGGCCGGGCGCACCGTCATCGAATGGGACAAGGACGATCTCGACGCGCTGGGCCTGTTGAAGGTCGATGTGCTGGCGCTCGGCATGCTGACCTGCATCCGCAAGGCCTTCGACCTGCTGGCCCGCCACCGCGGCATCGCCCTCGGCCTGGCCACCGTGCCGAGGGAGGATCCGGCCGTCTACGATATGCTCGGCCGGGCCGATTCGATCGGCGTCTTCCAGGTGGAAAGCCGCGCCCAGATGACCATGCTGCCGCGCCTGAAGCCCTGCTGCTTCTACGACCTGGTGATCGAGGTGGCGATCGTCCGGCCGGGGCCGATCCAGGGCGACATGGTCCATCCCTATCTGCGCCGCCGCGACGGCAAGGAGGCCGTGGACTATCCCTCGCCCGAACTCGCATCGGTGCTCGGCAAGACCCTCGGCGTGCCGCTGTTCCAGGAGCAGGCGATGAAGCTCTCCATCGTCGCCGGCGGTTTCACCCCGGCCGAGGCCGATCAATTGCGCCGCGCCATGGCCACCTTCCGCAATGCCGGCAAGGTGGCGCTGTTCCACGACAAGCTGATCGCCGGCATGACCGCCCGCGGCTACCACCCGGCCTTCGCCGAACGGGTCTTCCAGCAGATCGAGGGGTTCGGCAGTTACGGCTTTCCGGAAAGCCATGCCGCCAGTTTCGCCCATCTGGTCTATGTCTCGGCCTGGCTGAAATGCCATCACCCGGCGGTGTTCGCCTGCGCCTTGCTGAACAGCCAGCCGATGGGCTTCTATGCGCCGGCGCAGATCGTCCGCGATGCAGCCGAACACGGTGTCCCGGTGCGTCCGGTGGACGTCAATGCCAGCCAGTGGGATTGCACGCTGGAAAGAGTGGGGGAAAGGGCGGGGGAACCGGCGGGCGCAGCTTTGGCCCTGCGGCTCGGCTTCCGCCAGATCAACGGCTTGGCCCAGCGCCAGGCCGAGGCCCTGGTGACGGCCCGCGGCGACGGCTATGCCTCGCCGCATGCCCTGTGGCACCAGGCCGGATTGGCCCGCGACGCGTTGGAGGCCCTGGCCGATGCCGATGCCTTCGGCTCGATGGGCCTCACCCGGCGCGAGGCCTTGTGGGCGGTGCGGGCCTTCACCCAGGCGCCGCCGCCGCTGTTCGCCGCGGCCGGGGTCGAGGCGCCCGCCGCCGGCCCGCCGGTCGCCCTGCCGCCGATGAGTTTGGGCGAACAGGTGGTGGAGGACTATGCCCGCCTGCGGCTGTCGCTGAAGGCGCATCCGCTGGCCCTGTTGCGCGACCGGCTGGCCGGTCAGGGCATCGTGGCCGCGGCGCGGCTGTTGCAGCGGCAGGCCGGCCGCATTTCGGTGGCCGGGCTGGTCCTGGTCCGCCAACGGCCGGGCAGCGCCAACGGGGTCATCTTCATGACCCTCGAGGACGAAACCGGGGTGGCCAATATCGTGGTCTGGCCGCCTGTCTTCGAGACCTACCGGCGGGCCGTGCTGACCGCCAGCCTGCTGCGGGTCGACGGCCGGGTGCAGCGCCAGGGACAGGTCATCCACGTCATCGCCGAGCGCATCGGCGACCTGACGGCGGAACTGCGCGGCCTCGGCGGCCAGCCGCTGCGCGCCGCGTCACGGGATTTCTGCTGATTACCTGCGCCGGTGAAAAAATCAGTGGCGCCGGCGTCCCTGCCGGCGTTCCGGCGAAGCCGGAAGCCTGGCATTTCCGCCGCTCCGCGGCGGAGGCCGGCAGGGACGCCGGCCCCACTAGGAAGGAATTACAGCCCTTCGACGAAGTCGCGGACGGCGGTGAAACTGGCCTTCACCCCGTAGACCAGCCGGCCGAGACGGGCGTAGCTGTCGCGGCTTCCCGCCCGTGCCTCCAGTTCGGCCAGCAGTTCGGCCAGTTCGGTGGCGCAGGCGTTGCGGGCCGCCCCTTTGGCGGTGTGGGCGGCATTGCGCAAGGTCTGACGGTCGCGCCTGGCCACCGCCCGCGCCAAGGTTTCCGACAGCGTCTCGAAGCTGACGACGAAGGACTCGAGCACTTCGCGCAGCGTTGCCGGGTCGCTGTCGCCCAGCACCTGGCTGAAGCGATCGAGATCGATGGCGCCGCCGCTGTCCGTCATCGCCACCGCATCGGTCACCGGGAAGGTCTCGGGCAGCCGCTCCTCGCCCGAGGAGGGTAGCCATTTGTCCAGAGTCGCCGCCAGTTGCTCGAGCGCCACCGGTTTGCTCAGATGATCGTCCATTCCGGCCGCCCAGCTCTTCTCCACTTCCGCTTCCAGGACATTGGCGGTCAATGCCACGATGGGCAGGCGCTGCTGGCCATCGCCCTCGGCGTCCCGCACCCGGGAGGCCAGGCCATAACCGTCCAGCAGCGGCATGGTGCAGTCGGTGAGCAGCAGTCCATAGCGCTTCTGCTGCAAGGCTCGCCAAGCCGCCTCGCCGTCATTGGCCATGTCGAAGGCATAGCCGAGCTGGGTCAACTGTTTGGCGATGACCAGGCGATTGGTCTCGTGGTCCTCGACCACCAGGATCAGCCGGCCGGCGGCCAGCGCTTCCTCCGGGCTGGGCATCGGCCGGGGGGGCGCTTGCGCCGGACGGCGGTCAGGCATCGGTTCGGCCAGGCGGCCGACGCTCAAGGCGACCGCCCGCGTCAACAGGCTCCAGCGGATCGGCTTCAACAGGGGCGGCGCCAGCCCGCGGCCACTGCACCAGGCGGAGAGGGTTTCGGAGCGGCGCGGCGTGGTCATCAGGATGCGGCTGGGACCGATCTGGTCGGCCAGCGGCCCCATCAGATTGACGAACACCTCTCCCGCGTCGACCACGGCGGCGTCGAAGTTCGGCTCCGCAGCCAGCAGCGTGAGCGCCTCGGCGGCCGTGGCCGCGTCATGCACGGTGGCGCCGTGCCGGCGCAAGGCCGCGGCGATGCACAGGCGGGCCTCGGTGAAATCGTCGACCACCAGCAAGCACAGGCCGGCCAAGTCGCGCTGGCCGGCGATCGGGCTGGGCGGCGCCTGCCGGAGGGGGACCTCGAGCCAGAAGGTCGATCCATGGCCGAGCCGGCTGTCGACGCCGATTTGGCCGCCCATGATGCCGGTGAGGTGGCGGCAGATCGACAGACCCAGGCCACTGCCGCCGAACCGGCGGGCCGTCGCCGCATTGGCCTGGGCAAAGGGTTGAAACAGGCTCGCCTGGTCTTCGGCCGACAGGCCGATGCCGGTATCGATGACCTCGAAGCGCAAGCCGAAACTGCCGTCGGAGCGGCCGATATGGCGCAGTTTGACGGTGACCGTGCCGGCTTCGGTGAACTTGATGGCATTGCTGAGGAAATTGAGCAGAACCTGGCGCAGGCGCAGCGGATCTCCGAAAATCTGCTCGGGAACCGCTTCTTCGGCCCACCAGGCGAGTTCCAATCCCTTGTCGCGGGCTCGATTGGCCACCAGCTCGACGGCGCTCTGGACCGTTTCCCGCAAATGCAGCGGAACCGATTCGAGGGTGAGCTTGCCCGCCTCGATCTTCGACAGATCGAGGATGTCGTCGAGGATCGACAACAGGGCGCTGGCCGATTCGCGGATGACCTCGACCATGTCATTCTGTTCGGCCGTCATTCCGGTGCGGCCGAGCAGGTCGATCATGCCGAGAACGCCGTTCATCGGCGTGCGGATTTCATGGCTCATGGTGGCCAGGAACATGGATTTCGCCTCGGCGGCGGCCTCGGCCTGGTCCTTGGCCTGGCTCAATTCCTCTTCGGCCCGTTTGCGTTCGGTGATGTCGGTGATGCCGGCCAGGATGTAGCGTTCGCCCTCCAGATGAACCACCTGGCCGGATACGATGGCGGGGAAGCTGCCGCCGTCCGCGGTGCGCAGGACCGCTTCGAAGTCGTCGACCAGGCCGCTGCCGTCCTGCAAGCGCGACAGAAAGGCCTCGAAGGCCAGGCGGCCGATGATGTCGCTCAGCCGGGATGCCGCCGCCGGTCCGCCAATGACGAACAGTTCGATGGCCAGGCCGTTGGCCTGCAGGATCAACCCATCGCCCAGGCTGCACAGCAGCATCGGCAAGGGGGCGACGTTGAACAGGGGGGCGACCGCCGGGGCGGAGACCGGCCGACCGGGCTGTGTCCGCGTCACGTCTCCGGGACTGGTCATCGTCACCGCGGCTCAGTTGGGCTTTTTGCGGGGCGGGTGGACCGTGATGTATTCGGTGTTGATCACCGAGCCAAGTTCCTTCAGGCGGCGCAGGTAGCGGGCGCTCAGCATGCAGCCGACGCCCAGCAGGAGCTCGTTGTCCGGACCGCGGATGTCTTCGGCGAGGATCGAACCTTCGGCGACATCTTCCAGCTTGAGGCGCATGCCGTGCTGTTTGGGGCCGAGGGTCTTGGGGGGAGCCAGCGGCTGGCCGACCGGCTTGCGACCCAACAGACCGCGGCAGATGGCGTCGATATCGACGTCCTGGTAGGCCCGGATCGATTTCGTCTCGTTGTTTTCCGCCAGCACCTTCTGC
>CAIOJO010000403.1 GCA_903858635.1 uncultured Telmatospirillum sp. | reverse complement strand
TGTCGCCGGAACGACGGCGGCCAATGTGGTAGATTTCTTCATGGCGTTGCTCTCCTTTGCGGATTCGACACCCCGAGCCTACAGGCTCAAGGTGAGCAACGCCTGCCCTCCAATTTCAACATCGACCGGGACATCCCCCGGACGACCCCGCCCGCGTCTTCATCCCGTACCTGGTCTTGAGACGTGCGAGGAGGGAATCGCGGCGGCCGATGTCTTGGTCGTGTATGGCCAACTCGGCGACGCCCGCTTCGAGCAAGGCCAGGGCGATGGCCGAACCGGCGCCGCCGGCCCCGATCAGCAGGGCCCGCCGACCGGCCGGCACGCAGCCGGCAGCTTGAGCGGCTTCGACGAAGGCGATTCCGTCGACCATGTCGCCATGCCAGCGGCCGTCGGCGTTGCGCCGCAGGATGTTGACGGCACCAAGGAAGCGGGCGCGGTCGCTCACCGTGGCGCAATGCTGAAAGCTGACGAACTTGTGCGGAACCGTCGCGATGATCCCGTCGAGGTTCATCGCCAGGCTCGCGCCACCGATGAATTGGTCGACGTCGGCGGCCGTCACGCGGATCGGCACCACCACGCAATCGCGCCCCCTGGCGTTCAAGGCCCGGGTCACGCCGGCCGGCGATTTGACCTGCGCGATGGGGTCGCCAATGATCGCGATGACGCGGGTCTTTCCGCTCAGCGTTCCGTAACTATCCATTGGCGTCCCAAGACAATGTCATCGAAGAAGGCTCATTGGCCGAGCTTCTTGACCAGCGAGTCGAGGCCACTGGTATAGACGCCTTCGATCACTTCCCTGGCCTTGTCGTCCGGGGCGCCCTTGGCGTCGAAGCTGCCGATCCAGCTGATGGTCGTCCCCTTGGCCCCTTTTGCCACCGAGATGGTCGACCGGTAATGGGCGACCGGCAGCGGGCTGTCGACGATCTGATAGGTGTAGCTGTGGCGGGCATCATTCCATTTGACCAGCTTCTCGACGATGGTGCCCCCGCCCTTCAGCGACAGCGTGCGAAGCGTGGCGCCACCGTGCCGGGACAACTCGCATTTGGCCACCACCGGATGCCAGTCGCCGATCCCACAGAAATCGCCGATGGCGCCCCAGGCGGCGGTCGGTGTGGCGGCCACGGTGGCTTGTTTCTTGACCTCGATGGCCAAGGCGGGCGACGAAACGAAGGCCACCAGCGTGGCGGCCAGGATGATCCTCGAAAGCGTCATGAGATCCTCCCGTTGTTGTTCTGCCGACCTACCTTAGGTTGGGGCGTCGCCGCCTGCAAGTCATGCACCCGGGTTAGACGCCGCCGATCTCCTCTTGCCGTTGTCCATATCCTGGCGCGCCCCATCCCCGCTAAATGCCCTCATCGACCGCCGTGCCGGGTTTGCACCACGCCGCGGCCCAATTGACCGAAAGATCGCGCGTCCAATAGGCCTTGTGCAGGATCGGCCAGTAGCGCATGCCGCGCAGATCGGTGCGCCGCAGCCCCTCGGCGGCCAGCCAGTCGTCAGCCTCCTCGGGCGTGACGAACCAGTCCCAGCGGTGCGTGCCGCGCGGCACCGCGCCCAGCATCTTTTCAGCGACGGCGATGGCCAGCAGCCAGGATCGCCAGTTGCGATTGATGGTGGTGACGAACAACAATCCGCCCGGTGCCAGCAGCGAGGCGAGAGCGCGGAAGAAAGCCGGCCGGTCGGTCACATGCTCGACCACCTCGAGGGCACAGACGACGTCGAAACTCGCTTCCTGGCCGACCAGCTCTTCCGGGGTGGCGATGTGATAGGCGATGGATCGTCCATCCTGTTCGGCATGGCGCTGCGCGATGCGAATCGAGCGTTCCACCGGGTCGATGCCGGTGACGACGGCGCCCTGGTCGCAAAGCGCTTCGGAGAGCAGCCCCGCGGCGCAGCCGATGTCGAGGGTGGCCAGCCCGGCAAGCCCTCTGGCGGGGTGATGGGCGGCGACCGTGTCGGCGATCCACCTGGCCCGCAGGGGATTGATGATATGCAGCGTGCGCATCGGCCCCGATGGATCCCGCCACGCGGCCGCCAACCGCTCGAATCGGGCCAACTCCTGCTCCGAGATACTACTGCTCGTGGCGCGTTTCGCGGTCCCGTCGTCATCGGATATTTGCGCCATTTCCTCGCTTCTCGCTTCTCGCATCCCGGTGATTCGGCTAATCTCGCAAAGAAATTACGGGTATTGGCCGTCCGTCCGGAAAATGCTGACCCAGGCGACAAGGCTTCAAGCTGGTCGGACCTTGCCATTGGAGGAGCCCCCATCATGGAAGAGTTTTTTGCGACTCTCGGTATGTACGCCCTGTGGACGATGGTGGCCATCATCTGCCTGTGGCTGTTCCTGTCCACGGTGCAGATTATCAACCAGTTTCAACGGGGAGTCGTACTGACCCTGGGAAAATATACGGGTACGCGCGAGCCGGGCTTCAACATCATCATACCGATGATTCAGAAAATGCGTCGCGCCGATGTCAGGGTGAAAGTCATGGAGGTCAAACCCCAAGACGTCATCACCAGTGACAACGTCTCGGTGAAGGTATCGGCCGTGGCCTATTTTCAGATCGTCGACGCCAAGAAGGCATTGATCGACGTTGAAAACTACGCGGATGCGATTTCCCAGTTGGCGCAAATCACCCTTCGCTCGACCATCGGTCAACATCCTCTCGACGAATTGCTGTCCAAGCAGGACAAACTCAATGCCACGCTGAGCGAATCACTCGAATCCAGGGCCCAGCAATGGGGGGTGAAGATCGACCATGTCGAGATTCGCAGTGTCGATCTCGACCCCACCATGGTCCGCGCCATGGCCCAGCAGGCCGAGGCGGAACGCGGGCGGCGGGCCCGGGTGATTACCGCGGAAGGGGAATACGAGGCCGCCACCAAGCTGGCCGAGGCGGCCGACATTCTGACCCGCAATCCCGCCGCGATTACCCTGCGGACGCTGGCGACCCTGAAGGAGATCGGGGTCGAACAGAACACGGTGATCGTCTTTCCGGTGTCCCAGGAGACCCTGTTGCCGACCACCGCGTCTCTGACGACGGCGTTGAACAAGGCGTTGCGCTGAGCCGACGCTGGCTTGCGCCGTCTTGCATCGCCCCCGTCACAGAAAACTCGCTGACTCGTCACAGGGCGTCGCCGCATCGGGCCTGTACCTTGCCCACAACGGTAACCCGCCATCCCTTGGCAGCGAGGAGGCTCTGGAATTGAAAGAACGGTTGATGGTCAGGTCGAAGGCGCCCCAGGTCCGCGCCGGCGACTGCTTTATCAAGGCCGGCGACGCAAATACGAGGGTATGGGAGGTGGTCGCCGTGGGGAAAGCGGTCGACGGTATCGAGCACGCCCGCCTGCAGAGCTTGCAGGGGCGAGTCGAGAAAATAACCATCGGCAGCGGGGTCTTGCGCGATCTCCGGTTCTGGCACCGCACTCAATCCGCCGCGTGAAGAAATTGTTTTTCAGTGGGGCCGGCGTCCCTGCCGGCCTGCGCCGCGGAGCGGCGGAAATGCTGGCCTTCCGGCTTCGCCGGAACGCCGGCACGGAGGCCGGCGCCACCAATTTTTCACCTGACATCGTTGCTGAAATAGCGACAATGTTGTGCAAAAACGACAGATTGTTGCATTGGAGCCCGAGGGAGTAGCTTGGTGTCAGATCAAGCTCTCCTCCCGAAAGGTACTCCGATGTCCAGTCTCTCCCTGTCTCATCCAAAGCCCTGTCGCCCTATGCCGAGCCGTTGCTGCGGGTCACCGCCGGTCTGCTCCTGGTGCCGCACGGTGCCCAAAAGCTGTTCGGCTGGTTCGGCGGCTACGGCATCGAGGCCACCGGTCAGTTCTTCGCCGCCAAGCTCGGCCTGCCGGCATCCTTCGCCCTGTTGGCCGGCCTGATCGAGTTCGTCGGCGGACTGCTGCTGGCGGCCGGCTTGGCCACGCGGGCGGTGGCGGCGCTGATCACCGGCGTCATGGCGGTGGCGGTCGTCCAGGTCCATCTGGCCAACGGCTTCTTCTGGACCGACGGCGGCTTCGAATACCCCTTGCTGTGGGGCGTCGTCGCGCTGTGCTTCGTCATCCGCGGTGCCGGCCGGTTCTCGCTGGACGCCACCCTCGGCCACGAAATCTGATCGGAGATTTGACCATGAACCTTCTCCATATCGATTCGAGCGCATTGGGCGAGGCTTCGGTGTCGCGCCAACTGACCGCTGCCATCACCGCCGCCTGGACGCAGTCGGTGCCCGGGCTCACCATCGCCTATCGCGACCTGGCCGTGGCGCCGCCCGATCACCTGAGCGCCGAGCTGATGCAGGTGGTGAAACTCCGCAACCTCGACGGACTCAGCGATCGCCAGCGGCAGGAACTGGCGCTCACCGACGCCCTGGTCGACGAATTCCTGGCCGCCGATGTGGTGGTCATTGGCGCGCCTATGTACAATTTCAGCGTACCGACCCAGTTGAAGGCCTGGATCGACCGCATCGCCCAGGTCGGACGCACCTTCCGTTACACCGAGAAAGGACCGGAGGGATTGGCCGGCGGCAAGACGGTGATCATCGCCTCGTCGCGCGGCGGCATCTTCTCCGGCAATGAAGCCATGCAGGCGCTGGACCATCAGGAAGCCTATCTGCGCACGGTGCTGGGATTCTTCGGCATCACCGACCTCACCGTCATTCGTGCCGAAGGCGTCGGCATGGGGCCCGAGGCGCGCGCCAAGGCATTAGCCGCGGCCCAGGATCAAATCGGCCGGCTCGTCCCGCTGGCCGCCGAATGATGCTCAACCGGTCCACGCGCTGAACCTCAAGCACGGAACAAGGCCATGCCCAGTCCTTCCTCGCTGTTTCTGTCCCATGGGGCGCCGACGTTGCTGATCGAGCCTTCGCCGGCGCGCGACTTCCTGGCGTCCTACGGGGGAGAACTGGGCCGGCCGCGAGCCATTCTTGTGGTGTCGGCCCATTGGGATACGCGGGCGCCGCGGGTCACGGCGGCGCCCCGGCCGGACACGGTGCACGACTTCTTCGGGTTCCCGCAACAGCTCTACCGGTTGCGGTATCCGGTGGCGGGAGACCCTCAGCTGGCGGCGCTGGTGGCGCAGCGGCTGGCCGCGGCGGGGCTGGGGGGCGAGATCGACCAGGGGCGGGGCCTCGATCATGGCGCCTGGGTGCCATTGAGCCTGTTTTATCCGGACGCCGAAATTCCGACGATCCAACTGTCGCTGCAAACGGCGCTCGGGCCGGCGCATCATCTGGCCCTCGGCCAGGCCCTGGGTTCGCTGCGCCAGGACGGCGTCCTGATCATCGGTTCCGGTGGCCTGACGCACAATCTGCGGGACTATTTCGGCAACCCGGTCGACGCGCCGCCGCTGCCCTATGTGCGGGCCTTCGCCGAATGGATGGGGTCGGCGATCGAGGAGGGACGGACCGCCGATCTGCTCGACTACCGGAGCCATGCGCCAGAGGCGCGCCGCGCCCATCCGACCGAGGAGCATTTGCTGCCGCTGTTCGTCGCCCTGGGCGCCGCAGAGGGAAGGGGCCGCCGCGTTCATGCCAGCACCACCTACGGCGTGCTGGCCATGGACGTCTTCGCTTTCCCGTGAGGCGCCGCGAGGCGGCGGCGACCGCGAAGGGCTCGAATCGACACCTCATTGCCGGCAAGCGATCGTGAGTCCGGAGTTGCAGGGCGATTGCGGCTGTGCATCCATTGCGATCAGCCCACGAGGATAGAGTCATCGACCCATGAGTCTTCCCTACCCGCTTCCCGAACTGGACCTGTCGGCGCCCCTCGACCGTCACCGCGCTCACGTCCCGCCGGAATGGATCGATGCCAATGGCCACATGAATGTCGGCTATTATGTCGTCGCCTTCGACCAGGCCACCGAGACCTTTTGTCAGCAGCTCGGCGTATCCTGGGAATACACGGCGCATCGGCTTGGCATGGTCTTCATCCTGGAGGCCCATGTCACCTACGACCGCGAGGTCAAGCAGGGCGATCCCTTGCGGGTGACCACCCAACTCCTCGATCACGACATGAAGCGGGCGCATTTCTTCCATGCCATGTATCACGGCGGCGACGGCTGGCTGGCCTCCACCAACGAACTGTTGATGATGCATATGGACTATGGAAGCCGCCGGCCGGCTCCCTGGCCGGCCGAGACGCTGCGCCGCCTCGCGGCGATGACGGCGGCGCACCGGCTGTTGCCGTGGCCGGCCAAGGCCGGGCGAACCATCGGAATCCGCCAGCCGTCCAGCCAAGCCGATCCGTCATCGGCCATGGAGGCCAGCCTGCGGCAGAGCGCAGCCAGGAGAGATTGAGCCAAACAGGAGCAATGCGAGAATGAGCCGAATTGTCTATATGCTGAACGGACCGAACCTGAACCTTCTGGGCAAACGCCAGCCGGAGATCTATGGCTGCGAGACTCTGGCCGACGTCGAAGGGGATTGCCGCAAGCTTGCCGCCGAGCTGAGCCTGGAGCTGGAATTCCGGCAGAGCAATGCCGAGCACCAAATCATCGACTGGATCCACGAATCCCGCGACCGGGCCGGTGGTCTGGTGATCAATCCGGCGGCTTTCACCCATACCTCGGTGGCGATCCTGGACGCGTTGCACTGCTGCGAATTTCCGATCATCGAGGTGCACATCTCGAACGTCCACAAGCGGGAGGTATTCCGCCACCATTCCTTTGTGTCGGGGGTCGCGACAGGAGTGATGGCCGGGTTCGGCACCCATGGCTATCAGCTGGCGTTGCGTCACCTGGCCAAATTGATCGATTCCGCCAAGTAAGACGATGACCCGCTGAAAGCCGGCGCGCCCGTCAGGCTTTGGCCGGCTCCATTCCGCCCTGATCTATGCCCAGCAAGCTTTCAAACTCGCTCAATGGTACCGGTCGGCCGAACAGATAGCCCTGGCAGGCGTTGCATCCCTGGCCAGACAGGAACGCACGCTGTTCCTCGGTTTCCACGCCTTCGGCGATGACCGATAGACCCAGGCTCTTGGCCAAGGTGACGATGGTGCGAGCGATCGCGGCGTCGTTGGGATTTATTTCTACGTCACGAACGAACGACTGGTCGATCTTCAATTGGCTGAGTGGAAGGCGCTTCAGGTAGGAGAGGGAGGAATAACCTGTGCCGAAGTCGTCCAGCGAGAAACTGATACCCGACGCCTTCAACAGGGTCATCTTGGCGATGATGTCCTCGACATTGTCGAGAAGCATGCTTTCGGTCAGTTCCAGCTTGAGTTTCCGCGGATCGGCGCCGCTGTGGTTCAACACGGCCGTCACCTGGTCGACGAAATCATCCTGGCGGAATTGTCGGGCGCTGACATTGACCGCCATGGTGAGGTGGGCGGTCTCCGGCCGGCCGGACCACGCGACCATCTGGGCACAGGCGGTTTCCAGCACCCAATGCCCGAGAGGCAGGATCAGCCCTGTTTCTTCTGCCAGGCCAATGAACTCGGCCGGCGACACCAAGCCGCGCTCGGGATGCTGCCAGCGGACCAAGGCTTCAGCCCCGGTCAATCCAAGCGGACCATCCATTTGCGGCTGATAGTAGAGGATGAACTGCCCATCCCTGAGCGCATTGCGCAAGTCGGCTTCAAGGCTGGCTCGCGCCTTGACGGCGGCCTGCAGTTCAGGATCGAAGAAGCGAAGGGTGTTCCGCCCCTCTGCCTTGGCCTGATACATGGCGATGTCGGCCTGTTTCAACAGTTCGTCGACACTGTTCCGATGCTCTCCGAAGAGAGTTGCGCCGATGCTCGCCGTGCTATGGTGTTCCTGCGAGAAGAGGGTGTAGGGCTGGTCGAGGGTGGCGAGAATTTTTTCGCAAATCATTTTGATCTGCGCCGCCGCATCCCGGGGATGTTCGTTAAGGGCTTCGAGCATCACCACGAACTCATCGCCCCCCAAGCGGGCGACCGTGTCACCTTCGCGGACGCAGGTCGTCAGCCGCCGCGCCACCTCCTGTAGCAGATGGTCGCCGGTATCGTGGCCGCAGGTGTCGTTGAGTGTCTTGAAGTTGTCGAGGTCGATGAACAGCAGCCCGCCTCCGCGCCCGCTGCGGGTGCTGGAGGCCAAGGCTTGTTGCAGTCGATCGAGGAGGAGGCGCCGGTTGGGCAACCGTGTCAGGGGATCGAAAAAGGCGAGATGCCTGATCTCGTCTTCGGCCGCCTTGCGCAGGGTAATGTCGGTCAGCGTTGCCACATAATGCGTGATCTCTCCGGTCTCGCTTCTCACCGCAGTGATGGTGAGCCATTCCGGGTAGACCTCGCCATTCTTGCGCCGGTTCCAGATTTCGCCCTGCCAAATGCCCTGGCGCCCGAGGCTCTCCCACATCTCGGTGTAAAAGGCCACGTCATGACGGCCCGACTTGAGCAGATTCGTCGTCTGCCCCACCACCTCATCGGCTGAATATCCGGTGATCTCGGTAAAGGCCCGGTTGACGCGCAGAATCACGCTATCGGCATCCGTTACGATCATGCCTTCTTGCGATTCGAATGTGGTGGCGGCAACCCGTAACTGCTGTTCCGCTTGCTTGCGCTCGGTTATGTCGATGGCGACGCCGAGATAGCCGGTGATTTCCCCGGTGTCCGATCGCACCGGCGTCACCGCCAGCGATACGGTCAGAGGGGTCCCGTCCTTGCGAACGAAGGTCCATTCGCGGAGTTCGCGGCCCTCGATCCGGGCTTTGGTGACCAAGATGTCGAAGCCATCGACCGCGTGCCCGAGTTCCGCCGCCAATCCATCCGAGCGGGCCCGGAGGTCCTCGGGCAGACGAAACGCCCCCGGGGTCAGGATGCCGACGACCTCAGCCTCGGTATAGCCAAGCATCTTTTCTGCACCGCTGTTGAACAGCGTGATCTTCCCGTGCTGGTCGGTGGCAATGATCGCAACCTCCGAGGCCGCCGCCAGGACATCCTGCATACGGCGCGACAGCTGCCGAATGGCCTGTTCCGCGGCGCGGTGGTCGGTCACGTCGTGGATGATCGAGAACAGGAGGTCGCGCCCGGCGATCTTCAATGGCCCGGAGTGCACTTCGACGTCGCGGATCTCTCCGCTGGCAAGGCGATGGCGGAAATCGAATTGGCGCCGGAGTCCGGCCTGCGCCGCCGCCATTGCCTCGGCAATCTCTGCACGGCTGAGGATGTTGAGGTCCGAGACGAACATCTCCTTCAGCCGTCTGATGCCGTAGCCGTAAAACTCCGATGCCGCGGCATTGGCGTCAACGATGGCGCCATTCGCCGGATCGATCAGCATCTCTATGGCTTTGGCATTGGCAAATAGAATGCGATAGCGCTGCTCACTGGTGGCGAGCTTCCCTTTCTGCCTTTGTGCCCACAGCATCAGTCCGGCGACAACCACCGAGAAGATCGTCAGGACGGCGACGGCGAGATTGCCGCGCAGGCCGTTGGTCACGATGGCGGCGCGGATGGGGGCCAGTTCGGGCGTCTCGTCCAGGCCCATGATGGCAATCATCGGCCACCGATCGAGCCGCTTCCAGGCAAAGTCCATTGGGACATTGTCGATTATGGACATCGCCCGGAACGTCCGACCGTCGTCGCCGTTCGGCGCGAGGAACGGCCTGTCGGCGGGAGTCTTGTGACCGAGAGCCTCTTCCAGGCCGTGACTGCGGGCCACGAAGGTGCCGTCGTTCTGGACCAGTGCGACGACGTCGCCGGGGTTCAACGAGATCGAGGCCAAGGTATCGGCCAGGTAGGTCGGCTGCAGGGTGATGATCATGACCCCGAGGAAACGGCCATCCCTGCGCATCGCCCGCGAAACCGGGATCACCCATTTTCCGTTCAAGCGCCCTTTGAGCGGATCGCCAATGAACAAGACGTCCTTGCCGCCGGCAGCGTGGAAGCGGAAATACGGACGATCGCCAAGGAAGATCCCCTCGCCGTCGCCATCCGCCGAATAGGCGACATGCCCGGTTGGGTCGACAACCACGACTTGGTCGATGGACCCGGTCGGGAAGCTTTTCAGTACGGAGGCCAGCACCGGGCGAAATTGCGGCTGACCTAGGCCGTAGGCGTCGCTCAGCTGCAACGATGCCATCTCGACCAGCCGAAGTACCGCACTCATCTGCTGGGCCACCGCCCCGGCCAATTGCTTGGCGCGCAAGTCGTCGCGCGCCATGACCTCGGCCAACAGCCGTTCCTGCACCCTTGTTGAATCGACCTTGTAGAGGTAGCCGCATGCGGCGCTGGTCGCCAGGATCACCGCAGCCAGAATCGGCAGCAGAGGTAGTTTAATGGTCATCTAGGGCGTGTCACCGATCAAAACAGATAATAATTCTTTTTACCGTAGCCCCGGAGAATGCCGAGGGCGTCTGATGACATGCCGCTGAGGTGGGATCTTCCGTTAATCTCTACTGGCATTCCGATGTCTTCGCAATGCAGCATACCGAGAATCGGCATGGTTTCAAAGAAATATATCGCTGGTTGTTGTGGTCTTATCCAATAAACCACAGGATCTTAAAATATTTACATTCCAGTGTGGTGTGCATGGCGCGCTGCCGCCCGGGTCGCCACGCATCCGCGCAACAATCTTTGGACCGTTCCGCCCATAAATTTGCCGAGGCCGGGGTGACGGCGGTGAATTCGTGCTATGTCAGCGCGGCGGCCACGCCGTTCGGGATCCGCTTTCCGCACCCGTGGCCCGACAGCCCATTGCCCAACCTAAGAAAGCATCGCGTCAAACATGGTTTTCCTTCCTGCGGAACATCCGCTCACCCGGGCTCTGACCGAGCGCGACTTCACCGATCCGACCGAGGTTCAATCGGCGGTGCTGGAATCCGCGGCGAAAGACCGCGATCTGCTGGTGTCGGCGCAGACCGGCTCGGGCAAGACGGTCGCCTACGGCCTGGCCATCGCCAGCACCCTGCTCGGCGACGCCCTCACTCTCGAGCCGGCGGCCGAACCGCTGGCGCTCATCGTCGCCCCCACCCGCGAGCTTGCCCTGCAGGTGCATCGCGAATTGACCTGGCTCTACCAGTATGCCGGCGGGCAGGTGGTTTCCTGCGTCGGCGGGATGGATCCGCGGGCCGAGCAACGGAGGCTCGCCAAGGGGGCGCATATCGTCGTCGGCACCCCCGGCCGCTTGCGCGACCATTTGGAACGGGGCGGCTTGAGTGTCGCCCGTCTGAAGGCCGTGGTGCTCGACGAAGCCGACGAGATGCTCGACCTCGGTTTTCGCGAGGATCTGGAGTTCATCCTGGAGGCGACGCCGCAGGATCGACGGACGCTGCTGTTTTCGGCAACGCTGCCGAAGGCCATCGTTACCCTGGCCAAGCAATACCAGCGCGATGCCTGGCGCATCGCCGTGTCGGCCGGGCAGCAGGGACATGCCGATATCGAATACCGGGCCACCCTGGTCGCGCCCAACGAGATTGAGCATGCGGTTGTCAATGTGTTGCGTTTCATCGAGGCGCCCACCGCCCTGGTCTTCTGCAATACCCGCGACGCCGTTCGGCATCTCCAGGCCATTCTGCTCGAACGCGGGTTCTCCGTCGTCGCCTTGTCCGGGGAACTCAGCCAGAACGAGCGGAACCAGGCGCTGCAGGCCTTGCGCGACGGGCGCGCCCGCATTTGCGTCGCCACCGACGTGGCGGCGCGCGGCATCGATCTGCCGAACCTTGACTTGGTGATCCACGCCGAATTGCCACAGAACCCGCAGATCCTGCAGCATCGCAGCGGCCGCACCGGCCGCGCCGGGCGTAAGGGGGTCAGCATCCTTTTGGTGCTGCTGTCGCGCCGCCGCCGGGCCGAGATGCTGCTGCAATCGGCGGGCATCCGCGCGAGCTGGGGCGGCGCCCCCTCGGTGGAGGACATCCGCAAGCTCGACCAGGAGAGGCTGCTGCAAAGTCCATTCCTCACCGAGGATCTCAGCGATGACGACATGGCGATGGCCAAGGCCCTGCTGGCGGAACGCTCCGCCGAGGATATCGCCGCTGCCCTGGTCCGCATGTACCGTTCCCATCTGCCCGCCGCCGAGGAGGTGTTCGACCCGGGTGCCGGTGCCGCCGCTGCCCGGGAACCGCGGGAGTTTCGGGAGCCTCGTGGCCCACGGGAACCCCGTGCGGAAAAGCACCTGCCGGGACAAGGCGTGTGGTTCCGGCTCAATGTCGGGCGGCTCAAGAATGCGGACCCGCGCTGGCTGATCCCGATGATTTGCCGACAAGGCAAGATCACCAAGCAGGAGATCGGCATGATTCGCATCCTCGAGCGTGAAACGCGGATCGAAATTGACGCGCAAGTCGCCGAAAGGTTCGCTGCGGCGGTCGCGCTGATCGAACGCGCCGAGGTCCGCATCGAGCCGCTGGGGACCCCGCCCGCCGAGAGCGGGCCGGGCGAGCCCCGCAAGGCCAAAGCGGGCGACCACCCGGCAAGGCCCGCCATCAAGGAGCGCTGGAAGACCAAGCAAGCGGGCTGGCAGAAGAAGAAGCCGAATTAGCCGACGAATTAGCCGACTTCCGGCGACAGCCAAGGGCCCCCTGGACGCCTATCAATAGGTCGGGGCTCCCTAACAAGCGACGAGGCGAATAATGGACAATGGATTGACCTGCCCGCAGTGCAGCTCCGAACATGTTTATCAAGATGGCAGCCTATGGGTTTGCCCGGAATGTGCCCATGAATGGAACCCCGAAGCCGCCGCAGGCGGCTCCACTGCAGCGGTTTCGCAGGGCGTGCGGGATGCCAATGGAAACCCGCTCAACGATGGTGACAGCGTGACCGTGATAAAAGATCTGAAGGTCAAGGGGGCGTCATTGGTGGTCAAAGGTGGGACCAAGGTGAAAAACATCCGTCTGGTGGATGGCGTCGACGGGCACGACATTTCCTGCAAAATCGACGGAATCGGCGCGATGAATCTCAAATCGGAGTTCGTGAAAAAGGCCTAATGGAGCGAAAAAAGCCGCAGCCGGATCGCTCCTGCTGCGGCATCTGCATTCCGGGACGTGCCGAATTACGGCAGGACAATCAGCACACGACGGTTCTGCGGCTCGCGAACGCCGTCGGCCGTCGCGACCAACTGGTCACCCTTGCCCTTGCCCACCACCCGGATCTCGTCGGCGGGCGTGCCGAGCGCGACCAGGGCCGCCTTCACGGCATTGGCACGGCGCATCGACAAGGCCATGTTATATTTTTCCGAGCCGCTGGCATCGGTGTATCCCGTCAAGGCGATGCTGGTGGCATGGTTGGCCTTCGCGTTGGCGGCGGCCTGGGCGATGATCTTGGTGGCCTCAGGCGCGATATCCGACTTGTCGAAGTCGAAGAACACCAGATAACTCTTGGCGATCGGCGCCGCCTGCACGGCTCTCGGAGCCGGGGCGGGAGCCGCGGCGGCGACCGGGGTCGGCGTCGGGGCGGCGGCCGGCTTGGACGGCCCGCCAAATCGATAGGTGAAGCCGACCAGGATGGCGTGCGAGGCGTAGTCGCCCTTGGCATGGTTGCTGCCGAAAGACGGATCCTCCTTCAACGAGCCGAAAACGGTGTGCAGGTAACGATAGTCGGCCTTCAGCGATAGATTGTCGTCGAGGGCATAAGATGCGCCGACGATGCCCTGATAGGCTGGGGCAATGTGATCGTTGTTGGAAAAGGTGGTGCCATTCGCCCGGATTCTGTCGGCGTTCACGTCGACACCGCCGGCCCCAAGGCCAATGTAGGGGGTGAAGCGCGTTCCGGTGCTGATGTCATAATAGACATTGGCCATCGCGGAGGCTGCGTCGAGGCTGCCGCCGCCCGAAGCGTTGTTGAACGGCTGCGTCACCTTGTCGACGCCGTTGGCGCGCCAGCCGAGTTCACCTTCGATGCGAATCGGCCCGAATCCATAACCGACCTGACCGAGTCCGGCATAGCCGAGGTCCTGATTTTCCTTCCACACACGCGAGCCATCCTTGAACTTGACGGTCGGGGCGATCGACAGACCAGCCTCGGCGCCGGCATACCAGCCGTCGGTCTGGGCTTGTGCCGCGGAGGCAATGCCGACAACCAAGGCGGCAGAGATGATGCCTGCAAGAATACGCATGATTTGGAGATCCTTTGGGAAATGCATGTCTGAGTGGTCGACTGGGCCGGTTCCGCAACATCGCTCGGCTGCCGCCGGGACGGATCGGGCTGCCGCATCGGATGTCGCGGCGCACAATAGGAGCCGATCGGGCCGGCACGGTAGGTTCGGAAACTACCTAACGAGGAGGTCTCTTGGCCGACGCAGCGAATCTTGCCGCTTTCGGAGCGCTTGCCGAGCGGAACCGCTCCGCTGCATGTCTGCGCAATATGGGGTAAACTCGCCGCCCGAGTGGTGACGCGGAACTTTCCCGATGGCGTCGACCCCATTTGGCAAGGCGAAAGCCTGCAGTCGCGATTTCGAGCGCGATTTGATGGTCAACATGGGTCTCGTGGCCGAAGACCTGGGAGCCGTTCCCTATGTCCTGTGCGCCGCGCCAAGCTATTTCGCCCAGCACGGCGTACCGACCAGCCCGCATGATTTGGCCGAACATAATTGCCTTGTGCATACGACCCAGAAGCCGGTTGCCGCCCGATGGCACTTCGCCAAAGGAACCGAGAGCTACGGGCTGCCAGTCGGCGGAACATTCCATTCCAATCTCGAACAAGCGATCTTGCTGGCGGCGGTGCGTGGGGTCGGGATTGCCCGTCTGCCCGAATATACGGTCAGCAGCGAGCTGGCCGACGGTCGATTGCGGGCTGTTTTTCAAGGCCAGGTCCAATCGAATCGCCTGATCAAGGCCTTCTATCCGCGCAGCAAATACGTCTCAACGAAGGTCCGGGCCTTCATCGAATGCATCAAGAAGCGGTATGAGCCCGTGCCCGTCGGCGCGTGAAGGGGTAATAGCCCCACAATTTGCAAGACTGTTTTTCCTATTCCCCGACTACCAGTCCGCCACCCGCGTCTTAGCATGGACCCTGCGACGTTACTCAGCCGAGGGCCATGGCAATGATCCAGAACGACCGTGCATTCATCCAAAGCGACCTGCGCGCCTTCATCCAGGCGGTCGACCAAGGCAATCAGTTGGCCGTGGTCAACGGGGCCCATTGGGATAAGGAAATGGGCGCCGTCACCGAGGTCCTTTACCGGCAGAAAGTCGAGAAATCGCCGATGCTGCTGTTCGACGATGTTCCCGGTTATCCGCACGGCTATCGCTGCCTCTACGGCATGTTCGGCTCGCCGCTGCGGCTCGCCCTGGCCTTCGGCATGGATCCCGGAAAGTCAGACAACAGACTGGAAATGCTGGATCATTTCCGCAATGTCATCAAGAAGGGCTTCAAACAGATTCCGCCCAAGGAAGTCCAGGGCGGCCCCGTCCTGGAGAATATTCTCCGTGACGATCAGGTCGACTTGCTGAAGTTTCCCGTCCCCATCCACCATGAGCTGGATGGCGGCCGTTACATCGGTACGGCCTGCGGCGTGGTCACCAAGGACCCCGACACCGGCCGCGTCAATATCGGGACCTATCGCGTCGAAGTGGTCGGTCGCGACACCTGCACATCCTATATTTCCAACGGCAAGCAGGGCCGCATTCAGCGCGACAAGTATCTCAAGGCCGGCAAGCCCTGCCCGGTGGTGGTAATCATCGGTTGCGATCCGATCACCTATTTGGCCGCCGGTTACACCATGGCCGACAAGATCCCCGAACTGGATTGGTGTGGCGGCCTGATGGATCGCCCGCAGGAGGTCATCAGGGGCGAGCTCACCGGTCTACCCTTCCCGGCTCGCTCGGAAATCGTGCTGGAAGGCGAGATCATGCCCGACGAAACGGCCATGGAAGGGCCGTTCGGCGAATGGCACGGCTATTATGCCGGCGAAGCGAGGCCGGAACCGGTCATCCGGGTCAAGCGCATCTATCACCGCAATGACCCGATCCTGACCTGCGCGGCCAGCCAGAAGCCACCGCACGCCCATCTGTTCGAACGCTGTTTTCTGCGTTCCGCGGCGCTCATGGACTCGCTCGAAGGGGCCGGCATCCCGGATGTGGTCGGGGCCTGGACCCACCAAGCCGGCTCGGGACGGACCTTCGTCGCCGTCTCCATCAAGCAGCGCTATCACGGTCATTCGACCCAGGTCGGTCTGGTCGCCTCGCAGGTCAATCCGGTCGGCTATGTCGGCCGCTGGATCGTCGTGGTGGACGACGACATCGATCCCACCGACCTCAACGACGTCATCTGGGCGATGGGCACCCGCTGTGACCCCAAGTCGCGGACCACACTGCTGGACAATTGCTGGTCGTCGCGGCTCGATACCCTGGTGACCGACTACGGCAAGCTCACCAATTCCCGCATGGTGATCGATGCCTGCAAGCCGTACGAGCGGTATGACGAATTTCCGAAGGTGGCGCAGACCTCGAAAGAACTGGCGGCAGAAGTGCGCGCCAAATACCCGCAGCTCTTTCGCTGATCGGCTTCTGCGCCCGACAAGGGGGATTTGGCGATGAATACTACCCTAGAGGTCTTTCTGGCGTTCTGTCCGATAATCATCCTTGTCTGCGGATTCTTGGTGTTGCGACTTGATGCCCTTCGGGCAACCTGTATCGCCATGCTGTTCCAGATCGGCGTCGTGCTGTTTGTCTATCATATGCCGGTGCTCAGGATCGTCGAATCGTGGCTGTGGGGCAATTTGGTCGTCTGGGCGGGTTTTCTCGTCCTTTATACCGGCCAAATCTTCGGTCGCTCCTATCGCTCCACCGGCCTGCTGGAAATCATGCTGGATGCGGTGGGAGCATTGGTCCCGCCGCAGGATACCAAGGCCAGATCCCTGGCCCTGGTGACGGTGATGGGCGGGATGATCGGCGCCTTCAACGGCTGGTCGGCCTATCCGGTGTGCATTCTCGGCCTGGTCGAGCTGGGCTTCGGCAAGGTCCAGTCGGTCTGCGCCTATCTGGTTTTCACCTCGTGGTTCCTGCCCATCGCCAGCTTGTTCATTACCGATACGATCGCCAATGCGGTAACGCATCTGCCGCAAGTCGAAATCGCTCAGGCCTTGGGGCTGATGTTGGCGCCGATCGTTCCCGTATCCCTCTACGGGTTCCTGCGGATTCTGAAGTTTCCCTTCTTCGAGCGGGACACCCAAATCCTCTTCTGGTCCCTGACCTTGGCCAATGTCGGCTCGATCGTCGTGTTCACGCAGATCTTTCCCAATTTCTACCTTCTCACCATGATTGTCGGCGCGCTGCTTTCCCTCGCCGTGGTCTATGTCTATGGCGCCGTTCACAAGCATCATGCGGCCGCCGATGGCATTCTTGTGCCGCGCAGCCTGTCGGCCGCGGCGGCACCGTTGTCGCAAGCCAAGCCGGTATCGCTGAAAGATGCGCTGCGCGCTTTCGCCCCGCTGCTTGTCTGCGTCGGATTCGTCATCCTGTTGCAGGTTCCCGAGATTAAGGAAGCCATGGAATCGATGCGTTTCAGCATCACCGCCTGGGGCTACGGCACGGTCCGCGTCAGCATCGTCACTTCGGCGGGGTTCATGATCTTCGTTACCGCCCTGGCCTGCTATCCGTTCGGCACCAAGAAATGCAACCCGCTTACCGATATCTGGAATGCCACCAAGCACGCCAGGACCAGCCTGGCGACCCTGGTGATCGGCAGTGGGCTTGTGTACCTGATGCTTGATGCCGGTCAGATCGATCTGCTGGCCCGGGTGTTCACCAGTGCGGGGGTCAAGGTCTATGCCGCCTTCAATCCCGCGCTGTCCTTCTTCGGCGGGATGGCGTTCGGACAGGGCGTGCCGGCGCAAATGATGCTGTCGAAACTGCAACAGCCGATCGCCGCGACATTCGGCATTTCGGCCGTCGTCCTGGTCGCGGCGGTGGCCAATCTCACCCATTCGGCCGCCAATCCGCTCAAGCCGACGATCATTCGGATGTGCGCATCCTTGGTCGAACAGAAGGGGACGGATCCGGAAATCTTCCGCATCAACCTGCCATGGGCATTGGCCCAGGCCCTGGTCACCGGCGTCGTCTGCTACATCCTGGTCTTCACCTGGAGCTAGACTCGCTGTGACCGCTGACTTCGGCTGCGGCCGTGGGTGAAAGCTTGAGGCAGTGCAGCACACCCAAGCAGGCCACCCCTCCGACGACGACAAAAGCGACACGGAAATCGTCTGACACCAACCCCTCGCCGGACCGGAGGCCGAACAGCAAGGCGAGACGGAGCGCCAGCGCGCCACCGGCGATGCCCAGGCCGGCGTTGAGTTGCTGGACCATGCTGGCCAGCGTGTTCGCCCCGCTCATCTGCGACTTCGGAATATCGGCGAAGGCCAAGGTATTGAGCGCGGTGAACTGCAACGACCGACTCATGCCGCTGGCGAACAAGACGATGACGATGGGGATGGTTGGTGTCGACGCCGAAAAGAACGCACAAGCGGCGATCGACACTCCCAACGCCAGTCCGTTGGCGATCAGCACCCGACGAAATCCGAACCGCCGCAGGATCCGCGTCGTCAGCGGCTTCATCGCCACATTGCCGGCGAACAGGGACAGCACCAGCAGGCCCGAGACAAAGGCATTCCGGCCGAAGCCGATCTGGAACAGCAGCGGCAGCAAGAAAGGTGCGGCGCCGATGGCGATGCGAAACATCGATCCGCCCCAGGTTGTCACCGCATAGGTGGGGACCTTGAGGACCGACAGATCGAGCAACGGATGTGGATGGCGGCGCGCGTGCCGGACCGCCGCCGCCGCGGCGATGCTGCCGCCAACCAGAAAAAGCAGGGTGGTCTGTAATGTGGAGCCCGGCCGGCCGACCAGATCAAATCCATACATCAGGCCGAACAGGGCAGGGGCCGTCAGGGCGAATCCCAGCCCGTCGAGCGGCTTTTGCTCCGGCGACTTGTGGTCCGGAAGGAGAGCCAATGCCAGAACCACGCCAGCGACGCCAATCGGAACGTTCAAGAAAAAGATCCAGTGCCACGACGCGTAAGTGGCAATAAATCCTCCGAGCGGCGGCCCGATGATCGGCGCCGCCAGCGATGGCCAAGTGATGTAGGCGATGGAGCGCATCAATTCGGTCTTGGGGGTGTGGTTGAGGACCGCCAAACGCCCCACCGGCACCATCATCGCCCCACCCATGCCCTGCAGAATCCGTGCTGCCGTGAACGTTTCCAAGCCGCCGCTCAGGCCGCACAGAATCGAGGCGACGGAGAAGACGACGATGGCAGTGGCGAAAACGGTGCGGCTCCCGAAGCGGTCGGCGACCCATCCGCTGGCTGGGAGAAAGACGGCCACCGCCAGCATGTATGCCGTCATGCCGATATTGAGGTCGATCGGATTGGTCCGAAAGCTTGCCGCCATCTGCGGCAATGCGGTGGCAATGATCGTGCCGTCGAGCAGTTCCATGAAAAATGCCCCGGCGACGAGAAGCGCGATCGGCACAGGACGAAGGGGCTTTGGCGGCATGGTGCGGGGCTTTTTGCCGCCTCCAGTTGGTTGTCGGCCAGCGCCTACTCTACGGGGAGAAAAGTCGAAGTCAAACGCTCCCCGTCGACGCGATATCGCACCGGTCGCGGGCCGGTGCGATAACAATAGTCTGGCGGAGGACCCGCCAAGTCTGACGATCCGACGCCGACCACGATATTGAAGTTATTGGTGCCCCAGCTCGGACGCGAACCAACACGCCGTTGCCGGCAACAGATTTTGAGTCTGCCGCGCAAAATCATAATGAATTGATATTATTATGAAATTTAAGGCGCCAAAAATTTGTGTGTCCAAAACTGTGTCCAGATTTGCTTTTTTGTCATTTCCGACCACGGAACGCCGGTTCATATGTGAAACTCCGTGCGTTAGGCGGACTTTAGTATATATAAAACTATATAATAATAATTCATATTGAAAAATCAGCGAAAATAGCGGATATTAGCGTATGAAAAAATTTCAGCCCGCCAATCTCGGCACCTATGCGACCGGGCTTCTCGCCTCGGGCAAGCTCGTCTTCGCGCGCGACGAAGCGCTGGCGGCGCTTGGCATCGGTCAGGGAGCATTTCTTGATGCGGCGGAGAGACTGCAAAAACGTCGCCAACTCTTCAGTCCACGCCGGGGATTCTATGTGGTGGTGCCGCCGCAATATTTGAATTGGGGCAGTCCGCCGCCCGCCTGGTTCATCGACGATCTCATGCGCCATGAAGGCGGCCCGTACTATGTCGGGCTGCTCAAGGCGGCGGAGTTGCACGGCGCGGCCCATCAGGCGGTCATGGAATTTCAGGTCGTCGTGACCAAGCAAATCCCGGCGATCCAGGCGGGCCGCGCAAGGATCGCCTTCTATTTCCGCAAGGATCTTTCGACGGTCGCCGCCAGAATTGAAGAGCGGAAGACCGACACCGGAAAAATGAAATTGTCGTCGCCCGAACTGACCATCCTTGATCTACTCCGTTATCCGCAGGCGAGCGGCGGCCTCGACAACATTGCGACGGTGCTTGAAGAGTTGGGACCGAAAGCCGATCCCGAAAAGCTGTTCACGTTATGCCCAGCCTTTGAACGGTCGGTGGTGCAACGCACCGGATACCTTTTAAGCAAAGCCGGACTCAAGGATCATGCCGAGAAAGCGCACACTGCCCTGGAACAGGGAACGGCGGTGCAGTGGGTCGAGCTTGATCCGTCTCTGGCGAGGGACCCCGAACTTGCGCCTGACATCGTCGAACGTGACAAACACTGGCGACTCGTCGTCAGGCGCATCCCGGAGCGCGACCTATGATCCCGATCATGAACATTGTCGCTTGGAGCGCTCACGCACCCTGGCCGGAAATGCGTCAGGTCGAGCAGGACCTCGTTATCAGCCGCGCGCTCGTTGATTTGTTCGCCGATCCGATTCTGGAAACCGAACTGCGTTTTCGGGGCGGCACCGCGCTCAACAAGCTGTTCTTCCCAAAGCCGCTACGTTATTCGGAGGATATCGACCTCGTGCGCACCACGGCAGGACCGATCGGCCCGATCCTCGATCGCGTCCGCGCGGTGTTGGAACCTTGGCTCGGCCAGGCGGCCTTCGATCAAAGCCAAATCGCACCGAAGCTGCGGTTTCGCGTTCCGGCGGAAGACGGATCAGGCGAGATTCGGCTGAAAATAGAGATCAATACGCGGGAGATCGAGGCATTCGATAAGCCGCAGGCGATCGCCTTCGCCGTCGATAATCCCTGGTTTACGGGCAAGGCGGACATCGCCACCTTTTCGCCGGAAGAGCTGCTGGCGACCAAATTGCGGGCGCTACTCCAGCGTGACAAAGGCCGCGATCTTCTCGATCTGTCCCATGCGCTGGCCGTCTTCCCGGACCTGAACGCCAACCGCCTGGTCGGTTATCTCGGCCATTATCTCGGAAAGACGGAGCTATCTATCAGCCGCGCCGAAGCCGAGAAGCGGATGTTCGCCAAGTTGGTCTCCCCGCGATTCGTCACCGACATTCGCCCGCTGCTCTCGTCCGATGCGGCGGGCGAATTGACCGAGGCGGCGGTGCGCAATGCTTTCGCCGCCGTCTTCCGCAAGCTCATAATGGCGATGCCCGGCGCAGCATGGGCCAAAACGCCGGAAAAGCTGGAGCGGTTTGGGCTGGAAGCAATCATCAGCGGTACGTGAATTCGATCAAATCGGAGTGCATGAGTTGGTGACTGCCGGTTCGCTTGTCTCCGCTGGGCACCTTGAATACGCGGTCGATCAGCGGTCGCCTTCGGATATGAAGATCGCCCTTTTTCGCTCTCTATTTCGAGGACGAGAGGATGTCTACGCGCGCCGCTTCGAGAGCCGGAAGTCCGGTAAATCGGGGTATCAGCCGGATTGTGCCAATGAATGGGTCAGGGGTGTTTGCGAAAAGCCGAGGATCAAATGCACCGATTGTCCATACCAACGATTCATTCCGGTGACGGATGAAATCATCCGTTGGCATTTGCAGGGCCAGGACGATGCCGGCGGGAAATTCGTCATAGGCGTTTATCCGATGCTCCAGGACGAAACCTGTTTCTTTCTGGCGGCCGATTTTGACAAGAATAGTTGGCCCGAGGATGCGCGTGCATTTCGCGAAACCTGCCATCAATTGAATGTTCCCGCTGCGCTGGAACGATCCCGATCGGGCAACGGTGCGCATGTCTGGATTTTCTTCGACCAGGCAATTTCCGCTTCTCTGGCAAGGCGTCTTGGATCCCATGTCTTGACCGAAACCATGGAACGCCGGCCGGATCTTGGCCTGCGATCCTATGACCGATTCTTTCCCAATCAGGACACCCTACCCAAGGGCGGCTTCGGCAATCTGATTGCCATGCCGCTCCAAAAATATCCGCGCGATTCAGGTAATGCCGTATTCCTTGATGAGGACT
The DNA here is from genome assembly GCA_903858635.1 of uncultured Telmatospirillum sp. GTDB lineage: Bacteria > Pseudomonadota > Alphaproteobacteria > Rhodospirillales > Magnetospirillaceae > DUZF01. Next base: position 134 of record CAIOJO010000403.1, on the reverse strand, counting down.
GTAGAGCGACAATTATGATTGCCGCCTAGCGTCGATTATGGTTGCCTGTGAGAGACGCTGCCGAGTGGTGACTTGTTGTTATCACGGAGCCATGAGCAAGGCAACAGACTTCCCGTAGCGACAACTATGATAAT
>CAIOJO010000402.1 GCA_903858635.1 uncultured Telmatospirillum sp. | reverse complement strand
TGTCGCCGGAACGACGGCGGCCAATGTGGTAGATTTCTTCATGGCGTTGCTCTCCTTTGCGGATTCGACACCCCGAGCCTACAGGCTCAAGGTGAGCAACGCCTGCCCTCCAATTTCAACATCGACCGGGACATCCCCCTGAGTAAGGTCCCTGCCGTCACGCTTGGGTTCTGGATCATCAAGATCCTCGCCACCACACTGGGCGAGACCGCCGGCGATGCCGTCACCATGACTTGGCTCGGGGAGACAACGTCCCGCGCAAATCCCAACGGCTATCTGATCGGCACGGCCATCTTCTTCTCGCTTCTCGTCGTGCTGGTCGCGATCCAAATCGTGGCTAAGAAGTTCCATCCTTTCCTCTATTGGGCCACGATCGTTGCCTCGACGACGGCCGGCACGACCTTGGCCGACTTTGCCGACCGGTCGCTCGGAATCGGCTACACGGGTGGGTCGTCGGTGCTGCTCGCCTGCGTGTTGATTTCGCTCGGGGTCTGGTACCTTTCGGAAGGAACGGTTTCCGTCACGACCGTGAACAAGCCCCGCGTGGAGGCCTTCTATTGGGTCACGATCACCTTTTCGCAGACCCTGGGCACGGCGTTGGGCGACTGGATGGCCGACACCTCGGGATTGGGTTACGTGGGTGCTGCCGGTGTGTTCGGCGCGGGTCTCGGTTTGCTCACCATTTTGTACTACGCCAGCAGCATCTCGCGCGTGGCACTGTTCTGGGCGGCCTTCATCCTGACGCGCCCGCTCGGAGCGACGGTCGGAGATTTTCTTGACAAGCCGCTCAATCAAGGCGGTCTGCACTTGAGTCGGCCGATGGCCTCGGCGGCGATCGCCGTCGTCATTATCGCCTGCATCCTGGTCATCCCGCAGCGGCCCGGCGAGCATCCCGGAACGGAGTCGGCGGCTTGAGCGTTCGGCGCGAGCATTGTGTCCGGTAGGACGTTCGATGCCTTTGGGGCGCACAATGGCCGGGTCGGCGAGGACTGCGGACGTAAACTCTGGGCATCTGTCTCAAGATGGCCCCTGGTGACGCGACTGTTGGGTCTACCCCAACTGGCGCTGTTGACATCCAGGTTTGCGAACAGCCAGAGGCCGAGCAGCAATCCTACATGTTGTGGGTGCGTGTCTTAACCGGATAGGCACGGGAATAATATTACTTCCGCCAGTTACTCCAGGCCGCAGGCGCAATGTTGATCTGCGCAAATCTGCGTCATCTGCGGATAACTTGCTATTTTCCTTGGCGCCCTTCGTTCGGCTTTTCCCCAATGGGACTCAATACCGCCCCCGCAGGGCATGCCAGGCAAGGCGGAGCGGTCGTGGGCGGGTGACCGACCAGCGGCCGTCCAGCAGGTTGCCGCCAGACCGTTGCAGCGCATCGAGATAGGGTTCGACCAATGGAGCCGTAAGCAGACCCGGCACCGCCGCCTTGGGAATCTGCCGTCGCTTCCGGCGGGCCTCGGCCAAGTGGTGGCGGGCCCGATCGGCCACCATTCGGCCGACCTTGGTCAAGCCCTCGGACGGCGTCCCGGCCAGGACCTCTTCCGGGGTGACGCCATGCAGGGCCAGCAAGGCGGTGGGCAAGTATAGCCTTCGTGCCGCCGCATGGAACGGAACCGCCCGCAACAGACCGGTCAAGGCCCAGGCGATGCCCAGATGCCGTGCCGCCTCGAAGGCCGCCTTGTCGGCCACCCCGAGGATCTGCAGGGCCAACGCATTCAGGGTCGATGCGGTGCCCTCGGCATAGCCCTCCAGGCCGTCGAGATGGGCCGGCGGCTCCGGCTCCAGGTCGGTATCGCGCGCTTCCAGCAGCCGCTCGAATTGGCCGCGCGCCAGATCATGGCGCAGGATCGCCTGTCCCAGGGCCTGCGCCACCGGATGCGCCACCTCGGCCCCCCGGTACAATTGGTCGAGCGTGTCCCGCCACCATTGCAGGCGGATGCGGCCGAGCAGCGGCTCGCTCACCAGCTCGGGAATCCGCGCCACTTCCAGATTGAAGGCGTAAAGGGCGAACAGTGCCTCGCGCCGATCGGCCGGAGCGAACAGGGCGGTGAGAAAGCGGTCGCGGTCGAGGCGGCGGACTTCAAGGGCATTCAAGGAGAGGCTGGGCGATTCGGGCATCAAAACGGTATCCATCGGCGATGGTCTGTTATATAGGCTGCCAACGCGATGCGAGGAAACAGCCGTCTCTCAACCAGCGCCATGACCATCCCGACCGCAAAGAAACCGCAAGCCCTTAGGCCGGTGCCCTCGGAACCAGGCGTTAGCTTGTGTGAAGGAGTTGTTTTTCAGTGGGACCGGCGTCCCTGCCGGTCTGCGCCGCGGAGCGGCGGCAATGGGCGTCTTCCGGCTTCGCCGGAACGCCGGCACGGAGGCCGGCGCCACTATTTTTTTACAGACTCGGATGCCGGCGCCCGGCGCCTGAGGGACCACTAAAATGACCGTCCATGTCGTCGGAGCCGGGTTGGCCGGGCTGTCTTGCGCCTTGGCGGCGGCCGATGCGGGGATGTCGGTGGTCCTGCACGAGGCTGCCGGTCAGGCCGGCGGACGGTGCCGTTCCTGGGTCGAGCCGACGCTTGGCGTCACCATCGATAACGGCACCCATATGGTGGTGGGCGGCAACCACGAGGTTTTCCGCTATCTGCGGCGCATCGGCGGAACCGATGGCCTGATCGCCGGGCCGGCCGCCTTCCCCATGCTCGACCTCGAGAGCGGCCGCCTGTGGACCGCCAGCTTGGGCCGCCTGCTGCCCTCCGTATTGGCCTCGGCCTGGCGCATGGCGCCCAGCCAGGACGCGGGGATTACCCGACGGTTGGGGGCGTCGCGCAATTTTCATCGTTTTTGGGAGCCCCTCGCCCTGGCGGTGATGAACACCCCGGCCGAGGATGCCTCGGCCCGCGTCTTTCGTCGGGTGCTGGCCCGCACCCTGTGGCGGGGCCAGGCCGCCAGCCGACCGTTTCTGGCGCGCAACGGACTCTCCGAGACCTTCGTCGGCCCGGCCCTGGCCGCCCTGGCGGTTGCCGGGGTGACCGTCCGCCTGCATCATCCGCTGCGTCGGCTGCAGCGGTCCGGCCGGCTGGTCACCGCGCTTGATTTCGACGACGGCGCCGTCGTCCTCGGCCCCTCCGACGCCGTCGTGCTGGCGGTTCCCTGGGCTGTCGCCAGACAGTTGCTGCCGGAGCTGCCGAAGCTGCCGGCCAGTCCCATCGTCAACGGGCATTTCCGGCTGGCCGTCGCCCCGGCCAAGCGGTCGAGCGGCGATTTCATCGGATTGCTGGGCGGTACCGCACAATGGCTGTTCGTCCGCGGCGACGTGGTGTCGGTGACGGTGTCGGCCGCCGCCGCCCTGGCCGAACGATCGGTCGATGAGATCGGAACGGTGTTGTGGGGTGACATCGCCAAGGCGCTCGGCCTTCGCCAGGCGCCGGTGGCGCAGCGCGTCATCAAGGAGAAGCGGGCGACGCTTTTCCACAGTCCCGAGGTCGAAGCGTTGCGGCCCGCCGCGGCCTTTGGCGACAACCTGCTCCTGGCCGGCGACTGGACCGCCACCGGCCTGCCCTGCACCCTGGAAGGGGCCCTGACCTCGGGGGTTGGCGCGGCGCGCCAGCTGTTGCGCAGGAACCCTGCCTAAAGTAACGGCGCCCATCCAATGCACGCAAAAGGCGTGGCTCGCTGCCAGCGCATCGGCTATCCTTGAAAAATTGTGGGAATCATATCCACTCGGGCCTGAGGCGGCTCAATCGCCGCGGCCCGACAACAAGCCCCGATAAGGGAAGGGCAGGAAATGACGCAAGAGAAAGATGCCGAGGTGCAACGCCTCGAAGGCTTCGCTACGGGCCTGTTGGAAAAGGTTGAGAATTTAAGCCTAGAAGTCGCCGAGATCGCCGGCAATATTCAAGGCATGGCGCGCTTCGTCGCCCACCAGGAAGAACTGTTTACCCAACTCCGCGACCTGACGCACAATCTGGCCGAATCCATCGGCCAGATCGAACAGGCCGGCCGCGAAACGAATCAGGTCACGATGACCGCCGCTGCCGAATCCAGCCGATCGCTGACCACGGTCGGCGCGGCGGTGGGCAAGGTCCACCAGTTGGTCGGTTCGGTCCGGGGCATCGAAGAGCGGCTGGCTTCGCTCGAAGGCTCTTTGGGCGCCGTGCGCGGCATGTCGCGCAATATCCAGAGTATCGCCCGGCAAACCAATCTGCTGGCCTTGAACGCCACCATCGAGGCGGCGCGCGCCGGCGAGGCCGGCAAGGGCTTCGCCGTGGTTGCCACCGAAGTGAAGACGCTGGCCCGTCAGGCCGATGCCGCCACTTCCGGCATCGACGGCACGGTCGGCACCTTGTCCAACGACATCACCCAGCTGATCGCCACCAGCAACGACACCATCCAGGTGGCTGATTCGGTCAACCAGGGCGTCGGCGTGATCAACACCGCCCTCGAAGGCTTCCACGAGGCCATGGGCAGCGTCGAGAGCAAGGTCGGCCGCATTTCCACCGCCGCCAGCGACAGCCTGGGCCATTGCCAGGGTGTGTTGGGTGAGATCGAGCGCTTTTTCGAAGGCGTCAAGGTGACCTCGGAAAACCTGCGCAAGGCCGACCAGCGGGTATCGACCGTCCTCGAACAAGGCGAGGATCTGATGAATCTGATCGCCGGATCGGGCATCCCGACCACCGACAGCAAGTTCATCGAGGCCCTGCAGGTGGCGGCTGCCGGAATGATCGCGGCCTTCACCGCCGGAGTGGACAGCGGCCGGATCAGCATGGCCGACCTGTTCGATCACAATTACCTGCCGATCCCCGACACCGACCCGCCACAGTACAAGAGCCGTTTCACCGAATTCACCGATCGCGTCTTGCCCGCCATCTTCGAGCCGCCGCTCGACCTCGATCCCAGGGTGGTCTACTGCTGCGGCAACGACGTCAATGGCTACCTGCCGACCCATAACCGCAAGGTGTCGCAACCGCAGCGCCGCGGCGACCCGGTGTGGAACAACGCCAATTGCCGCAACCGGCGGATCTTCACCGACCGCACGGCGATTCGCTCGGCCCAGAGCGATCGGCCGTTCCTGCTGCAGACCTATCGGCGCGAAATGGGCGGCGACAAGTTCATGCTGATGAAGGACCTGTCGATTCCGATCAAAGTCCACGGCCGCCTATGGGGCAGCATTCGTCTGGGCTATCGGGTATAACCGGGATCGTCCAGCGCTTACTTTTTTCGCAGGATCTCAGGCCTTGTCGTTCTTCGGCTGGCGCGCCGTGGCTCATCGGTCGTTCGTGATGAAAGGAGATCAAATGGCGCTCGGAAACACCGTGGGGTTGCGAGGAGCGGTGATCGCCCTTGTGGTTTGTTGCGGGCTGTCGGCCCAGGCACAGCAGAAAAATGCAGCGGATGCTCCTTCTCCTGCGCCAACCGGGGTGATGATTTCCTTGCCCAGCTGGTCGCCGCTGGTCAAGCGCGTCTTGCCGGCCGTGGTGAATGTTTCGGCCGAAATCTCGTCTGAAGCCGCTGGTGCCGAGGAAGGGCCGCAAAGCGAAGACGCCATTGGGCAAGGCGGTCCGGCGCAACCGTCCTTCGACGAATTCCTGCGGCGTTATTTCGAACAACGCGGCCTACCGTCGCGAACGCCTTCGTCGCCTGGGGAAAAGCCGGCGACAGGCCGAAAGATCGTATCGGTCGGCTCGGCCTTCATCATCGACCCGTCGGGCTATATCGTAACGAACAGCCATGTGGTGGCGCGGGCAACGAAGATCACCGTCATATTCGCCGACAGTTCCCAACATTTGGCCGAGATCATCGGCAGTGATCCGAAAACCGATATTGCCCTGCTGAAAGTCTCCGTTAATCGCAAGCTCCCATTTCTGCAATGGGGTGACAGCAACAACGTCGAGGTGGGCGATTGGGTCATGACGGTGGGCAATCCGTTTGGCCTTGGCGGCACGGTGACCACCGGGATCGTCTCAGCCCTGGGGCGCGACCTGATGCAAGGCCCCTTCGACGATTTCCTGCAGATCGATGCGCCGATCAACCGCGGCAACTCGGGCGGACCGACCTTCGATACCGGCGGCCGCGTGGTGGGCATCAACGCCGCGATCTATTCGCCGACCGGCGGCAGCATCGGCATAGGGTTCGCCATTCCGTCCAGCATCGCCAGGATCATCGTGCAGAAATTGCGCGATACCGGTCATGCCGACCACGGCTACCTGGGCATTGGCATTCAAACGATCTCTCCTGAAATCGCCAGGGCGCTGCATTTGGATCCCGAGAAGCCGATGGGACTATTGGTCAACGACGTATCCCCGGACAGCCCTGCCGCCAAAGCCGGCGTCCAGCCTGGCGATGTGATCCAGGAGGCCGATGGCGGCGCGGTCCACGGGCCGCATGACATAGCCAAATTCGTCATCACGGCCCAGGTCGGGGACAAGCTTCGCCTGACCCTCGATCGGAACGGCAAGATCCAGAAACTGGAGTTGACCGTCGCGCATCAGCCCGCCGTCAAGCAACTCGCCGCCATCGAGCGGCAACAGAGCGGTGATGCGGCCGAAGCGCAGACTGTAATGGGAATTTGGTTCGCCAACCTGACGCCGGACCTCCGCCGCGAGTTCGGCCTGGCGGCGTCGGTTCAAGGCGCCGTCATCGGCGGTATCGAAGAGAATAGTAGCGCCGCAGCCATCGGTCTGGTTCCAGGAGATGTGGTGACGTCCATCAACCGGCAACCCGTAACACAATCGGCCGAGGCCATGCAGAAACTCCGATCGGTTGCCAACCAAGGGGATGTGCTGATCCTGGTCCATCGGCACGGAATTGCCAACTTCATGGTGCTGTCAGCACAGAGCAAGGCCGGCAACGATTAGCGACGGCCTCGCCGCCACAGTTAGTCCTGCGGCGCCAGGCGGAAGCGCTTGGGGGTCAGGATGCTGTTTTGCGGCGCCGCCACCGGATCGGGATAGGGGAAGTCGAGGGTGTAGTGCAATCCCCGGCTCTCCCGCCGGGCCAGGGCCGAGCGGATGATCAGCTTCGACACCAGGGCCAGGTTGCGCAGCTCCAGGAGGTCGTTGGTGACCCGGAACGAGCCATAATAGTCCTCGATCTCCGACAACAGCAGCTCGACCCGGTGCTGCGCCCGTTCGAGGCGCTTGGTGGTGCGGACGATCCCGACATAGTCCCACATGAAGCGGCGCAGCTCTTCCCAGTTATGGGAGACCACCACCTCTTCGTCGGAATTGGTGACCCAGCTGTCGTCCCAGGCCGGCAAGGCCGGCGGCATCGGCAGGCTGGGCAGCCGGGCGTGAATATCGGCGGCCGCCGATGCGCCGAACACCAGGCATTCCAGCAGCGAGTTGCTGGCCATGCGGTTGGCGCCGTGCAGACCGGTGAAGGCCACCTCGCCCACCGCGTAGAGGCCGGGCACGTCGGTCCGGCCCCGTTTGTCGGTCATCACCCCGCCGCAGGTGTAATGCGCCGCCGGCACCACCGGAATCGGCTGGCATGTCATGTCGATGCCGAGGCGCAGGCATTCGGCGTGGATGGTGGGGAAGTGGGTGGTGATGAACTCGGCCGGCTGATGGCTGATGTCGAGATGCACGTAGTCGAGGCCGAGCCGCTTCATCTCGTGGTCGATGGCCCGCGCCACGATGTCGCGCGGAGCCAGTTCGCCCCGCTCGTCGAAGCGCGGCATGAAGCGCTCGCCGGTGGTGGGCAGCAGTAGCCGCCCGCCCTCGCCCCGCACCGCCTCGGAAACCAGGAACGACTTGGCGGTGGGATGATAGAGGACGGTGGGATGGAATTGCATGAACTCGAGATTGGACACCCGGCAGCCGACCCGCCACGCCATGGCGATGCCGTCGCCGGTGCAGGCATCGGGGTTCGACGAATAGAGATAGACCTTGCTGGCGCCGCCCGAGGCCAGCACCACCGCCTTGGCGCGGAACAACCGGACCGTGCCGGTCTGGCGATCCAGTGCGTAGAGGCCGGCACAGCGGCCCGGCCGGCCGTCGGCGTCCTTCTGACGGACCAGGTCGATGGCCAGATGATGCTCGAAAATCTCGATATTGGGGGTTTCGCGGACCCGTTCTTCCAGGGTCTTCTCGACCTCGCGGCCGGTGGCGTCGGCGGCGTGGATGATGCGGCGGTGGCTGTGGCCGCCTTCGCGGGTCAGATGGTAGGCCTGCTTGGCGGCTGGTTCGTCGTTGCGGGTGAACTCGACGCCGTAGCCGATCAGGCGGGAAATGGCGTCCTTGGCATTCTCCACGACGAAGCGGACGACGTCGGCGTCGCACAATCCGGCCCCGGCCACCAGGGTGTCGGCGATGTGGAATTCGGTGGAATCGGTGGCGTCCAGCACCGCGGCGATGCCGCCTTGGGCGTATAGCGTGCTGCTCTCCGCCAGATCGCCCTTGGACAGCAAGGTGACCCGCGCCTGCGGCGCCAACTGGAGCGCCACGGTGAGGCCGGCAGCGCCGCTGCCGACCACCAGGACGTCGCTGATGGTTGCCTCGTCCATCAGCGGGCCGACCAATCGAGGCCGATATCGACGGCGCGCGCCGACTGGGTCAGCCGGCCGACCGAGATGTAGTCGACGCCGGTGGCCGCCACCGCCTTGATGGTTTCCAGCCGGATGCCGCCCGAGGCCTCGGTCTTGGCCTTGCCGCCGACGATGGCGACGGCCTGTCGCATCAACTCGGGTGCCATGTTGTCGAACAGGATCATGTCGGGACCGGCGGCGATGGCTTCCGCCACCTGCTCCAGGGTGTCGCACTCCACCTCGACCAACGGCGCCTTGGCCGATTTGGCCCGGCGCACCGCTTCGCTCACCGAGCCGCATACGGCGATATGGTTGTCCTTGATCAGCACCCCGTCATAGAGGCCCATCCGATGGTTTTCGGCGCCGCCCATGCGGGCCGCATATTTGGCCAGCTGGCGCAGCCCGGGGATGGTCTTGCGGGTATCCAGCAGGATCGCCCCGCTGCCGGCGATCGCCTCGACATAGACGCGGGTCATGGTGGCGATGCCGGACAGGTGCTGCAGCAGGTTGAGCGCCGTCCGTTCGGCCGTCAGCAGACCGCGGGCCGGCCCCTCCAACTCGGCCAGAACGGCCCCGGCGGCCAGCTTGTCGCCGTCCTTGACCTTGGTGTGGAAGCGAATGCCGGGGTCGACCCGGCGGAACACCTCGGCGGCGAATGGCAGGCCGGCGATCACCAGTTCCTCGCGGGCCGCCATCACGCCGGCGAAGCGCAGGCCTTCGGGGATCACCGCCTGGCTGGTCAGATCGCCGCCGCCGATGTCTTCGGCCAGCGCCACATCGATCAGCTGGGCGACGGCAAGGTTCAACTCATGGGGCTGCTGGAGGTACATTCACATTCACCGACATTTCGAGCATTTTCTGCAACGGCTTCAAGGCGGCCAGGCGGAGATCCTCCGGCAATTCGATGCGCGGAGCCCCGTTGACCAGGCACAGATAGATCTTTTCCAGGGTGTTCTTGGCCATGAACGGGCAACGGGCGCAGTCGCAGCTCCCATCCATCCCGGCGGCGGCGATGAAGGTCTTGTGCGGGGCCGCCTTCTCCATCTGATGGATGATATGCGCCTCGGTGGCGATGATGAATTCCTGGGCCGGACTGGCCAGGACGAATTCGAGGATCGAGCGGGTCGAGCCGACATGGTCGGAATGGCGCAGGATGCCCTCCGGACATTCCGGATGGGCGGCGATCTTGGCCGTCGGGTGCCGAACCTTCAGCTTGACCAGTTCGCGCTCGGAGAACTGCTCGTGGACGATGCAGCTGCCCGGCCATAGGGTCATCGGCCGGCCGCTCTTCTTCTGCAGATAGGCCCCCAGGTGGCGGTCGGGGGCGAACAGCACCGGCCGGTCGGGCGGCAATTGGGCGAGGATGGCCTCGGCATTGGACGAGGTGACGATGACGTCGGACAGCGCTTTGACCTCGGCCGAACAATTGATGTAGGTCACCGCCAGATGGTCCGGATGCTGCTCGCGGAAGCGGCGGAAGGGCTCCGGTTGGCAGGAATCCTCGAGCGAGCAGCCGGCCTCGGCGTCGGGGATCAGCACCGTCTTCTGCGGGCTGACGATCTTCGCCACTTCGCCCATGAAGCGCACGCCGCAGAAGACGATGACATCGGCATCGGTGGCGGCGGCCTTGCGCGACAGGTCGAGGGAATCGCCGACGAAATCGGCCAGATCCTGGATTTCGCCGTCCTGATAGTAATGGGCCAGGATCACTGCGTTGCGCTCGCGCCGCAGGCGTTCGATCTCGGCATAGAGGTCGAGACTTGGATCGATCCGGTCTTCGGTGAGCGCGTCACCACCGGCCAATACCACGGTATCCACCACGTCATCTCCCGGCTTAAGGAAAGGTGTCCTTTGTCGCGGAAAGGCGCCCTCGATGCAAGGCAGGACTTGCTTTTTCGCCGTTTTTTTGGCGACCGGCTTGCCCGCCGGGGCGGCCATCCGCATGATAGGGGCCCATGCGCCCGCCTTTGCCCCGCCTGCTCCGCCTGCTGCTTGTCGTCCTGCCCTGGCTGGTGACGGCTGCGCCGCCGGCTTTGGCCGACAATCCCTTCGGGCTGATGCTATGGCAGGCCGATGGCGGCAGTGTGGAGCTCAGTGCGGCCCGCGCCGCGGCCCTGGGCATCGCCTGGTTCCGCCCGCCGGCGGTGTTCATCGACCGCTGGCAGCCGGCGGCCCCCTGCCCGGCCTGCGCCGTGCTCGCCCGTTACCCGTTCCAACTGGCGCTGACGGTGCGCAGCGACGGCCGTCGCGCCGTTTTCCCGCCCCACGATCTCGACGCCTATGGGAAGACCCTGGGCTCGATCCTCGATGCCTGGAAGCCGGCCTTGGTGGTGGTGGAGAACGAGGAGAACCTGCTCTTCCCGTCGCCGGATGACTATGCCCGCGAGTTGGCGGCGGCCTGCGCGCAGGCCCATGACCGGGGCGTCCTCTGCACCAATGGCGGGCTGTCCGGCGACGCGGCGGCCGGCCTCGCCTGGCTTACCCTGTTGCAGAGCGGCAGGAGCGACATCGCCTGCGATTTCGCCCGCCGCGCCCTCTATACCGAAGACGAGCCCGAGGCCGGGGCCGCCCTATGCCGCTATCGCACCGTCGCCGAGGTGCCGCCGGAACGGCGCGACGCCTTGCTGAAGAACGCCGATCGGCTTATTGCGGTGTATCGCGCGGCCCCCATCGATGCCGTCAACTTTCATTGGTATGGCCATGACGCCGGGGCGCTGGCGACCACCGCCGCCATTCTCGGGCAACTCACCGGCAAGCCGGTTCTCAGCAACGAAATCGGCCAGCGGCCGTGGGACGTGACCCCGGCCCGGGTGCGACCGCTGATGCGGGCCGCCTTCGCCGCGCAGCTCAAGGCGGCCATCTGGTACAGCATCGATTCCCCCTTCTCGCGCTCGCTGTTCGAGGAAAGCGGCGCGCTGCGACCCAGCGGCCTCGAATTCGCCAAGCAGATGTCGGGTAGGAAGTAGGCATCCTTATCTTCACCACCAAGGCAACAAGAGGCCTTCCGCTTGGTGCTTGCCTAAATGTCTGCATGCGGTCATTAAGACGAGGCGCCTCATTATCAGTGACAGCATTCGCCGCGCCATTATTGGCGCAAACGGAAATATTGTTATGATGTAATGTGTTGAGTGCGTGGGATTGTCCCGAGCCGTGTTGAAATTCGCTCGGCAGGCGTCACGGTCTGAACAGGCTACGCGGCCTTGGCGTGCTGTTCAAGATCGGGGTTGATGGAATGCTTGGCCTGATGGG
>CAIOJO010000401.1 GCA_903858635.1 uncultured Telmatospirillum sp. | reverse complement strand
TGTCGCCGGAACGACGGCGGCCAATGTGGTAGATTTCTTCATGGCGTTGCTCTCCTTTGCGGATTCGACACCCCGAGCCTACAGGCTCAAGGTGAGCAACGCCTGCCCTCCAATTTCAACATCGACCGGGACATCCCCCTGCAACCGATGGCAAGTCGACTGTCGTCAGCAACCTCGGCCCGGGAACCGGCGCTGGTCGACATTGTTGTCAGTCATATCGTCAACGAGGGACCTGCCGATGACCGTCAGCCGACGCGCCTTGCTGGTGCTATCCAGCGCCGCCTTGGCGGTAATCACCGTCGCCAGGCGAATCGGCCGCGGTCGGCTGGGGTTCTCCGAGGCCTTGGCCGCCGAACCGCCGGCAGCGGGAGAAACCATGGACATCACCCTTCTCGTCAACCGCGCCTCGCACACCCTGTCGCTGGACCCTCGGACCACGCTGCTCGACGCCTTGCGCGACCATCTCGCTCTGACCGGCACCAAGAAGGGCTGCGATCTCGGTCAATGCGGCGCCTGTACGGTTCTGCTCGATGGCAAGCGGGTCAATTCCTGTCTGATGCTGGCGGTGGCGCAGCAGGGACGCCGCATCACCACCATCGAGGGATTGGCTGTGGGTGGTCGATTGCACCCGCTGCAAGCCGCCTTCATCGCCCATGACGGCTTCCAATGCGGCTATTGCACCCCGGGACAGATCATGTCGGCGGCCGGTTTCCTGGCCGAAGGAAGACCGCCCACCGACGAGACCATCCGCGAGCAGATGAGCGGCAATATCTGCCGCTGCGGCGCCTACACCAATATCGTCGCCGCCATCAAGGAGGCGGCCGCCAAGGTCGACCAGAATGCAGCCCTTCAGCTATAGCTCCCCCGCCGATCCGCGCGTCGCCATGGCGGAAGCGGCGGTCCCGGGTGCCGAGGTGTTGGCCGGCGGCACCGACATGATGCAGTTGATGAAGGAAGGCCAGCGCTCGCCACGGCATGTGGTCGACATCAACGGCTTGCCTTATCGCGGCATCGCGGTCACCGCCGAGGGCATCCGCATCGGCGCGCTGACCCGCCTGTCCGAGGCGGCCGAGGATCAAGCCCTGCGCCAAGGCTGGCCGGTGGTGGTCGAGGCCCTGGAGGCCAGCGCCTCGCCCCAGGTCAGGAACCTGGCGACAATGGGCGGCAACCTCCTGCAGCGCACCCGTTGCCTCTATTTTCGCGACTGGGCGACGCCTTGCAACAAACGCCAGCCGGGCTCCGGCTGTCCGGCCTTGGACGGGCAGAACCGCAACAATGCCGTCTTCGGCGGCAGCGACCGCTGCATCGCCACCCATGCCTCGGATCTCGCAGTCGCGCTGGTCGCCCTCGACACCCTGGTTCTCACCGAAGGCCCGAACGGACCGCGCCGCCTGCCGCTGGCCGATCTCCATCGCCTGCCCGGCGACTCGCCGCAGGTCGAGACCGTGCTGCAGCCCGGCGAGTTGATCACCGCTCTGGTCATTCCGGCCAGTGCCGCGGCGCGGCGTTCGCGCTACCTCAAGCTGCGCGACCGGGCCTCCTTCGAATGGGCCTTGGTCTCGGCCGCCGCCGGCATCGATCTCGACACCGGCGGCAACATCCGCGAGGCCCGGCTCGCGGTCGGCGGCGTCGGCACCAAGCCGTGGCGCCTGCCGCGGATCGAACAGGCGCTGATCGGCGCCCGGCTGTCCCCCGAGGCCCTGCGCCCGGTCGCCGAACTGGCCGGCGAGGGAGCACGGCCGCGCAATGGCAACGCCTTCAAGGTGGAATTGATGAAACGCGCCATCGTGCGGGCCCTGCTGGCGGCGGGAGAGGTGACATGAGCGTGGCGGCCATCGGGCAGCCGGTCAGCCGGGTCGACGGGCCGGACAAGGTACGGGGCACGGCTCGCTATGCGGCCGATTTCACCCTGCCCGGCCTGGCCCATGCGGCGGTCGTGCAGGCGACCATCCCGCAGGGACGGATCACCGCCCTCGATGATTCGCTGGCCCGCAGCGCTGCCGGGGTGATCGCCGTGATCAGCCATGTCAATGCCCCGCGTCTGCCTTACCGGCCCTTCCAGGACCGTCCCCTGGTCGACCCGCAAAGCGGCGACCAGCTGCGGGTATTCCAAGCCGATCGGGTGCTGTTCAACGGCCAACCCATCGCCGTGGTGGTGGCGGAGACGCTGGAACAGGCCACTCTGGCCGCCACCTTGTTGCGGGTGACTTACACCCCCGAACGGGCGATCACCCAGTTCGACGAGGCGCGCGACCTGTTGAAACCCCCGCCCGCCTCGGCGAGCAAGCCCACCGACCTGGGGTGGGGCGACGCCGACGCGGCCTTCGCCGTTCAGCCCTTGCGCACCGACAGCAGCGTCCGCCAACCCAACGAATTCCATGCCGCGATGGAGCCGCATGCGACGGTGGCCGCCTGGGACGGCGATCGCCTCACCCTCTACGACAAGACCCAATGGGTCGACAACGACCGCGACGAAATCGCCCATGTCTTCGGCATCCCGCCCGAGCATATCCGGGTGATCTCGCCCTTCGTCGGCGGCGCATTCGGCTCGGCCCTGCGCACCTGGCCGCATGTGACGGTGGCGGCGTTGGCGGCGCGGGTCGCCGGGCGGCCGGTCAAACTGGTACTGACCCGCCGCGAGCTGTTCTCGGCCGTCGGCTACCGGCCGCTGACCGTGCAGCGGGTACGCCTCGGCGCCGACCGCGAAGGACGCTTGGCGGCGCTGATCCAGGAAGCATCGGCCCAGACTTCGATCTATGAGGATTATTCGGAAAGCGTGGTGGATGCACCGGCGATGCTCTATGCGACGGCCAATATGCGCAGCGCCTACCGGGTGGTCCCGATGAACGTCAACTCGCCCTGCCCGATGCGGGCCCCCGGCACCGCCACCGGCGTGCTGGCCCTCGAGACGGCGATGGACGAACTGGCCGAGGCCGCCGGTGTCGATCCCATCGAACTGCGACTCCGCAATTATGCCGAGACCGACCCGCACAAGAACCTGCCGTTTTCCTCCAAGTCCCTGCGCCAATGCTACGCCTTGGGAGCCGAAGCTTTCGGCTGGACCAACCGTCCCCCCAAGCCGGCCAGCCGGCAGGAAGGCAGCCAACTGGTGGGCTACGGCATGGCCACGGCGGTCTATCACACCAACCGGGCGGCCGCCTCGGCCAGGGCCACCATGCTGGCCGACGGCACCGCCTTGGTGCAGAGCGCCGCCAGCGACATGGGGCCCGGCACCTATACCGCGATGACCCAGGTGGCGGCGGAGACTCTTGGCCTGCCCGTCGCGGCGGTGCGGTTCGAGCTGGGCGACAGCGAATTGCCCAAGGCGCCGGTGCATGGGGGGTCGATGACCATGGCCAGCGTCGGCAGCGCCGTCCAGGCCGCCTGTCTGGCCCTGCGCGACAAATGCCGGAGCCTGGGCGGCAACGCCGAAGGAATCGAGGGCTATCGCGCCTTGCTCGGCCGCCACGGACTCGACCGCCTGAGCGCCGACGGCCAGGCCGCACCCGGCGACGAGGCCAGGCGGTTTTCCATGTATGCCTTCGGCGCCGTCTTCGCCGAGCTGCGGATCGACCCCGAACTGGGCACCCTTCGCCTGCCCCGCCTGCTCGGCGCCTATGCCGCCGGCCGCATCGTCAATCCGACCATCGCCCATAGCCAGTGCATCGGCGGCATGGTCGGCGGTATCGGCATGGCCTTGACCGAACAGGGCATGTGGGATCCCCGCTTCGGCCGCGTCATGAACGCCTCGCTGGCCGACTACCTGGTCCCGGTCAATGCCGACGTTCCCAAGCTCGACGCCCTGTTCGTCGAAGAACAGGACCCGCATGTCAATCCGCTGGGGGTGAAAGGTCTGGCGGAAATCGCCCTGGTGGGCGTGGCGCCGGCGATCCTCAATGCGGTCTACAATGCCACCGGCCGCCGCATCCGCGAGCTACCGGTGACGCCTGACAAACTGCTGCTTTAGGGGCCCAGGAGGCAGGTCGCATGGCGGGTGCAGTCGGACAACCCCTCGAGCGGGCCGATGGCGCCAGCAAGGTGACCGGAGCGGCCCGCTACACCGCCGACCTGTCCTTTCCAGGCATGGTCTACGCCGCGCTGGCGCAGAGTCCCATCGCCAGCGGACGCCTGGTCGGGCTCGATGCCACCGAAGCCGCCGCCATGCCGGGCGTCCTTCAGGTGCTGACCAAGGACAATGTCCCGCGCCTGGCCCCCTGCCCGATCCTGCTGGGGGAAGAAGGACATATCCATTCGGCCGGGCAGAGTTTCATGCCGCTGCAGGACGACCGCATCTTCTATAGCGGGCAACCCCTCGCCCTGGTGGTCGCCGTCCGCCGCGAAACCGCCCTGGCCGCCGCCGCCCGGGTTCGCCTGACCACCGAAGGCGCGCCGCCGGCAGCCGAGTTGGCCGACCCGCGCATCCCCGAATTCGATCCGCTCGACCGGTGGGAGGATCGGCAGGAAGGCGGCCGCGGCGACCTCGCCCTCGGCCTGGCCGATGCCGCCGTCGGCATCGATGCGACTTATGTGACCGTGTTGCAGCACCACAACTGCATGGAGCCGCACGCCACCGTGGCCCTATGGGATGGCGACCTGGTCACCGTCTACGACCCGACCACCTGGGTCCAGGGCATGCAACGGACGATCGCCACCTGGTTCGGCCTGCCCGACGACCATGTGCGGGTGGTCCAGCACTTCGTCGGCGGCTCGTTCGGCGGCAAGGGCCCGGCCTGGCCCCATGTGGCGCTGACCACGCTGGCGGCACGGCTGGTCCGGCGGCCGGTGCAACTGGTCCTGAGCCGCCGCCAGACCTTCGAAATGGTCGGCCATCGCCCGCGGGTCGAACACCACCTGCAACTGGGCGCCACCGGCGACGGCCGGCTCACCGCCCTGGCCCATTACGCCCTCACCCATTCGTCGCCGTTCGACGGCCGCGTGGTGGCACCGGTCACCAAGACCAGCCGCAAGCTCTACGCCTGCCCCAATGTGCTCACCACCTACCGGATGAAGCATCTGAATCTGGCCGGTCCCTTCACCATGCGCGCTCCCGGCGAGGCGCCCGGCCTGTTCGCCCTCGAATCCGCCATGGACGAGCTGGCCTATGCGCTGAACATCGACCCGGTCGCCTTGCGCTTGGCCAACGACACCACCACCGACCCCGACAACGGCCGTCCGTGGTCGAGCCGTTCCCTGGCGAGATGCTTCGCCGCGGCCGCCACCCGCTTCGGCTGGGACCGCCGCGCCCCGCATCCCGGCAGCATGCGGCGCGGCGATTGGCAGGTCGGCTGGGGCACCGCCAGCATGGCCTATGATTCCCGCACCGTGCCCACCGCCGCCCGCGTCGTGCTGTTCAACGACGGGCGGGTATTGGCCGAAAGCGCCACCTGCGACCAGGGCACCGGATCCTATACGGTGTTCCCGCAAATTGCCGCCGATGCCCTCGGGGTGCCGGTCGAGCGAGTCCGCTTCGCCCTTGGTGACAGCGCCATGCCGACGGCCCCGATCTCGGCCGGATCGATGACCATGTCGAGCGTCGGCTCCGCCGTGCAGGCGGCGGCCACCCGGCTGCGCGGCCAGTTGCTGCGGCTGGCCCTCGAAGACGCGGATTCGCCGCTCAAGGGAGCGATGCCGGCAACCATCGACGCCGTCGATGGGGTGTTCAGCCGGCGCGACGCACCGCAGTGGCGCGACCCCTTCGTGGCGATCCTGGCGCGGCGCAGCCTCGACCATCTCGAGGCGACGGGCCAGGTCAAACCGGTCCCGACGGAAGATAAATATTCCCGCTATTCCTTCGGCGCCCATTTCGCCGAGGTCCTGGTGCACGCCGAGAGCGGCGAGCTGCGCCTCGGTCGTTACGTCGCCGCTTTCGGCGCCGGGCGCATCATCAATCCGCGGCTGGCCCACAGCCAGCTGATCGGCGGCATCGTCTGGGGAATCGGCATGGCGCTGTCCGAGGAAAGCCGCCTCGATACCCGCCTGGGACGAGTGATGAACGCCAGCCTGGCCGACTATCTGGTGCCGGTCCAGGCCGACATCCCGGAGATCGACGCCTTCTTCGTCGACGAGGCGGACCCGGATCTCAACCCGATCGGCACCAAGGGGGTGGGCGAAATCGGCACCATCGGCTCGGCCGCCGCCATCGCCAACGCGGTTTTCCATGCCACCGGCAAGCGCATCCGCGACCTGCCCATCACCCGCGACAAACTGATGGCGTGACCCGTCACTCGCCCGACAACGGCAGGGCGATGCTTTCCAGCGGTTGGCCTTCGGCGTCGACGCCGATCAGCGCCTCGGTGGCCGCCGCGCCGATCAGCAGCAGGGCTGCCACCAGATAGCCGGCGAATACGGCCTGGCGATCGCCGCTGTCGATCAGCCGGCCGAACAGCCAGGGACCGGCGATGCCGCCGGCGGCCGTTCCGACGGCGTAGAAAAAGGCGATGGCCATGGCCCGTGTTTCCAGCGGGAAGATCTCGCTGACGGTCAGATAGGCCGAGCTGGCTGCCGCCGAGGCGAAGAAGAAGATCGCCGTCCACAGGGCCGTCTGGGTGGCCACCGACAGCAAGCCTTGGGCGAACAGCCAGCCGGTCAGCACCAGCAGCAGCCCGGCAATGCCGAAGCTGGCGCCGATCATTCGCCGCCGCCCGACGCTGTCGAACAGGTGCCCCAGCAGCAGCGGGCCGAGAAAGTTCCCCGCCGCCAGGACGGCTATGGTGCGCCCCGGCTGCTCCGGCGGCACCCCGTAGAAATGCACCAGGACCAGGCTGTAGCTGAAGAACACCGAATTGTAGAGGAACGACTGCGCCACCATCAGGATCAGGCACAGCAGGCCGCGCTGGCGATAGCGACCGAGTACGCTCCGCAGGATCAGGCCGAATCCGAACACGCGACGGGGATGCACGATCTGCGAGTGCTGCGGGATCGCCAATACCGCGCCGGTCGCCGCGGCCACCCGGCGTTCGATGTCGCCGACCACCCGCTCGGCTTCCTCGGCCCGGCCATGGGTCACCAGCCAGCGGGGGCTCTCCGGCAGGATGCGGCGCAGCAACAGGATGCTCAGGCCGAGCACCGCGCCGATGCCGAAGCCGAGGCGCCAGCCGAGATCGACCGGCAACAGGCGGGCATCAAGCAGCCAAGTGGAGGCCACCGCGCCGACCGCGGCGCCGATCCAGAAGCTGCCATTGACGATGAGATCGATGCGGCCGCGCAGCCGGGCCGGAATCAGTTCGTCGATGGCCGAATTGATCGCCGCGTATTCGCCGCCGATGCCCAAGCCGGTGATCAGGCGGAACAGGGCGAAGCTGGCGAAATTCCATGACAGCGCGGTCAGTGCCACGCCGCCCAGATAGATGCCGAGGGTGGCGAAGAAGATGACCCGGCGCCCCAGCCGGTCGGTGAGATAACCGAAGCCCAGCGCCCCGGCCACCGCGCCGCTGACATAGGCCGAGGCCAGCAGGCCGACCTGCTGGGCGGTCAGGCCAAGCGTCGCGGGCTCCTGCAGGACCCCGCCGATCGAGCCGATGAAGGTGACTTCCAGCCCGTCGAGCACCCAGGTGACGCCCAGGGCAATCACCACCGCCAGATGGAAGCCGCACCACGGCAGCCGGTCGAGCCGGGCCGGAATGCGCGTTTCCAAGACCTGCGGTACGCTGCGGCGACATGTCATCCTGGAGGCGAAACACCCAGGGAGCCGCCCGGTTCACCGGTGCCGGTAGCCGAGGATCCAGCCGATCAGCAGACTGGCCAAAGCGACCGCGGTGGTTGCCCCATGTCACAAATAATACTTGGAATTAGACAATTTCGCGTTAGACTTTTCCAGGTCGTCTTGGAGGCGTGGATGGTCGATATCGCCCAGTTATGGGCCGGAAGCAAGCGCCGGAACAATGCCTATTACTTGGGACGGCAGGACGCACGCGAGTCCAATGCGCGCACTTACGCGCGTAAACTACGGATTGCCATCACAAGAGCACACGGTATATTTGTCGAAGATGCCGACGGCCACACGTATTACGATTGCCTGGCGGCTGCCGGCGCCCTGCCGCTCGGCCACAATCACCCGGTTGCCCTGGAAGCGATGCGCCGCGCTATCGACGAAGAGCTGCCGTTCCAGACCCTCGATCTGACGACGCCGCTGAAGGATGCCTACACCGACGCCCTCCTGGCCACCTTGCCGGACGAGTTCGCCGCCCGGGCCCGCATCCACTTCTGCAGCCCGGCCGGCACCGACGCGGTCGAGGCGGCGATCAAATTGGTCAAGACCTGTACCGGCCGCGGCGGCATGTTGGCGTTCCAGGGCGGCTACCACGGCATGACCCAGGGGGCGCTGGCCCTGATGGGCAATCGGGCGCCAAAGGCCGATCTCAGCGGCCTGATGCCGGGCGCCCAGTTCCTGCCCTACCCTTATGCCTACCGCTGCCCGTTCGGGGTGGGCGGCGCCGAGACGGCGCGCTTGTCCGCAGCGATGCTGCGCTCGCTGCTGGCCGATCCGGAGGGCGGCGTGCTGGCGGCCGGCCTGGTCACCGAACTGGTGCAGGGCGAAGGCGGCGTCATCCCGGCCCCCGACCCGTGGAGCCGCGACATCCGCCAGATTACCCGCGACCATGACCTGCCCTTGGTGGTCGACGAGGTGCAGACCGGCTGGGGCCGCAGCGGCCGGCTCTATGCCTTCGAACATTCCGGCATCACTCCGGATGTGCTGGTGCTGTCCAAGGCCATCGGCGGCGGCCTGCCGATGGCGGTGCTGATCTACGACAAGGACCTCGATCGTTGGAAGCCCGGCGCCCATGCCGGCACCTTCCGCGGCAACCAGCTGGCCATGGCGACCGGCTTGGCCACGCTGCGCGTCATCGAGGAGGAGGGGCTGGTGGCCCATGCCGGCGCCATGGGCGAGCGCCTGATGGGCAATCTGAACAGGGTTCAAGACGAGTTGCCGCTGCTCGGCGACATCCGTGGACGCGGGTTGATGATCGGTGCCGAGTTCGTCGATCCCGACGGCCGGCCCGACCAGCTGGGCCACGCCCCGGCCGATGGCATGGCGGCCCGCGCCGTGCAGACGGAATGCCTGAGGCGTGGCCTGCTGATCGAGCTGGGCGGACGGCACGGCGCCGTCGCCCGCTTCCTGCCGCCGTTGATCATCACCGGCGAACAGGTGGACGCCGTCTCGGAGATCTTCTACGAGGCTTGCCGGGCGGTCCTCGACCAGGGCCTGCGGCATCGCACCGCTGGCCTGGGCTGACGGGATGCCGTCTGGCTTCGACCGCGACTTCCTGTCGCCGGCGCCGCTCAGCCGGCAGGCCTACGAGACCGCCATGGCGGCGGCGCAACGGGTGATCCTGCGCGATTATGCCAGCCTCGACGCCTGTTATGGCGGGCCGGAGGCTGCCGAATTGGCGGGCTCGATGGCCGCCCTCGAGATCTGTCCGGAGGACGGGGCCGGACTCGAGGCGACCCTCGACCTGGTCGGCCGCCTGGTCTTGCGCAATTCGGTGATGGTATCCGATCCCACCTGTCTCGGCCATCTGCATTGCCCGCCGCTGATCGCCGGGCTGGCCGCCGAAAGCCTGATCAGCGCCATCAACCAATCGATGGATTCGTGGGATCAGGCGCCGGCCGCCACCTATCTGGAACAGCGCATGACCGATTGGCTGTGCGGGCTGTTCGGACTGGGCGGCGCGGCCGACGGCATCTTCACCAGTGGCGGCACCCAGTCCAATTTCATGGGAATCCTGCTGGCCCGCGACGTCTACGCCGAACGGCGGCTGGGATGGCGCATCCAGGACCAGGGACTGCCGCCCGAGGCCGCTTCCTTTCGCCTGCTGTGTTCGGAAGACGCCCATTTCTCGATCCGCCAATCCCTGGCCATCCTCGGTCTTGGCGAACAGGCCGCGGTCGCCGTGCCGACCGATCCGGCGCGCCGCATGGACGTCGCCGCCGCCGAGCGCAGCATCACCGAACTGCTGGCCCTGGGCCTGCGGCCGATCGCCATCGCCGCCACTGCCGGCACCACCGATTCCGGCAGCATCGACCCGCTGCCCCAGGTGGCGGATTTGGCTGCCCGCCACGGATTATGGCTCCATATCGACGCGGCCTATGGCGGCGGCCTGGTGCTGAGCGAGCGCCACGCGCCGCGCCTGGACGGCATCGAGCGGGCGGATTCCCTCACCGTCGATTTTCACAAGCTGTTCTACCAGCCGATCAGTTGCAGCACGCTGCTGGTCCGCGATCGCGCCTGCTTCGACGCCATCCGTTTGCATGCCGACTACCTCAATCCCCCCGAGAACGAGGCCGCCGGCCTGCTCGACCTGGTGACCAAATCGCTGCAGACGACGCGCCGCTTCGACGGCCTGAAGCCGTTCGTCACCCTGCGCGCCCTGGGACGACGCCACCTGGCGGCGATGATCGACGCCACCATCGCCCTGGCGGTGACCGCCGCCCTGCGGATCGAGGCCGACCCCGAACTGCACTTGGCCTGTCGCCCGGCGCTCAATGCCGTGCTGCTGCGCTACCGGGCCGACGGCGCGACGGACGACAGGCTCGATGCGGTCAACGGGCGCATTCCGGCCCGGCTCATGGCCAGCGGCCGGGCTCTGTTGGCCAAGACCAGGTTCGACGGACGGGTCTTCCTGAAGATGACCCTGCTCAATCCGCGCACCACCCCCGCCCATATCGACGCCATCCTGGCCGCGGTCAAAGAGTGCGGACGCACCGCCCTTGAAGACTTGGCCTGACCAAGGGAAAGCCATGCAAGCGGCAGCGGTGACATCCAGCCTGGGACTCCGTCGGCTGTCGGCGGAGACCCGGCTGACTCTGCTGCTGTTCGCCTTTTCCTTCTTCATCTCCGGCGTCCCGCGGGTCTACACGCAGACCGCCGCCCATACCCTGTTCCTCAATGCCTACGGCTCGGCCGCCATGCCCTATGCCTATCTGGCCGAGGCCCTTTGCGTGCCGCTGGCCGGTTGGCTCTACATGCTGGCGGAACGCCGCACCTCGTTCCGCCGCCTGGTGATCGGCACCCTGGGCGTCGACATCCTGGTGCAAGTCGGCTTCCGCCTGGCCATCTGGCTGCAGCTGCCCTTCGCGGCGGCCGGCACCATCGTCTGGTTCGAGGTGGAGTTCGTCCTGTCCAGCCTCCTGCTGTGGGGCCTGGCCAACTCGCTGATGACGCTGCGCCAAGGCAAGCGCCTGTTCGGCTTCGTCAGCGCCGGCGAGCCGGTGGCGGTGATCGTCTGCGGGATCACCACCCCGATGCTGATGGACTGGCTGCAGCCGGCCGACCTGTTCCTGTTCTCCGCCTTGGGGGCGGCCATCGGCATGCTGCTGGTTCTGGTCATCACCGCCCGGTTCCAGCCGGTCGAGGCCGCCGCGCCCGACCGCGCGGAGTCGACGGATGACAACGGCAAGCAATCGGCGACACCCCGCCCGTGGTGGAAGAACCGCTTCATCGTCACCATGGTGGCGGTCGTCTTCGTGTCGCAGCTCGGCTATTTCTTCGTCGACAACGCTTTCTACATGGAAGCGTCTGGGCGCTATCCCGCGGAATCCGACCTCGCCAGCTTCCTTGGCCTGTATTCGGCGGTGATGGGGGTGATCAGCCTGATCTGCAGCGTCGGCTTGGCCGGCCCGCTGGTCAGCCGCTTCGGCGTCCGCGGCGGCCTGTTGACCCTGCCCCTGCTGCTGACCGTCGGCGCCTTGGCCGCCGTC
This sequence comes from uncultured Telmatospirillum sp., assembly GCA_903858635.1. Classification (GTDB taxonomy): domain Bacteria; phylum Pseudomonadota; class Alphaproteobacteria; order Rhodospirillales; family Magnetospirillaceae; genus DUZF01. The sequence continues at coordinate 14,823 of CAIOJO010000401.1, read as the reverse complement.
GTCTGCGGCCATCTGGGCGGCGGGTTGAACGCCATCTTCTGGCTGGTGGTGTTGAACAAGGTGATCGACCAGGCCTTCCGCTACACCCTCGACAAGACCAACTCGGTCACCCTCTATCAGCCCCTGCCCAGCCGCCAGCGCACCCAGGTGCAGGCCGGGCTGGAGAGCATGGTCGAACCGCTGTCGGGCGGCGTCGCCGGGCTGGCCCTTTACGCCTTGCTCAACTGGTTCGGCTTCACCGCCTTCCACGTCACCCATGTCATCGCCATCGTTGCCGGCCTGTGGACGGTCGGCGTGTTCGTCCAGCATCGCGGCTATCTCGGCGCGCTACGCCAGGCTTTGGCGGGCCGGCGGCTGCAGGACGCCGCCCTGCTGCTCGACGACGTCGAGGCGGTGAACTGCCTGCGCCAAGGCCTGGCCAGCCCGCATGCCGGCGCCGCCCTTTACAGCCTGGAGCTGCTGGACGGCACCGACTGGCGCCCGACCGCGGAGGAGGTGGCGGCACTCCTGGTCCATCCCGCGCCCGAGGTTCGGCTCGATGTGGCCCGGCGCATCGAACGGGGCCGCCTGTCCCTGGCAATCGATCAAATCACCGCCCGGCTGTCGGTGGAAGCCGCCCCCGAGGTCCGCGGCGCCCTGATCGAGGCCCTGTCGGCGGCCCCGTTGCCCGACCCGATCGGCAGCCTGGCGCCCTATCTCGACGACCCCGACCCGGCGGCCCGGCTGGGCGCCTGTAGCGGGTTGATTCGTCACGGCGGCATCGAAGGGGTGATGGAAGTCGGCGGGCGCCTGATCGCCGCCCAGAGCGACACCGATCCGGCAGCGCGCCAATTCGTCGCCCGGGTCATCGAACGGGTCGGCTCGCCGCAGCTCTATCGCCCCCTGCTCGCCCTGTTGGCCGACCCCGACCCGGCGGTCCGCGGCTCGGCCCTGCATGCGGTCTGCCGCGTCGGCACGCCGCGGGTGTGGCCAGCCGTGTTCGACAATCTCGGCCTGGCGACGACCCGGCAGCGCGCCATCGCCGCCCTGGTCGCCATCGGCGAGCCGGTCCTGGAGGAAGCCACCGCCCGCTTCGCGCAACCCGCCGCGACCTATCCTCTGCGTCGCGACCTGATCGCCGTCTGCGGCCGGATCGGCAGTCCCGCCGCCTTCGACTGGCTGCTGCGCTTGGTCGAACACCCCGATCGGCGCCTGAAGGGGGATGCCCTGAACGCCCTGTGGCGCTGCCGGCGCAAGGCGTCCAGCCAATACCATCCGATGCTGCGCCACGCGCTGCTTGGCGAAGTGGCCGAAGCTGAAGAGATGCTCGCCATGTGGGATGGACTGGCCGCGGGCGACGAACGGTCCCGCCTGGTCCAATCGGCCCTGGAAGCCGAACTGGCCGGCCTGCTGGACAACCTGTTCGGTCTCCTGGCCCTGTTGCTGGACGGCGTCGACATGCGCGAAGCCCGCAGCAACTATCAGAAAGGCGGCCCGGTTCGACGGGCCTATGTCATCGAAATGCTCGACAACGCGCTCGATCGCCCGTTGAAGGATGCCCTGCTGCCGTTCCTCGAGGCGGAAACCGAAGAAGAACGAGTCCGCCGCGCTCCACCCGAGCACCAACACAACTGGGCGTCGGGTCGCGATGTCTGTCGAGCCTTGGTCCTGCAACCGGAAGGCCGTCGCCGCGACTGGACCCGCAGCTGCGCGTTTTACGCCCTGTCGGCGGATGCCGAGACAAAGGCCCTGTCGGCGGATGCCGAAACAAAGGCCCTGTCGGCGGATGCCGAGACAAAGGAAGCAAGCCTCATGCTCACCATCGAAAAAGTGCTGGTCCTGCGCAGCGTCAGCATCTTCGCCGAAGTGAACGCGGAATATCTGAGCCATCTGGCGGCATCCGCCGAAGACGTCGAGATTGCCGCCGGCCAGCCGCTGTTCCGCGAGGGGGATTTCGGCACCGCCCTCTATGTCATCGTCCGCGGCCGCCTCAGGGTCCATCTGGGCGACACCAGCCTGGCCGAACTGGGCGAGCGCGAAGTGGTGGGCGAAATGGCCGCCCTCGACCCGGAACCCCGCTCCGCCTCGGTCAGCGCCATCGAGGACAGCCTGTTGCTGCGGATCACCCACGAAGACCTGGAATTGCTGCTCAGCGACGACGTCGAAGTCGCCCGCGGCATCATCCAGGTGCTGTGCCGGCGCCTTCGGCAAAGCGCCAATCCGCAGCCCACGGCCCGACCGGCGGAACCGGCCGCGGCGATGGGCTGAGGGGCCGAGCGGTTCACCCGTGCCGGTAGCCGAGGATCCAGCCGATCAACAGACTGGCCAAAGCGACCGCGGGGAAGACGAAGAACAGGAACTTGCGGCGCGTCTGCTCGTGCCGCCATTGCTCCTTGAGGCCATGCGCCTCGAGGATGCTGGTGATCACGCCGACCGTAGCCGCCTGCAGGAAGTCGTTGAAGAAGATGCCGTCGAACGACCACGGCGTAAACCGGCCGTCAAAGAATTCGCGGACCACCAGGCTGAAGGCGCAGTCGTCGATGCTGGAATCGGTTTGCCATCGCTCGATCACCCCGTTGCGCCGGTCCTGCCCGGAGGGCGGTCCGATCGGCCGGAAGACGAATACCATCCCGCGGTACAGGACCTCTCGCTTTTTCGGCTTTTCTTCTCCCGCCTCGGGCTTGGCCTCGACCTTGGCCTCCGGTTTGCTCTCGACGCGGATCGGTGTCGGATTGGCCCGCAGAACCGCCTCGAACATCTTGGCGCGATCTTCGATGCTCGCCTTGTCCGGAAGGGGCCGCGGCGGAGGCGGTTTGGCCGAGACCGGCTCGGCTACCGGACTCTCGTCCGGCGCGGCGAATTCCTCGTCGGAGGATGGCTCGATCAGGGTCCCGGCCAGGGAATTGCGCGGCGCGCCGCTCACCGCCGCCGGGTTCCAGTCGTTGTAACGCTTCCTGTCGTCGCCCATCCGTCTCGCCCCCCGGTGAGTCTTGCAGTGTAGCTGCCATTCGTTAACCGGTTATCAATACGCCGTGAACGGCCGACGTACCGAGCAAGCTTGGCATATACCTTGATATATCACAGCGTCTCTCATAGATTCGGGTATTGCCCCATCTACGTGGAGGCGGGGATGACCCATCGCGCCAAACTGTTCACCAATGGCCGCAGCCAAGCGGTTCGCTTGCCGGCGGCCTATCGCTTCGACACCAGTGAAGTCTTTATCCGCCAGGACCCTGAAAGCGGGGACGTGATCCTGTCGCGCAAGCCGGCAAGCTGGGATGAGTTCTTTGCCGCCATCAAGGGCGCCGAGGTGCCGACCAATTTCCTCGGTGAGAAAGAGCCGAACCAGGGACAGGAAGACCGGGACCCCTTGAAGGGGTGGACGGAATGAAGCGATACATGCTCGACACGAACACCGTAAGCCACCTTCTCAGGCAGCATCCAACCGTCGCCCGGCGCGTGGTGGCCACGCCGATGGCCGCACTCTGCATATCGGCCATTACCGAGGGGGAACTGCAGTTCGGGTTGGCAAAACGGCCGGACGCGAAGCGCCTCCACCTCGCCGTCCAAGAATTCCTGCGGCGCGTCGACGTGCTTCCGTGGGACAGCGCCGTCGCCAATCGCTACGGCACGGTCCGCGCCGATCTGGAACGGCAGGGCAAGATACCGGCATCCCTCGACTTGCTGATCGCTGCGCACGCCATGGATACAGATGCCGTGCTGGTAACGAACGACGGGACTTTCACCCAAGTGCCGGGCCTGCAACTCGAAGACTGGACGGCGTAAGCGGCCGGTTCCGCTCTGTTTGGCGACAGCGATTGCGACCGCGTCCTAGGTTGGTCATGCCGCCAGAACGAAAGGGAGTTATCATGCGACAACTTTCCCAAGCTGGCCGACAAGCCGTAGCCGATTTGGCCCAGAGGCATGATTTCAGCAACGATGCCGTGCTCAGCATGTTGGATGCGGTCATCAACGGCAACGGCAGCATGGCGCAGTTCAACCACCCCGAATTCAGCGGCTCCGGCCAGTGGATGCGCGGCGGCATGATCATGGTCTCCGATATGTTCAACAACCACCTGAAGGGGCGGATTGATGGGCTCTGCGTCGAACTCGCAAGTTTGGTCGCAAGTCAGCCTGATCTGATCCGCAGTGGCAGTCTTCAATCGCAGAGCCAGGGAAACCAATCCCAGGGGACCTCGCAACGCGATTCTCTCGGCGAAAGTCAAAGCCAAGGCGATGCCGGGCCGGTCAGCCTGTTCGTTCCGCCGCCCGCGGGGAGTTCGGGAAATTGGTGGCCGGCAGATATGGGGTGGCCGACCAGCACGGGCGCGCAAAACAATGCCCGCTATGCCTATTTTCCCGAGGCCGGACGCCTGGCGATTGATGTGAACGGAACCATCACGGTCTACGACGCGTTGGATCACCAGATCAGCGGATTTTCGCAGCAACAATCGGTCGGCGGATCACTTACCTTTTCCAGCCAACACGGGCTGGTCTGCGTCGCCAGTCTGCCGGTCGTCACGGTCGCCGGAGCAAAGCCATTCCCGCCGCCGCAGCCGGCTCCCAGCCGAACGGCCACCAATTGCGACGGAGATATTTTCCAAACTATCGAGAAACTCGCCGAACTTCACAAAAGGGGAATCCTCAGCGACGATGAATTCTCGACAAAGAAGGCGGAACTGCTGAATCGGCTTTAATGTGTCGGAGTCCGGCCCGTCACTGCTGTTGCTGTTTTGCGCCCACTTCGGTCGTGCCGGAACGTAGGTGCAAGCTGCCGCTCATGGGCCCCAAGCCGCCGATTTCGACACCAGACGGGCAGACTGAACCCCAATCCTATCGACCAAGCCCGCGCCCCCGCCAGGCGGCGGCCGCCCAGGCAGCGGGACCGAGCGGAGCAGTCCCTGCCCCGCTCGGCCGAACGCCGTTCTACAAGGTCTTGAAGCGATAGGTGAGGCCGATGGTGACGATATGGCTGGACAGGTCGATCTTGCCGCCGACGCTGTCCGCCCCGCCGTTGGCCGCCGAGAAGAAGGCCAGGTTCTGGCTGCCGTAATCGGCATAACGGTAATCGACCCGCACCGAGAAATTGTCGTTCAGCTTGCCTTCGACTCCGGCGCCGACGGTCCAACCCACCGACAGCTTGCTGATGCTGCCCTGTTCCGGCACGCCGCACCACGAGGCCAGCGAATTGGACGGGCAGTTGACCTTGTAGTCGGCGTTGCGGAAGGCCACGCCGGCGGTCCCGTAGGCCAGCAGCCGGGGATCCACCACCACGCCGAAGCGGGCTCGGATGGCGGCATCGAAGTCCTGGCTGACGCTCACGCTGTCGGCCGGAGTAACCGTGCCATAGCCGATGCCGGGGATGCCGTTGACCTTCTTGCTGCTGCCGGCGATGCCGGCGATATCGCCTTCGATCCCGGCGATCATGGTCGGCGCCACCTGCATGTTCCAGCCGGCATAGCCGCCGAGATTGGCCCAGGAGCTGTCCAGCGTCGCCTGCGGATTGCTCGGATCGACGCCGAAGACGTTGTTGGGGCCGACCGAGGTCGCCGTCCATTTGCTGGAATCGAATTGCGGGCCGGCGGACAGGCCGACATAGAACCCTGCCCAGTCGGCGGCGCTGGCACCCTCGGCGGCAACGGCCGGGCCGGCGACGGCCACGCCAAGGACGACGGCAGCGGCGAACCCCGAAACGAACTTAGAATGCCCCATGATGTACCCCTCGATTGCTAGGTGGAGCCATGAATGGCCGGCAACAGGCGCTGACTTCGGTGGCGGTCATTCCAGGAACGGGCTCAACAGCAGCCCCCCTTCGACCTGATTGGCATTGAGACCGCGGGCCAGGACGAGCCCGGACCGCTTGCCCAGATGGCGTTCGTAGATCTGTCCGTAATGGCCGACGGCGGACAGCACGCGGGCCTGCCAGCCGTTGTCCAGTCCCAGTTCCGGCGCGGCCACCGGCATGGCCCGGGCCCCGCCGTAATACCAATGGGTTTCCGGGCGCTCGCCGCTGACCAGGGTATGCACCGTCCAGGCGACGATGGCCGACCAGGCGCCGTCATCGGTGCCGGTGGTCGCCATCACCGGAAAGGCCACCAAGGGTTCCGGCAGGATGCGGTTGGCGAAGCCGAGGGCCCCCTTCTGCCCGAGCAGCGGCAGCAGGGTGGTGATCTCATAGGCGACGGCGCCGCAGCGATGGACGTTGTAGGCGTCCATCATCTCGCCGTCTTCGGAATAGCCCATGGCGATCCACGGCCGGTTGCCGAGATAGCCCCGCAGGCTGTGCTCGGCCGAGGTCCGTAGCATGAAGCAGATGGTCTGCCCGGCCAAGTCCTTGAGGTGCCGAATCTTGGAATCCCTGGGCACCATCACGTTGTGGGTCTCGACGAACACCGTCGGGCCCGGCAGCACCTTGCCCGCCAGTTCCTGTTCGTTGATTTCGCCGGCGGTCAGGAAGAACAGATCGTCGGTCCCCAGGCGCACCCCGTCATATTGCTTGGGTGTCTCGTATTCATGGAATTCGATGCGGTCGGGTGAGCCCAGCACCGCCGCCGCGACGGCGCGGCAGACGTCGACATTGAGACCGCGCCATTGGTCGCCCGCCACCGTGGCCAATCCGGGGCGTTCGGCACTGCCGCAGTGAACGACGCCTTCTGCCTTGACGCGATCGAGGATCGGCCCGGCCGCGGCCGTATGGCCCCAACCGATGGCCAGGAACAGGACAACGAAAAACGCCCGCACGGTATTCTCCCTTGGCAAGGCGGGGCGCGTCGGCGGGACGCACCCCCAAGGCCCATCTTCAGTTGGCGGCCGAATTGGTGCTCGGCAGCCCGTTGAAACCAGCGGGGATCGGGTTGACGATGCCCAGCTGCGCATCGACCGGGGTGATGCCGATGGAGGCGCAGGCGTTGGTGCCGTAATGCGGCAGGCTGGTGACCGTGCTGGCGGGGATCTGAGCCAGCGAGGCCGGCAGCAGCGGCGACAGGCCCAGCAGGCGCTTCGGATCGAAGCCGGACAGCAGGCTGTCGGTGATCGGCGAATTGAGGTCGCGCGGCCCCAGATATTGCTGCTGGAAGCCGGCCGGGCCGAATTGGTTGAAGGCGGTCGAATTGCCGGCCGCCAGGGCCTGCGCCTCATCCGGCAGGCTGGCCAGCGGCGGCAACCCGAAGATGGTGTTGATGGTTTCGATGACGGCGTTGTGGTCGCCCTCGGCATGCGACACCGCATGGGTGCGGGCATAGGGCGAGACCAGGATCAGCGGGATGCGGACGCCACGGGCCAGCGGCAGGCCGTCCGGACCGTAGGACAGGATGCGCGGCGGCACATGGTCGTAGAAGCCGTCCGATTCGTCATAGGTGATGACGATGGCGCTCTGGCTCCACAGGGTCGGATTGCCGGCAACGGCGTTGATCACGCTGGCCGCCAAGGCTTCGCTGATCTGCCGGTCGGTGTAGCCCGGATGGTCGTCATCGCCTTGCTTGACCTGCTGCACATGGGCGCCCATCGGCGTGCCGACCAGGCTGGGTTGGCTGATCAGCGGCTTCAGGCCATTGTTGTTCAGATAGCCGCCGCGGATGTAGAAGACGCCGCCGTTGGGCAGGGCGTTGTTGGCGACGTCGGTGAAGAACTGGGTTTCGCTCTTCAGATTGGCGGACACCGCCGGTGTATCGGCGATGTAGCCGAAATACTGGGCGCCATTGTGGTGGCTGACATAACCGAAATGGGTCGCCACGCCGTTGGAATCGGTGGATTCGACACCGTAGCCTTCCTGATACCAACGCCAATTGACCGGCGTGGTGTTGAGGCTCTGGATGTAGGGAATATCCTGCTGGATGTCGGCCAAGTCGCCGGAAGGATTGCGGTTCCCCGCCATCACCGATTGGACATTGCGGCCTTGGAAGGTCAACGGCAGGCTGGCGAAGGTCAGGTTCGCGGCGATATTGGAATTCGCGTAGGACTCGCTGTTGGTGCTCGGATTGTTGGCACCGCTCTGGGCCCCCTGCGGCTGCTTGCCGGTGCTGGTGGTATCGAACTGCGACCCCCAGAACGGTTGCGGGTCGTTGACCAGCGGCGGCCCGGCCAGGGTCCCGGTGTTGGCGCCCACGGTCAGGGTCGGCCCGGTCGAACCATGCTTCACCCATTGGGTCTCACCCGACTGACCGGCGATCATCGCCACGGCGTTGGGGGTGGACGGCGTGTCTTCGGTGGCGAAGATGTTGTCGAAGATGGTGAAGTTGCTGGCCCACTGCCAGAAGAAGGGGATGGTATTGCAGTCGACATGCGACATCACCAGCCGGGCAAACTGGGTTCCTTCCAGCGCACCGGCGGCACCCGCCGAAGTGGTCGCATATTTCTGGTATTCGTCGAGCGAGAACTGATCCATCTTGGCAACGCCGTTGACCACATGGATCTTCTTGGCGAGGCCGGTATGGCTATGGTCGACGCTGTCCACGGTGGTGGAATTCTGCGCCAATCCCATGGCGAAGGGTTGCACGGTCACGGTGGCGCCATTGACGTCCGTGTAGGTCTGGGTGAAGCCGGGCGTATTGGCGGCCGGACGCGCGGTGACCGCCGGGCCGGCGTCGGCATAGATGCCGTTGACCCCGGGGAAGGTGCCGTATTCGTTATCGAACGAGTGGTTCTCGTTGAAGATCACGAACACATATTTGATCTTGCTCTGCAGCAGCCGGACCATCTGCATGCTCGACAGCCGCGGCGCCGCCGCCGGGTCATTGAAATAGGGGGCGATATTCGCCCCCGGATTGGGCTGCGCGGTGACGCTCGCCGCCGACTGCGCCAAGGCGGCCGGGGCCAAGACGGCCTGCAGCAACGAACCGGCCGCGACCAATGCGGAACAAGATTTCAAAATCCGTCTCATGTGCACCCCCAACGACAGGTAGCAAAGACCAACGTCATGGTCCCGTTATGTTGTTTGGCGCAGCGGGAGTCGAGTGAAGAGACGATGTCAGTTGCTACGAATTCACCGGCTTGTTACAAAACATTCCCGGTTAATTCATGCAATAGTCATAAAACCGTCAACGGGTGGGGCCTGGTACTTGCGAGTTCCGGACCGGTCGGGCGGCCGACCCTGCCTCCGGATCCTGTGAACAGTTTAGTGGCGCCGGCATCTTGCCGGCGTGCCGGCGAAGCCGGCATAAGGCTTTCCGCCGCGGCGGACGCCGGCTGGAAGCCGGCGCCACTCATTTTTTCACAGCCTCTTCCGCCTCGCGACCTCACATGCGATAGCGGAACCCGGCGGTGAAGGCGTCGCTCTTGCTGCTGCTGCTCTGGATCCGGTCATAGTCGACGAAGAAGCTCTGCTCCTTGTCGGTCTCGATGGTCAGTCCGGCCTTGACGCTGACGCTGCCATGCGACGGCTCCACCCCGTCGATCACCCAGTTGGTGATGTCGCCCTGGGTCTGCACATTGATCGATCGTGCCGCATTCAGCAGCTCGTTCTCGTAGCCGACACGGAGCTGCGGCACCACGGAGGTGACGTCGCCGACCAGGAAGCGGCGGGACAGGGTGGCGTCGACGAACGGACGCAGCGACCCGGCATGGCTGCTCGCCACCGTGAGGTTGTACAGGTCGGTGCCATGCTCGGTGAAACCGGTTTGCGACAGGGTGACATATTTCGCCCCGGCCGCCGGCGACACCGCCCAATCGCCCAGCATATAGGCCAGGCTGGCCTGCAGGGCGCCGGAAAGCTCGCTGGCGGCGTGGCTCGACTTGGCGGTCTGCCCGACCGCGGCGATCGGCCGATCGGCGTCGATATTGGGAAAACCGACGCCGATCAGGGCATCGATGGCCAGCGGCCCGTGCCACCAATCGCCATAGAAGGCCACCCGCGGCACGTCGAGGGTGCCGCTGGCACCGCCGGTCTCGTTGAGCGAGGTGCGGCTGTAGCCGATGGCGAAGCCGGCGGCAAAGCCTGGAGCGACCTCGGCATCGATGCCGGTCAACAGGCCGTAGCCGCTGCTGTCGAAGCCCGGCAGGCCGGCATTACCGTTGACCGAACTCAAATTGCCGGTCGGCTGCACCCAGGCGCCATAAGGCGAATAGCCGCCCCGGACGCGATGGGTGGGCGACAGGGCGGCGTTAACGCCGTCGACCATCCCCATGGTGCGCGCATCCTTGAGGCGCGACAGCAAGGTCGTCGTCGCCTGCTGCGCCTCGTCGACGGCGGCGATGGTCAGGGCGGGAAGGACGGTCGGGGGATCGGGCAGGACCGAGAGATGGGTCAGCACCAGACTGATGCCGGTCGGCGTGTCCAGGAAGGATTGGGCCATCGTCACGCTGGGCACCGTGCCGGTGACAGTGGAAAAGCCGCCGGTGATGCTGGTGGCACTCAGCAAGGGATAAGTTCCCGGATGCAGGAAGCCGGTGCCATAGGACAGATTGAGAGTCCCGCCCAGGCTGGCGGGGCCGTTGACCTTCAGCAATGAGCTGCCGGTCGGCCCCACCTGCGCCGCGAGAATGCCGCTCGGGTTCTGGGTATAGCTGCCGACGGTCAAGGTCCCGATGGTACCGGCGCCGGGCGCCACGATGCCGCCGTTGGTGACCGCCCCCAGCACGGTCCCCGCCCCCGCCAGGCTGCCACCGTTGTTCACCGTCACAATGCCCGAACTCGACAGGCTGGCCGAGGGAGTCAGCGAGTCGCCCACCTCGAGGGTGCCGTTGCCGACGACGGTGCCGCCGGAGTAGCTGTTGGCCCCGTTCAACACCAAGACCCCCGTCCCCAGCTTGGTCAGCCCGCCGCTGCCGGTGATGCCCTGGGTGAAGACGGCGTTGTTGCCGTTGGTGTCGATGCTGCCGCCGGCGATGGCGACCGACCGGGCGATGGTCGAGGTGGCGGTGAATTGCAGGGTGCCGCCGTTGATGTTGAGGGCATTGTTGGTGGTCAGGGTGTTGACGGCGGTGACCACCCCGTTGCTCGCCGTGGTGGTCGTCTGGGTATAGCCGCCCAGCGCGGTGTCGCCATTGATCGCCAGGGTCGTGCCCGAGCTGATGGTGGTCTGGCCGGTATAGATATTGTAGCCGGTCAAGCTCAGGGTTCCACCGCCGCCGACGGTCAGGGCGCCGATCCCGGAAATCTGCCCCGACAGGGTCGCCATCCCGTTGCTGTTGACCAGGATGGTGCCGCCACCATTCGGGCCAGCGCCTTGCAGGACGATATAGCGGCCCGACGATAAGGGAGCGGCCGTGGTGGTGTTGGTGAAGGACAGGGTACCGGCGCTGGACCCGTCGCTGTTGCCGAGATTGATATAGGTGCCGCCGCCCAGTTCCACGTCGCTGTCGACCTGCACGGTGCTGTTGCCCAGGACATTGGTGCCGCCGGTATAGGTGTTGGCGGTATTGTTCAGGACGAAGGTGCCGCCGCCGACCACCCAGACGGTGGTGGCGGTGGCGCCGTCGGTCAGCACGCCGCTCTGCGTCTGGGTTGAACCGGTCGGCACGTTAAAGGTCTGCGCCGCCGCAGGTCTACCGGTGGACAGCAGCGCCGCCGAAACGCCGACACATAGAAACCACACCCGCGTCATTGTGCCCCCCTGGAAACCACTGCGCTGCCATGGGTCGGCGGCGCATCGGAGGGCAACGCTACCCGGTCGATCTTTCGCCGGTGTGACAGTTTGCTGGGGATTTGGTAACGGCTTGCCGAGGATTTGGTAACACCGCGTTTCGCCGCTCCGGTTCGGCAAACGATTGCGCGTTGTCGACCTCCGAGGCTGGCGATATGCTATTCACCTGGCAACCGTTGGTTTCCAACGGAGGGACCGGGCTCCCTCGAGGTCTTGAGCCCGCAGGCGCGGAGGGCGAATATGCAATTCATCATCGACCACGGCCACGACGGCGAAAACGGGCCCGCGGAGACGGCCGCTTGCGGCTGCCACGCCTCACGGCGCGGGTTCCTGACCGGCCTTGCCTCGCTCGGCATCTGCGCCGCAGCCCCTGGTTGGGCGGCCGCCGCCGTCTCCGCCAAGCCGCGCCGGATCGACGTCCATCACCATCTGCTGCCGCCGAGCATGGCCGCCCTGGTCAAGGCCAAGAACCTGATGCAATCGAACTGGAACAATTGGTCGCCTCAGAAGGGACTGGATGACATGGACCAGGGCGGCGTCGATCTCGCCATCCTGTCGATCGCCACCCCCGGCATCTGGTTCGGCGACGCTGCCGACGCGGCCCGCATCGCCCGCGAATGCAACGACTACGCCGCCCGCGTGGTGGCCGACCATCCGGGCCGTTTCGGCATGTTCGCCACCCTGCCCTTGCCCGACATCGACGGCAGCCTGAAGGAAATCGCCTACGCTCTGGATACCCTGAAGGCCGATGGCGTCGCCATGTTCACCAGCTACGGCGACAAGTGGCTGGGCGACCCGGCCCTGGCTCCGGTGTTCGAGGAGTTGGACCGGCGCAAGGCGGTGATCTACACCCACCCCAACAACCCCGCCTGCTGCCGCAACCTGGTCCCCGGCCAGCCGCCGCCGATGATCGAATTGGGTACCGACACCACCCGCGCCATCGCCCGCATGATCTTCAGCGGTGCGTCGCGGCGCTATCCCGACGTGAAGATGATCTTCTCGCACGCCGGCGGCACCATGCCCTTCCTGATCGAGCGGTTCTGGTTCGAGGCGAGGCTGCGCGAGAAGGCACAGACCATGGTCAAGGGGCAGGTCGACGACGTGAAGAAGTTCTATTACGACACCGCTCAAACCAGCAATCCGGCTTCGATGGCGGCGTTGCGCAGGTCATACCCTTGTCGCAGATCGTCTTTGGGACCGATTTCCCGTTCCGCAACACGGCGGAGCATGTGGAAGGGCTCAAGCACTGTGGCGCTTTCACCGCCAAGGAACTGCTGGCGGTCGATCGCGACAACGCCCTGCGACTGCTCGATCGCGCCACGGCATAACCAAGATGGGGCGGTCCGAATCGGGCCTCCCCCGCCCTCTCGCCTAGGCCCGCGGACGCGCTTCATCCTTGAAGAATCGGCGTTTGAGGCCTATATCCTCTTTGGTCGACTTTCGTTGGGTGTTTCCCCGACTGCGCCGCAGGTGCATCACTGGACTTCCCCCATCACTGAGTTTGATGCCCTTCACGTCTGGTGCGGGGCAACGCCAGCATTGGAGGATCTGTATGTCCACTGGCACGGTGAAATGGTTCAATACTACCAAGGGATTTGGCTTCATTAAGCCGGATGATGGGTCTGCCGACGTGTTTGTACATATCTCTGCGGTCGAAAAAGCCGGCCTCGGTAATCTTGGCGAAGGTCAGAAGCTCTCTTTCGAGCTGGAACGCGGGCGCACCGGGAAGGTCGCCGCGGTCAACCTGCGCGCCGTATGAACGACCATATCGGGGTAGCGGCACGCTGCCCCGTTCGCAGCGCCTCGGGGACAACGTCGGCGGGTGCCAGCCCCAGACGCATCGTCACCCGGCCCGCTGCCAGGAGGTGTTAATTCATGGCGAAGGAAGATCTTATTGAGTTCGAAGGCGTGGTCAGCGAAGTGCTGCCCGACGCCCGGTTCCGCGTCAAGCTCGATACCGGCCACGACGTCATGGCTTATACCGCCGGCCGCATGAAGAAGAACCGGATTCGCATCTTGGCCGGCGACCGCGTGACGGTCGAAATGACCCCCTACGATCTGACCAAGGCACGGATCAATTTCCGCCATAAGGACGAACGCGCCTCCATGGGCCAACCAGGACGCCGGCCGCCACCCCGCCGACGCTAGGCGCGACCTGTCCAACACTGGCGGGCCCGCCAGTGCTGGACGATCGTTTCTCCTTCGCCCCGGAGTTATTGATGCGCGGGTCCCTGCCTGCCCACCGGTCGTTCGATGTTCTCGTGCCCTTCATGGTCTATCGCGTGATCGGTCGGCGCCCCAGTTCGATCTATGTCGATCCCGAGCGCAACACCACCACCGCCTCGGAAACCAGTCACCGCCTATGGGATCTGGTGTTCGAGGAAGCGAGGGCGGTCCCGGGCGACCAGATTCAGGACCGGCCGGGCGGCATCATCCTGTTGAAGCCGAATGGGGACGCCCATCCCATCCAGCTGTCGGCGCCCGTCCCGCGCACCGCCAGCACCGCCTTCAGTCACGCCGAATTGGCCCTCAGCGCCGATCGCGAACTGGCGGAAGCCATGCTGCTCGACGGCCGTCTGGCGGTGGCGCCGGTGCGCCGCATCCGCATGCCGCTGAATGCCTTGCCCAAGGAAAAGTTCGACGAGAACCATCCCTTGGTCAAATCCAGCGGCGCAAGGTAGGAAGAATTCAGTGGCGCCGGCATCTTGCCGGCGTTTCGGCGGAGCCGGAAGGCGAGCATTGCCGCCGCTCTGCGGCGCGGCCGGCGGGGACGCCGGCCCATAGGTTCTGAAAAGCAATTCTTCACACACTCTTCTGCGGGAATGGCCCCTCCAGTCGCGAGTGCGGGAATGGCCCCTCCAGTCGCGAGGCTTTCGCCTCGCTCCCGGTTTTCCTAAGTCAGCGTTACTTGCCCGCGGTGAAGATGATCCGCGCGTCGACGGCCATGCAGCCGTCGTCCAAGGCCAGGCAGGGGTTGAGGTCGACCTGTTCGATCGCGGGCTGTTCCTCGAGCAGGCGGCCCAGCGCGACGACCGTCGCGGCGATGGCCTCGACGTCCATCTTCTTGCGGCCGCGGGCGCCGGCCAGCAGGGCGGCGGGCAGGGTCTCCTCGATCAGGGCCTTCGCTTCGTCGAGGCCAAACGGCGCCAGCCGGAAGCCGACCTTCTTCAGCACTTCGACATAAATGCCGCCCAGGCCGAACATCACCACCGGACCGAACAGCTTGTCGCGCAGCGCCCCCAGCACCAGCTCGGTGGCCTGCGGC
>CAIOJO010000400.1 GCA_903858635.1 uncultured Telmatospirillum sp. | reverse complement strand
TGTCGCCGGAACGACGGCGGCCAATGTGGTAGATTTCTTCATGGCGTTGCTCTCCTTTGCGGATTCGACACCCCGAGCCTACAGGCTCAAGGTGAGCAACGCCTGCCCTCCAATTTCAACATCGACCGGGACATCCCCGAACCGGTGGTCTTGGTGTATTACGACGAGCCCCTGCCGCCACCGTTCTCGGATTTTGCCGATGCGGCGGACGAACCCGTCGCCCTTGCCCTGGTGGTCGCCGCCGAGGGCCCGGGCGAGAGGTTGTCGTTGGCCACCACGCCCACCGCCGGAGCACCGCAAAACCCGGGTCAGGCGAAGGCATTCCTGCAGTTCCTGCACAGCGGCGCCGCTGCGGCCACCTTCCTGGGCGAACGCTTCGCTTGGCATTGGGAGCGGTCCGATGCGGTGGCTTGATCACGGGTGGCGCCTGAGCGTCACCGCTGCCGCTTTCGCCTTTATCTTTTTCGGCGGCGGGGTGCTGGCGGTAACTTTGCTGCCGGTCCTCGCCCTGGTTCCGGGGCACCGGCGCGACCGGCCCCAATGGGTGATCCATCGCAGCTTTCGCCTTTACATCGAACTCCTGCAGCGGTGTGGGCTGATCCGCCTGGAGACCGAGGGTCTGGAGAAGCTCGACCGGGCAGAGGGGCGGCTGGTGGTGGCCAATCATCCGTCGCTGCTCGATGTCGTGCTGCTGATGGCCTTGATCCCCAGGGTCCAATGCATCGTCAAGCACGAGCTGTGGGCTCATCCCTTCCTCGGACCCCTGATGCGCCGTGCCGGCTACATCCGCAACGACCTGGAACCGGAGTTGCTGGTCGAAGCCTGCCAGTCGGCCCTGGACAGCGGCACCTGCCTGATCGTTTTCCCCGAGGGCACGCGCACCATCCCCGGGTGCCTGCCGCGCTTTCGCCGCGGCTTCGCCAACCTGGCGACGCTGACCGGGGCGCCGGTGCAGCCGGTGCTCATCACCTGCGTCCCGCCGTACCTGGTCAAGGGCGAACCATGGTGGCGCATTCCGGCAGAAAAGCCGCTATTCCGGCTGGCGGTGGACGAATATGTCGACGCCAAGACATACTCATACTCGGCGCATCGCAGTCTGGCGGCGCGACAGTTGACCCGCTTCCTGGAAGCGTACTACGCGGAAAAACTAAGCAATGCGTGACATCGAGTTGGACGTAAAGAAGCTGATCGTCGAATCCTTGAAGCTCGAGGACATCACCGCGGAAGAGATCGACAGCGAGGAACCGCTGTTCGGCGCCGGTCTCGGCCTCGACTCGATCGACGCGTTGGAGCTCGGCGTCGCCATCCGCCAGCGCTATGGCATCAAAATCGAAACGGTGAGCGACGAGGTGAAGGCGCATTTTGCCACCGTGCGCAGCCTGGCTCATTTCATCGAGACCCAGCGGAGGGCAATCTGATGCTGTCGCGCGACGCGATCCTGGAGAAGCTGGCCGGCGACCTCGAAGAGCTGTTTGAAATCCCGCGCGACAAGGTCTCCCTCGATGCCAAGCTGTTCGAGGACCTGGACCTCGACAGCATCGACGCCGTCGACCTGGTGGTGAAGCTGCAAGAGGTGACCGGGCGCCGGGTCAAGCCGGAGGAGTTCAAGGCCGTCCGCACCGTCGGCGACGTGGTTGATTGCGTCGAAAAGCTGTTGGCGGCGGATGAGCCTGCCAAGCCGTAATCATTGGCTCGTCCTGGCCGTGGCGGGAGGGCTGGCCTACCCGCCGCTGGTCTATTTCGGCCTTCCCCTGTTGCCTCCCGCCGCCTTCATCCTGATCGGGCTGCTGCTTATCGCCCTCAGGCTGCTCGGTAGCCGAAGGCTGGATGGAGGACGGGTCTGGACGCTGTCTCTGGTCCTCGCCGCCGGTGGCCTGGTCGGGTTGCTGGCCGCAGCGCCGGCAGTAGCGGTGAAGGCCTATCCGGTGGTGGTGAGCCTGACGGTGGCGCTCGTTTTCGCCCTGTCCTTGGCCTTCCCGCCGACCATCATCGAGCGTATTGCGCGCCTGTCCGAACCGGACCTGACGACCGAAGGTGTCGCCTACACCCGCAAGGTCACCGTCCTCTGGCTGGCCTTCCTGATCGGCAACGCCGCCGTTTCGGCAGCCACCGCGCTGTGGGGCAGCTTGGAACTATGGACCTTGTGGAACGGCCTGCTGTCCTACTTGGCGATGGGCACGCTGTTCGTCGGTGAACTGTGCATACGTCGCATGGTCCGCCGATGACTTGGCTGCCCCTGCCGCGTCTGCTCAGCGACGGCCGTCCCGACGATCAGGTGGTGGCCCTCCGGCACGGCAAGGCGCAGAGCTTCGGCCGCTTCCGCGCCGAGGTTGCGGGCGCCGCCGCCCAAATGGCCGGGTGCCGCCGCGCCGCCCTGGTTTGCCGCGACAGCTATGCTTTCGCGGTTGGTTTCTTCGGCCTGTTGCACGCCGGGGCCGAGATCGTGCTGCCACCCAACGGCCAGCCCGGCACATTGGCCAGCCTGTCCGGGCAGTTCGACCGCCTGCTGGGGGATGAACTGCTCGAAGCCCCGACCGCCGATGCAGCCTTCCCTTGC
This sequence comes from uncultured Telmatospirillum sp., assembly GCA_903858635.1. Classification (GTDB taxonomy): domain Bacteria; phylum Pseudomonadota; class Alphaproteobacteria; order Rhodospirillales; family Magnetospirillaceae; genus DUZF01. The sequence continues at coordinate 3,938 of CAIOJO010000400.1, read as the reverse complement.
CTCGACGCCGAGAGGCTTCGCATCGACTTCTTCACCTCAGGTTCCACCGGTGCGCCGAAGCGGGTCACCCGGAGCCTCGGCATGCTGGACCGCGAGGTGGCGACCTACGACGCCTTGTGGGCGGCCGGACCGGTCGTGGCCACCGTGACCCACCAGCATGTCTACGGCCTCACCTTCCGGCTGCTGTGGCCCTTGGCTGCCGGCCAACCCTTTGCCGCCGAGACGCACGAGGTCTGGGAAACCCTGCTGGCGGCGCTGCCCGCCGCGGCCGTCGTCGTTTCGAGCCCGGCCCATCTCGGCCGCCTGGCCGGCCTCCGCCCGCTACGGCCCGAGGGCCGGCCCAGCCTGATCTTTTCCGCCGGGGCGCCGCTGGCCGCCGCGGCGGCCACCGAAGCGGCGACCATTCTTGGCTGCTTGCCCACCGAGATTTTCGGCAGCACCGAAACCGGCGCCTTCGCCACCCGCCGTCAACACCTCGGCGACGAGCCCTGGCGCCTGCTGCCCGGCAACCATATGCGCATCGATGCCGATGGGCGATTGGCGCAGCGCTCACCCTATGTGGAAGACTGGCTGCACAGCGGCGACCTGGTGGAGCCCGTCGCCGACGGCTTCCGCTTCCGGGGGCGGGCCGACCGCGTGGCGAAGATCGAGGGCAAACGGATCAGCCTGGCCGAGATCGAAGCGGCACTGCTGCGGCTGCCCTGGGTCGATGCCGCCGCTGCGGTTCTGCTGCCCGGCCAACCGCCACGGCTGGTGGCCGCAGTGGTTCCCAGCCCGCAAGGCCGCGAACGTCTTGCCGCGCTGGGTGGCTTCCGTTTCGGTCGGCTGCTCCGCGGCGGCCTTGCCGACACCCAGGAGCCCGCCGGGATGCCGCGGCGGTGGCGCTTTGTCGAGGCCCTGCCGCAGCAGCCGATGGGCAAGCGCCGCGACGCGGATGTCATGGCGTTGTTCGCGGGGACGCCGTGATCTTGCCCCCTGTCCTCTCCATCGACCACCAGACCGACGGCCGGATCGTCCTGGCTCTTGCCCTGCGGGAGGACCATCCGGCCTTTGCCGGACACTTTCCCGGTCAGCCGATCCTGCCCGGCGTGGTTCAACTCGACTGGGCGATCCGTCTGGGGGCCGAACATTTCAACCTCGGCCTGCGGGCGGCCACCGACTTCCAGGTGAAATACCGCCGTATCATCCAACCACAAGCCGCCTTGTCGCTGACCCTGCAGCTCGACCGGGCCAAAGGCAGCCTGGCCTTCACCTACCGCGCCGGCGACGAGGTCGCCTCGAGCGGTCGGATCAAGCTGGAGCCTGCTCCGTGAAGACCTGCGCCATCGTCCCCAGCCACAACCATTGGCAGGCCATCGGCACGGTGGTCGCCCGCCTGCGCCGGATGGATCTGCCGGTGTTCGTCATCGACGACGGCAGTGCGGAGCCGGCGGCGACGGTCATCGCGGCGTTGCACGACCCGCTGGGCGGCGCGGTGGTTCGCCGGCTGGCGATCAATCAGGGCAAGGGGGCGGCCGTCGTCGAAGGCTTCCGCCTGGCCTGGGAGGCCGGCTTCACGCACGCCTTGCAGGTGGACGCCGACGGCCAGCACGACCTCGACGCTCTGCCCGCCTTGCTGGCGCGGGCGGCGGAAAGGCCGGACGCCCTGGTCAGCGGCCAGCCGCTCTACGACGCATCGATCCCGGTCGGACGCAAGATCGGCCGCTGGATTACCCATGTCTGGGTGTGGATCGAGACAGTGAGCCTGCGCATCACCGACAGCATGTGCGGTTTTCGCGTCTATCCGCTGGCGGCGGTTCGCAGCCTGCTGTCCGAGGAAACAGTCGGCCGCCGCATGGACTTCGACACCGAAATCATGGTGCGCCTGTTCTGGCGGGGCACAGCGGTGGAAATGGTGCCGGTCAAGGTCATCTACCCGCCCGGCAACAGCTCGAACTTCGATCTTCTGAGGGACAACTGGCGGATCAGCAAGATGCATGCCCGGCTGGTCTTCGCCATGCTGCGGCGATTGGTTGGTCCGCCGCGGGCGTCGCGTCATTGGGCCGCGATGGCCGAGCGCGGTGCCTATTGGGGCTTGCGCTTCTGCGCCGCCGCCTACCTGCTGTTGGGCCGCCGCGGCTGTCGGGTGGTGTTGGCGCCGGTCGCGCTCTACTTCTTTCTGTTTGGCGGCGAGCAGCGGCGCGCCTCGCGGCTGTTCCTGGGCCGCGCCCTCAATCGGCCGCCGAGCCTGGCCGAAGGCTACCGTCATTTCTTCAGCTTCGCTTCGCGCGCACTGGACAGCTTCATCGCCTGGACCGGCGGTATTGCCCAGGATGCCGTGCGCGCCGCCGATCCGGAGGCCCTGGCCGCGTTTTGCGCCGACCCGCGGGGCGCCGTCTTGGTGGTCGCTCACCTTGGCAATGTGGACCTTGCCCGCGCCTTGCTCGACGAGAAGACAAGGGCTCGCCTCACCGTGTTGGTCCATACCCGCCACGCGGTGAATTACAACCGGATGCTCCGCGAGTTCCGTCCGGACGCGGCGATGAACTTGATCCAGGTGACGGAGATCGGCCCGGAGACCGCCATCGACCTGAAAGATCGGGTGGAGCGTGGCGAATGGGTGGTCATCGCCGGCGATCGCACCCCGGTCCGCAGCCGGGGGCGGGTCAGCCGCGTGCCGTTTCTCGGCGCCGAGGCGGCATTCTCCCACGGACCTTGGGTCCTGGCGGCGGTACTGGGTTGTCCGCTCCGCTTGCTGTTCTGCCTGCGCGAGGGCGCCGGCTGGCGCCTGACCTTGGAGCCTTTCGCCGAGCAAGTGGTGCTGCCGCGCCGGGATCGCGATGCCGCCCTGCGCGGCTACGCCGCGGCCTATGCCGCCAGGCTGGAGGACTTTGCTCGCCGGGCGCCGTTTCAATGGTACAACTTCTTCGACTTCTGGGCCGGTGAGGGAGCCCCATGATTTCCACCGACGTCATCATCCGGGCGCAGTTCTACGACCTCGACCCCATGCAGGTCGTGTGGCACGGCAACTACGCCCGCTATCTCGAACAGGCTCGTTGCGCTTTGCTCGACGGCATCGGCTACAACTACCCGCAGATGGCCCTGTCGGGCTATGCCTGGCCGATCGTCGACATGCGGATCAAATATGTTCGCCCGGTTCGGTTCGGCCAGGAGATCGTGGTCACCGCCACCATCGCGGAAGTCGCGAACAGGTTGAAGATCGACTACCGCATCCGCGATCGCGCCAGCGGCGAAGTTCTGACCAAGGCGCCCACCGTTCAAGTCGCGGTGCGCCTCGATAGCGGCGAAATGCTGTTGGAGAGCCCGCCGGCCCTCACCGACAAGGTGCGAGAACCGGCGTGAACGCTCGATTCGCCCTCGCCTTCGCCCTCGGCCTGATCTGGGCTCCGCTGGCCGCTGCCGCCGATGGTCCCAGCCCGGGCCTCGAGGCGGGGCAAGTCCTGCGCGGGCGCTTCGTCCAAGAGCGCCACCTCAAGGGATTCAAGGCGCCGCTGCGCTCCGAGGGTCACTTCGTGCTGGCGCCGGGGCGGGGCCTGATCTGGCGGGCCGAGAAGCCGTTCGCCGTTACCACGGCGATCACCGCCGCCGGGCTGGTGCAACAGGCTGGCGGCGCCGAAACCTTGCGTCTGCCGTCGTCCCGCCTGCCGTTCCTGGCCCGCCTCTACGACATGCTCGGGGGCGCCCTGGCCGGCGATTGGCGGGCGCTGGGGGGCGATTTCACGGTGGCGCGTTCGGGCGACGACAAGCGGTGGCAGGTGGCGCTGATCCCGCGCAACACCGACGACCTCGCCATGCCCTTCCGCTCGATCGCCATTGCCGGCGACCGTTTCGTCGAACATGTCGAGATGACCAAGCCCGACGGCGACACGGAAGGCCTGACCTTTTTCGACCAGACGCTGTCCACCTTGGCCGCCGATGATGCCGCCGCCCTCGATGAC
>CAIOJO010000399.1 GCA_903858635.1 uncultured Telmatospirillum sp. | reverse complement strand
TGTCGCCGGAACGACGGCGGCCAATGTGGTAGATTTCTTCATGGCGTTGCTCTCCTTTGCGGATTCGACACCCCGAGCCTACAGGCTCAAGGTGAGCAACGCCTGCCCTCCAATTTCAACATCGACCGGGACATCCCCGCACCCAGAGGAAGGGCAGCTTGGTCGAATCGCCGATCAGCCGCGGCCGGACGAAATGATCGGCCGTAAACGTCACAGCCATTCCCGCACCGAACACCACCATGGCCCAGACAGTCGCGCCTTGGGCCACCAGCAACAAGGCGGCCATGCCGAACACCAACGGCGCGCCGAAGGGGATCATGGCCGCGATGGCGGTCAGCACGCCGAACAGGGCCGGGCTGGGAACTCCGGCCAAGGCATAGACAACCCCAAGCAGTACTCCCTCACCCAGACCGACCAGCACCAGCCCGTCGACCGTGCCATGCACCGAGACGACAATCTGCAAGGCCATCCGTTCACCGGTCGGGCCAAAGGCCCGGGCCACGGCATGGCGCAGTTTCTGGGTCAGACCATCACCACCCTTGAACAGGAAGAAGACGGTAAGCAAGGCAAACAGGAACAAGGTAACCCGCCGGACGAGTTGGACAATGAGCAACCGGCCAATATCGGTGATATGACCTTCGGTTGCATGTCCAACCAGATCTGACGCACTTCCCGGATCGGCAAGGTTCTGCGCCCACCAATCATCGATCTGGGTCTGTCCAAAGGGCATATGGCTCAGAAATCTCGGCTCGGGAATGCCATTTCGCTGGATGCTGTGCAGCCAACTGGTAAAGGCATGGCTCTCGCTGGCCAATTGCACACCGATCAGCAGCAAAGGCATCATGAACAGGAACGCGACCCCGAGCGTGAACAAGGCGGGCAGGAGGATATTGTGATGTCCCATGCCATAACGCGCCTTGGCCCGACAATAGGCCGGCCAGAGGGCGATGGCAAATATCCCGGCCCAGGCCAGGGCATCGATAAACGCCCGGAGAGTATAAAGACCCAGCAACAGCAAGGCACCTGCCAAAATGCGGGCGGCGAAATTCTGCGCCCGACTTGTCCCATCTCCCTGCGATTGAAGCGGTGATTTGGCCATCTTTGCGCAATCCTCTACAGTGGGTCGGTCTCGAAGGGCAGATCACTCCGAATGACGAATCTTTCGTGAATTCGGTGGAAGATTATCAGGGGGACGAGCCCGTCTCAGGCATGTCGCCATTCCAGATGGAGTGCCCAGCGGTCTCCGGCGCGAGAGCGCGAACTCTTTGGCCGGCACCGGCAGTGACGGTGGAAATGGTCGGCCTTTACTGGCAGTTCGTCGATCTGGTCTGGGTGTTCCTGTTCCCCACCCTTTATCTAATTTCCCGCTGAGGTCGCCTTGCCCCATCGCAGACCTTGCTCGGCGTCTGGATTGCCCTGTTGCTGCTGCTTGGCGTCAGCCTGGCCGGCCACCTATTGGTCCTCTGCCTGGTGGCCGCCGTCCTGCGGCGCTGATCGCCTGGTTCGACATGCATCTGGTCAGCAGTGCAGGGATCCTCCCCCTGCTGGCCGTCGGCCTGGTGCTGTGGCTGTTGATCATGTTCGGGCTCGGTTTGGCCGACTGGCTGACCCGCCGCCCGCGTGAGCTCATACTTCGTCACCCCGCGAAGTCGACTCAAAACCGATAGCCGATATTGAAATCGGCGGTGAATTGGGTCTTGGCTTCAGTGATCGGACTGCGGGCTGCGTCACCGAGCAGGCGCTGATAAGCCGCGTCGGCATTCAACAACCAGTGGTCGCCCAACAGGTAGATGGCGGTCGCTCCTAGGCCGGTTTCCCGAAGGCCCCCGGCCGGAGCGAAGACCGGCAAGCCGGAAGCTTTGGCATGGGCCGCATCCACCCCGAAATATGCCTTCATGTAGCGGCTGTCGGCGAGGCTGATGGTCGGTCCGACAAACAGGAACGCATGCGGGGCGATCGGCAGCGGCATATAGGCTCCGACATCGCCGATGACTCCGTCATGGCCACCAAGGCCCTTCCGCATATTGGCGGTGAGGACGACCACTTTCAGGAAGGTCTGCGCGAATAATTTCGGCTCAGCCGCCGGCGATATATTCGCCAATTGGGCCAACCGCGGATCGTCGTGATGATTGCGGCCGAGATCATAGGAAATGGCGACGCCCGCCCGGTAGCCCTGGCCACGCAGGATGTTGACGCCGATGCCTTCGCCGTCCGACAGGAAGGCAAGGTCCAGGTAGCGCAAATCGACGATTCCGGCAGGTTCTATCGTATAGCGCTTCGCCCCCGGATAAGTCGGCTGGACATCGACGCCCGGCCCCAGCGTGACGCGCCAGTCGGGCACCGGGCCATCGAGCGAAGACAACACCTCGCCGGCCGAAAACTGCCAATCGGCGAGCGGTGTCGGGGTCTCGGCGGCGCAAGACCGAGAGACCAGCGTGGTCAGAAGGATCGTTGTGCCAAGGATGCGGCAGAAGGCAGCAGGAGTCATGGAACGGTCCGATTCATGCCCGGCGTAATGCGCCCGTCTACTAGCATATTGGCTGACCACCCGCGTCCCGCCGCGCTATCCCTCGTGGGGCAGCCGATAGTGCTACCGGAGGATGCGCCGAAGTCCAGGGCAACCGCCCCGGCCTAGGAGCCGCTAGATATCGGCTCGGCCGTCCCCTGTAGGTTCGAGGGACCTTCTGAACACCTCGCGCTCGCTTAGGGCTTGGTGGCGCTGTCAAGCTGACTGAAACAAAATCGGAAATCGGCTGTTGTTGGCAGAAGCGCAATCCTCGCTTTCCGATTTTTCCTCTCGCGGTTCAATCTTCAACAACGAGGTGCCGCATGAAACGCCTGATCTTTGGCTTGGCCGCATTGTCCTTGCTGGCGATGGTTTCCCCCGCCGGTGCACAACAGAACGACCAAAACGGATCAAAACAGGGATCGAACCAGGGCAGGGCCGGGACCGGCGGAG
>CAIOJO010000398.1 GCA_903858635.1 uncultured Telmatospirillum sp. | reverse complement strand
TGTCGCCGGAACGACGGCGGCCAATGTGGTAGATTTCTTCATGGCGTTGCTCTCCTTTGCGGATTCGACACCCCGAGCCTACAGGCTCAAGGTGAGCAACGCCTGCCCTCCAATTTCAACATCGACCGGGACATCCCCTCACACCGAGAGCGGGGGGGTAGAATGTCCGTTCTATTTCGCATCAGGAGCGTAATGCTCCGCCTCGCCGTACTGGTCGGCCTCAGCGCCGTCGGCATTGTCACCTTGTCGGCCTGGGCCGTCATCGATCTCAAAGGTCAGCTGCTGCAAGCCCACCAGGTCGAGACCAGGAACCTGGTCGAGGTGGCCATCGATACGGCCAAGGCCTTCCACGAGCGGGCCAAAGCCGGCGAATTCGACGAAGCCACGGCGCAGAATTTGGCCAAGGTCGCCATTCGCGGCATGCACTATGCCGGCGGCGAGTATTTCTTCGTCTACGATTACAGCGGCCTCAACCTGGTCCACGGTTCGAAACCGGAACGCGAGGGCAAAAACTTTCTCGATACCAAGGATGTCAAGGGTTACGCCTACATCCCCGAGATGATCAGGCTGGCCCAGAACGGCGGCGGTCACGTCTACTATTGGTTCGCCAAGCCGGGCGCGGACCAGCCCGCCCGCAAGGTCTCGTTCGTCGACGATTATCGGCCCTGGGGCTGGGTCGTGGGCACAGGCGTCTACATGGATGACATCGATGCGGAGTTTGCCCGCTCGGTGCGGAACTTTGCGATCCTTGGCGTGTTGTTGCTGGCCGCCGTGTCGGCGATCGCCTGGCGGATTTCCCGGTCCATCGCCCTGCCGTTGCGGTCGCTGGCCCAAGTCACCGACCGCATCGGGGTCGGTGACCATGATGTGCTGGTCCCGGCCACCGGGCGAGTCGATGAAATCGGCCTGCTGGCCCGGTCCGTCGAGATCCTGCGCAACGAGGCCAAGGCCGCCGACCGGTTGCGGCTGGAACAGGGAGCCGCGCAAGCGGCGAAGGAACAGGCCGCCGAGGCGCAGGCCGGTCTGATCGAGGAGTTCAATTCGAAGATCGTCGAGGTGGTCGGTACCGTTATCTCCTCTGCGGGCAATCTTGAAGGCAATGCACAGATGATGTCCGAGGTTGCGCATCAGACCGGCGCGCAGGTCGGGGCGGTGGCCGCCGCCAGCGAGCAGGCTGCCGCCAATGTGCAGACGGTTGCCGCCGCCTCGGAAGAACTTGCCGCCTCGAGCCGCGAAATCGCCGCGCAAGTCGGGCGGGCCAGCCTCATCGCGCAGAACGCGGCGGTCGAGGCGGCGACCACCGACCAGTTGGTGCGCGGACTGGCGAACGCCGCCACCAATATCGGCGACGTCGTCAAACTGATTAGCGACATCGCCAGCCAGACCAATCTTTTGGCGCTTAACGCCACCATCGAGGCGGCCAGAGCCGGCGAGGCGGGTAAGGGGTTCGCGGTGGTGGCCAACGAGGTCAAGCATCTGGCCAATCAGACCGCCAAGGCGACCGACCAGATCGCCGAGCAGATCAAGGCCGTGCAAGAGCAAACCAACAATGCGGTGACCGCGATCAGCAGCATCGCCTCGACGATTCAGCAGATGGACGAGGTCTCTGCAGCCATCGCGGCGGCGGTCGAGGAGCAAGGCGCGGCCACCCAGGAGATCACCCGCAACATCCAGGAAGCCCATGCGGGAACCGCCGAGGTGTCGCGAAACATCGTCGGCGTCAGCAGCGGCGCCACGCAAACCACCTCGACGGCGCAGAGCGTGTTCGCGGCGGCGCGGGATCTAAGCCGCCAGGCGGAATCGATGCGGGCCGTGGCGGACAATTTCCTGGTTCGTCTGCAAAGCGGCGGCGCGACCTTGGAATGGGGCCCGGCCTGGCATACCGGACATCCGGTGATCGACGCCGATCACCAGATGCTGGTGCAATACGTCAACGAGTTGAACCATGCGATGCTCGAAGGCCATGGGCGCGATGTCGCCACCGACATCCTGGCTAAACTCGTTCAGTACACCCGTGACCATTTCGCCCGCGAGGAAGTCATTTGGCGGCAAGGGGGCCTCAAGACGCTGCCCCAGCATCTGAAGACGCATGCCGATCTGGTGAGCAAGGTCGAACAATTCCAGCGTGACTTCGTGGCCGGCAAAGCCACCCTGACGGCCGAACTGATGTCCTTCCTGCGGGAATGGCTGATCAATCATGTGTTCAAGACCGACAAGGCCGGGGTCAAGGAGATTGCCGCCGTCTGACCTCATCCCGACAGACGGCTGGTGCCCGCCGCTTGCAGAAACGATATCGGTCTGATATCGTTTCTGTACGCACGGCATTCCGTGCCGAGGATAAGATCATGGCAACGCTTTCCGACCAAGACTCGTCCGTTGATCCAGTCCCACGCACCGGTTCCACCTATCGGCAAATCGTCGGCATCCGAGACGCGACCGCGGGCGCGTCCCGGGCGTTGTCTCTGGTCAATCAGTCGACCGAGGGATTGGTCGAAACCTTCCGGGTTGCGGGACAGTTGGCCGCCGAAACCGCCGATCTGTCCGCCAGCTTCGACAGGCTCGGACAGAAGTTGGAGGCGCTGCTGCGGTTCTGTCAAATATTGCGCGCCGGTGACTTCTCTCAAGTCTTCGACCGGGCCCCAAAAGGCGGTTGATTCGCCCGGGATGCGACAAAAGCGGCGTGGCGTGGCGCGGGCGGATGTTGTTGCATTTACCATGTTCCTGAGAGAGTCTGGTGCCCAATGCCTGGGCTCCGAAGGGACAATATTCAGGAATGAAGGCCGATCCCCGACGATTGCTCGATCTGCTGATGGTCGCGAGGCACGGCTCATTCAGTGGCGCCGCGGCGGCGACGCGCATCTCGCAGCCGGCCCTGTCGAAGAGTATCGCCTTGCTGGAGCGGGAACTTGGCGTTCGCGTCCTCGATCGGGACCGTCAAGGGGCCCGACTCAATGATTTCGGAAAAGCCTTGGCGCGCTATGCGCACGCGATCGAGTCTCTGCTGGAGCAGGCCAAGGAAGACACGCGCCTGAGATCGCTCGGCATCGAAGGGCCTCTCGCCATCGGCATCACCCCGGTGACCGCGGTGGGGCTGGTGCCGGCCGCCCTGGAACTGCTGACGCGGGAGACGCCCAATGTTTCGGTGTCGGTGACGGAAGGGCTCGACGACGAGATCGTCTCGATGTTGCGGTCGAGGGAATTGGACCTGGTGGTGAGCCGGCTCGGCGTCGGGCCGGACTATCCGGACATTGCCGAGGAGCCCTTGATCCTTGCCGACTGGTCGCTTATTACACGGCCGCAGCATCCATTGGGTGGCCGGTCTTCGGTTTCACTGAGCGAGCTTTCCGCCGTGCAGTGGGTGCTGCCGGCCGGGGGCAGCGCGTTCCGCTCGCAGATGGAAATGGTGTTCATGGGGGCCGGGCTACACTGGCCCAATGCCGGCATCACCACGAACTCCATATTGGCCATCAAGGCCATCGTCATGAACACCGATTGCGTCACCCTGATGTCACCGCGGCTGGTCGACGTCGAATGCGGGGCCGGACATTTGTGCTCGGTTCCTCTGTTGGATGTCAGCGTTCTCCGGCCAGTCGGACTGATGTGGCGGAAGGCTGACGAGATGTCGCCGATCGCGCTCCGCTTCGCCAAAGTGCTGAGGCAGGTGGCCGGCCATGATGCGGCCCGTATCTGAAGGCTGCTGCAGCGCCGTCGCCGAGGGGCCTCGCTCGCCGGTTCGATAACCGGCAGTTATAGTAATACCCACATACATTATTGGACGTAGATCCGAGCCTGCTGTCGACTAAGCGGGGTGGCTGCAATCGCGGCTGGATTTGCCGAATATCCGGCCGATACGGCCGGAAGGGGGAGCAATGGATCTGCCTCACATGGGCGCGACCGCGCATGAACATGGCCCGACCGGCGATTGCTGCGCCCCGTCGCGCCGGCAACTGCTCTCCTCCGCCTTGGCCTTCGGTGCCGCCAGCCTGCTGGGCGGCCTGCCGGCGGCGGCCGAAACGCCGCACAGGATGGCGGCCGGAACCATCGATGTCCATCACCACTTCTTTCCCACCGTCATTCAGGAGGCCACCTTCAAGATGCTGGCCGGCGTCTTTGGCGAGGTGCCGCCCCGGATCCGCGATTGGAGCCCGGCGCGTGCCGTCGAGGCGCTGGATCAGAATGGCGTCGCCAAAGCGGTGGTTTCCACCTCGTCACGCCCGGGGCTGGCGGGCATGACGGCCGACCAGTTTCGCGGCCTGGCCCGCGACTGCAACGAATTCGGCGCCAAGATGATTCAGGATTATCCGGGTCGCTTTGCCCAGTTCGGCTTTCTGCCGCTGCCCGATGTCGAGGGCAGCTTGCGCGAGATCGAATATGCGCTGGACGTGCTGAAGGCCCCGGGAATCGGGTTGATGACCAGCTATGGTAACCTGTGGCAGGGCAATCCCGCCTTTGCCCCGGTGCTCGAGGAATTGAACCGTCGCAAGGCCGTCGTGTTCTGCCATCCGCTCCCGGCCGCCTGCTGCACCGCCCTGATGTCGGAGGTGGCGCCGCGCGAGCCTTTGCTGGTGGAGTTTCCCTACGATACCGGCCGTGCCGTGGTGAGTCTGTTGTTGAGCGGCTGCTTCGTGAAATACCGCGACATCCGTTGGATCTTCTGTCATTGCGGCGGCCCCGTTCCGGCCCTCGCCGGACGGATGCGCAACGCCCTGTCGGAAATGCCTGCCGACCGGGTTGCCCAATTCGCCCCGCTGGGCATCGATTACGAGTTGCGCCGCCTGTTCTACGACACCGCCGATGCGGCCTATGGCCCCAGCATGGCGGCGATCCTGAACTATGTTCCGCACTCGCAAATCCTGTTCGGCACCGACTACCCCTTCGTGCGGGTCGAGACCAATGCCAGGGAAATGCATGACCGTCACCTGAGCAAAGCCGACATGCTGGCGGTGCAACGGGGGAACGTGCTGAAGCTTATGCCGCAGCTGGCGGTTTAATCCTCTGGCAGGCCGAGGGCTGCCCAGCATCCATAACGTCGCGTCATGGCGTTGTTAAAAAACATTATTGGACTTCGCAATGGCGCACCCGCCACAATGGTTGCATAGAAGATCCCAATGAAGCACCCGGAACCGGCGTCCAAATCTTCATCTGCAATACGAGAGCGGCTATGATATCCGGTACGCAGTATTCATGCGCATCTGTGATTTGCTTCTTGCGGCTTGCCTTCTTTAGAAGAATTGGGGTGGTGAGGCCTTTCAAATTAGCTAGGAGTTAATCTGCGAAATGAAGCTCTTGACCTTCGTAGCCGACGGCCAACAGTTGGTTGGGGCGTTGGAAGGCGACGACGTCGTTGTGCTCGACGTTGCCGACATGCGCACCCTGTTCGAGCTTGGCCACCCCGTGCAGCTCTATGCGGAGAAGCTCAAGACCAACCGTCGCTTCGCGCTGGCGGACGTTGCGCTTCAGGCTCCGATTATTCCCAAGAAGATATTCCATACTGCCGGAAACTATAAGGAACATGCGCAGGAAGGTGACCGGGCCAATTGGCCGCACGCAATCAAGCCATGGATCGTATTTTTCCAGAATGTCGACGCAATAATCGGTCCCAATGCGCCGATTATCTATCCCGAGCATTTGACTGAAGAACTGGATTACGAGCTTGAGCTGTCGATCGTTGTCGGCAAGCCTGGCAAACATTTCAGTGTGGAAGAAGCCAAGGACTATATCGGCGGCTACCTCATCTTCAATGACATTACGGCACGCGATATTCAGCGCCGCGAGATGGAATCGGCCAATTTCAGCTTCAGTAAGGCGATCGACACCTTCTGCCCATTCGGGCCGTGGATCGTTACCGCCGATGAAATTCCGGATCCCTACAATCTGGCCCTCGAGCTTCGGGTGAACGGCGAAAAACGCCAGATCTCGAATTCGAGCCACATGTCGGTGACCATTCCGCAGATCCTGTCCAAGTTCTCTCCGGCCGGCTATTCGGCCGGCGACATCGTGACCACCGGCACGGTCTCGGGCGTCGCGGCGTTCAGTGCCGATCCGCAGGCCTGGTACCTGAAGCCCGGCGACGTGATCGAAGCGGAAATCGAGAAGATCGGCATCCTGCGCAACCCGGTGATCTCGTGGAAAGATGCCTATGGCGTTCCGGCGCCGGAAAGACAGAGGTTCTGACCAATGACCAACATTGATCGAGACAAGGTGTGGACCGGCACGTTGAACGAGACGGCCCTGGCGGGCCGTCCCAAGCGCAAGGCCGGCTTTTACGACACCACCCTGCGCGATGGCGAGCAATCGGTCGGCGTCATGTTCGACCCGGATCAGAAGCTGGAAATCGCCAAGATGGTGGACGGCTTGGGGGTGGGCCGCATCGAGGCCGGCTTCCCGCGGGTCTCCGAGGATGACAAGCTGGCGATCCGGCAGATCATGGCGGCCGGGTTGAAAGCCGAAATCTGGGGATTTGCCCGTGCCCTGGTCGAAGACGTGGCGGCCGTGGCGGACCTCGGCATGCGCCACGCCGTCGTTGAAGCGCCGATTTCCAATTACAAGCTCGAGGCGCTGGGCGTGTCGCCGGATTCGGTTGTGGAGAGAATCCGGACAGCGGTCGAGTTCGGGGTCAAGCAAGGGATCCAGGTCGCCTTCTTTGGGGTCGATTCAACCCGTGCCGATCTTGCCTTTATCGAGCGGGCTTATAAGACGGCCCGGGATGCCGGCGCCTCCGAGATCGTCATCGTCGACACCCTGGCCATCGCGACCCCAGAGGCGGTGACCTATCTGATCGCCCGCATCCAAGAATGGTTTGGTGCCGATATTCCGATCCATTTCCACGGTCATAACGACTTTGGTTTGGCCACGGCCGGCGCCGTGGCGGCGATCGCCGCCGGGGCGACCTGGATTCATGGCACCATCGACGGCATCGGTGAGCGGGCCGGAAACGCCGATCTCGGCCAGATCGCGCTGGCCCTCGAACTGCTCTACAAGGTGGAGACCGGTTTTCGCCTGGATCGCGTGCGCAAAGCCTCGACACGCCTCCGCGAGATTGCCGGTTATCATTTGGAGCCCTGGAAGGCCCTGGTGGGCGAGAACCTGTTTGTTCGCGAGACCGGTGCCGTTGCCGCTCAGTTCCATATCCCCCAAGCGATCGAACCCTATTCGTCGGAGCTGCTCGACACACCGCGCGGCATCGTGCTCGGCAAGAAAAGCGGTGTCGCCTCGATCAAGATCAAATGTGACGCCCTCAATCTCAGCGTTCCGGCTGAAAAGTTTCCCAACCTTCTCGCCGAGGTCAAGGACCTGGCCATCAGGAACCACCGGCTGGTGAGCGACGAGGAATTCAAAGCACTCGCCAGTCGTCTTGCATAACTTCGATCAAGCAACGCTGGTGATTTTCAGAATTCGTAAAACTGTTCTTGTTCTTAGGAACTTGGCTGCAAAGATCTGGGGTAATTATGGCAAGATTTCAGGATAAGGTCGTTCTTGTGACGGGGTCCGGGCGTGGGTTTGGCGCCGTGCTCGCCACATCCTTCGCCGCAGAAGGTGCCCATGTGGTTGTTCATTACCACAGCTCATCGAAGGGTGCCGAGGAAACGGCCGCCGCGGTACGCGCCCTGGGGCGCAAGACGATGATTGTGCAGGGCGACATCGCCAAGCTCGACGACGTCCGGCGGATCGCCGAGACGTCGTTCGCCGAATTCGGCCGGGTCGACGTGCTGGTCAACAATGTCGGCGATATGGCGCTCGATCAGACGTCCTGGCGAGAGTTCGATGAAAAGGTCATCGAGCATACGCTGGCGGTGGACGTCAAAGGGACGATGTACATGATCCACGAAGTGGGATCGCGCATGATCGATCTCGAGGGTGGTTCGATCGTCAATATCGGCTCGCAAGTGGTCATCGCCGGGAGCCCGCGCGCGCCGCAATACGCCGCCGCCAAATACGCCGTCATCGGCTTGACCAAATCCTATGCCCACGCGCTTGCCCCCAAAGTCCGGGTCAACACGCTGGGGGCCGCGTTCATGGAGACCGAAGCGCTCAAGAACCGCTACGACTGGCAACACGGCCGCCGCGAACAGGTGTTGCGGCAGACGCCATTGGGCCGCATCGCCACGCCGGAAGACATGGTTGGACCGGTCATGTTCCTGGCCGGCGACGATTCGCGCCATATGACCGGCCAGTTCCTCCTCTGCAATGGCGGGTTGGCCATGGTCGGCGCTTAACGACGCGAAGCAAGGATTGGCTGTGACCAACAAGGAAGCCTTGGTTCTGCAGGAAAGTCCCGGTGACGGCATTGTTCTGCTGCGGCTGAACCGGCCGGAGGTGCGCAATGCGCTTAATCTGACATTGCGTCACCAACTGGCGGCCCTATTCAAGGACCTGAGTTTCCGGGACGAGGTGCGCTGTATCGTCATCACCGGGAACGAGACGGCCTTCTGCGCCGGGGCCGACCTCCGCGAATATGTCGATGCCTCACCCATCGACGTCATCGGGCGCAACATGCGGGCCCTGTGGGGGGCCATCGCCGACTGCCCGAAGCCGGTGATCGCTGCGGTGAATGGTTATGCGATCGGCGGCGGCTGCGAACTGGCGATGCATGCCGACATCATCGTCGCCGGCCACTCGGCCAAATTCGGGCAACCCGAGATCCGCATCGGCTTGATCCCCGGGGGCGGCGCCACCCAGCGCCTGACAAGGGTGGCGGGCAAGTTCGTGACCATGAAGCTGCTGCTGACCGGGGAGATCATCTCGGCCGCGGAAGCCCAGGCTCTCGGCCTCGTCAGCAGCCTTGTCGCCGACGACCAGGTGCTGGCCGAGGCGCTGAAACTGGCGCAGGAGATTGCCCGGCAAGCGCCTTTGTCGGCTCGCCTGATCAAGGAGGCGGTGCTGGAAAGCATGAATGGCAGCCTCGACGCGGGTTTGCGTAGCGAATTGAAGTCTTTTCAATTGGTTTTTGCTTCTTCTGACAAAAAAGAAGGCATTCAGGCGTTTCTTGAAAAGAGAACGCCACAGTTTGTCGGCCGTTAGACTGGTTGCCAATCGCATTCGGTCGACGGCTGAGACAGTGGTTTGCTAGAATCTGTTAATTAACGTGCTGCAAACGGTCAATAATACGGGGGGCTGAAATGACGACAACATCATCGGATGCGATAGCCATGCCGCTGAACGCGGGAATTCCCGAGTCCGGGGGCCTGAGTAAATCGGCGTTCCGCCGGTTGGTCTTTGCCTCGTCACTCGGGTCGGCAATCGAGCATTATGATTTCTTCTGCTACGCGTTCATTGCGCCGATCGTCTTCGATCTCTTCTTTTTTCCGAAGATGGATCCGCTGGCTGGAACGCTCGCCGTTTATGCGACCTTTGCGGTCGGCTTTGCGGCTCGACCGCTCGGGGGCCTGGTCTTTGGCCATTATGGTGACCGCATCGGCAGAAAGTCGGTGCTGATGGCGACCCTGCTGATCATGGGTATCGCCAGCTTCTTGATCGGTTGTTTGCCCAGTTATCAAATGATCGGCGTGGGAGCGCCGGTCCTGTTGGTGGTCCTGCGCTTCCTGCAAGGATTCGCCTTCGGCGGCGAATACATGAATGCGGTGTCGCTGACCTTGGAGAACGCGCCATCGGCCAAGCGCGGCTTCTTCGCCTCGTTCGTCAACGCCTCTGGGCCCATGGGCATCATCATCGCGTCCGGGTCGATCGCTCTCTTGGTCAACAGCTTCGGGACGGATGCGTTCAAGGATTGGATCTGGCGGGTGCCGTTCCTGTTCAGCTTCGTGCTGGTGGTCATCGGAACCTATATCCGCTACCACGTCGACGAATCGGTTCTGTTTAAGTTCGTGCAGGCGTCAAAGAAGGTCCCGCGGGTGCCGGTGGCCATCGTCTTCCGGTCGTGGAAGAAGTCGACGGTGTTGTCCTGTCTCATCAACATGGTCCACAGCTCATTCCAGTATATGAGCACGGTTTTTGTCTTGGGCTATGCCGTGAAGAAGCTGGGAATGTCGGCGGCGGGCATCTCCACGGGAACGATGGTCGGCAATATCATTGAAGTCATGATGGTTCCGCTGATCGCCCATTTCAGCGACCGGTTCGGCCGCCGCCCGTTCCTGCTCGCCGGCATCGTTCTTGCCGCCATCTGGTACCCGCTGTTTTTCCAGATCCTCCTGGAAAGGAACGTCATGTACCTGCTGCTCGGGCTGGCGGTGTCGATCGGTCTGATCCATGCGCTGATGTTCGCTCCCGAAGCGGCTTTTTCGGCCGAACTGTTTCCCACCGAGGTCCGCGTCAGCGGAAGCTCGCTCGGCAAGCAGTTGGGGATCATTTTCGGGGGCGGCATGGCCCCGCTTATCGCCACCAGCCTGATGGGCAACGATACGAGCTTCACGCCGGTCGTTCTTTACTTCGAAGTGATCGCCGTCCTCGCGTTTATCGGAATTCTGTTGGCACCGGAAAATTACAAGCGCGCTCTATAGGATACAGTGAACGGTCGTGGGCCGCTCCCGGTGGGGGAGCGGCCCAATCTTTTCACCCCACTGCGCGGAGTGCCTCGGCCACCGTCGCGAACAGGGCGTCGATTTCCGTCTTCTCGATGATCAGAGGTGGCGACAGGGCGATGATGTCGCCGGTCACGCGGATCAAGGCGCCCCGTTCGAAGCAGCGGAGGAAGGCGTCGTAGGCCCGGCTGCCGGGGCGGTCGGGCCGCGGTGCCAGTTCGATGCCGCAGACCAGGCCGAAATTCCGGATATCGACGACATGGGGCAGGCTGGCCAATGCATGGGCCTGCTGTTCCCAATAGGGGGCCAATTCCCGGGCGCGGGCGAACAGGCCTTCGGCGACATAGAGGTCCAGGCTGGCAATGGCCGCCGCGGCGGCCAGCGGGTGGCCCGAATAGGTGTAGCCGTGAAAGAACTCGATGGCGCTGTCGGGGCCCTTCATGAAGGCGTCGTAGATGCCTTGGCGAACCGCCACGGCGCCCATCGGCACGGTGCCATTGGTCAAGCCTTTGGCGCAGGCCATGATGTCGGGCATGACGCCGAACACCTCGGCCGCAAAGCCGCTCCCCAGGCGGCCGAAGCCGGTGATCACCTCGTCGAAGATCAACAGGATGCCGTGGCGGTCGCAGATCTGGCGCAGCCGCTGCAGATAGCCCTGCGGCGGCACCAGCACGCCGGTCGAACCGGCCAGCGGTTCGACGATGACGGCGGCGATGGTCGAGGCATCGTGCAGGGCGATCAGCCGTTCCAGGCCGTCGGCCAATTCGGCCCCATGCGCCGGTTGGCCGCGGCTGAAGGCGTTCCGCTCGGGCAGATGGGTGTGCGGCAGATGATCGACGCCCGGCAGCAGACTGCCGAAGGCCTTGCGGTTGGAGGGCAGCCCGCCCACCGAAATGCCGCCGAAGCCGGTGCCGTGATAGCCTCGCTCGCGGCCGATCAGGCGGGTGCGGCCGGCCTCGCCGCGGGCATGGTGGTAGGCCAGGGCGATCTTCAACGCGGTGTCGACCGCCTCGGAGCCGGAATTGGTGAAGAACACCCGGTCGAGATCGCCCGGCAGCATGGCGGCGAGTTTGGCTGCCGCCTCGAAGACCAGCGGATGGCCCATCTGGAAGCAGGGGGCGTAGTCCAGCGTCGCGACCTGGCGCTGCACCGCCTCGACGATCGGCTTGCGGCAATGGCCGGCATTGACGCACCACAGCCCGGCGGTGCCATCAAGCAGCTGACGCCCGTCCACCGTCCGGTAGTACATGCCTTCGGCGCTGGCCAACAGCCGCGGCTGGGCCTTGAACTGACGGTTCGCCGTGAACGGCATCCAGAAGGGGGCGAGATCGTTCGGCAAAGCGGGGTGCGAGGTCATTGGTTGCCCTGTCCGGTTCGGGGCAAAGAATAGCCCCGATCGCCTGCCACCGATAGACGCTTGGCTGCGTCGGGCGTGGCCGGGCTGCGTTGACTCCGCCTCGGCCATCAGGCATCAATCCCCCGCCAATTTACCGGGGGCCAGGACCAATGAGAACGGGTGTCACCTTTGTCGCAACCTCGCTGGCGCTATGGCTGGCGGTATCGGCCTGGGCCGCCGAACCCGGCGTGAAGGGGGCCTTGGGGCGGGACTTGACCCCGGCCGGTGGCGAGGTCGCCGGCAATAAGGATGGCAGCATTCCCCGGTGGGAGGGCGAACTGGCGCCGTTGCCGGGATGGACGCATGATCGGCCGCGCGGCGAATTCTGGCGCTACAAGGACGAGAAGCCGCTGTTCTCGATCGACGCGGCCAATGTCGACTCCTATGCCGACCGGCTGGTTCCCGCCCAGATCAGCCAGATCAAGAACACGCCCGGCTATCGGATGGATATCTATCCAAGCCATCGCAACTGCACCTTGCCGGATTTTGTGCAGCAGAATACCAAAGCCGGGGCCGGCAAGGCCAAGATCGCCGCCGACGGCTGGTCGCTCGACGACGCGGTCCTGCCGTCGGTTCCGTTCCCGTCGCCACAAAGCGGCATCGAGGCGATGTGGAATTTCCAGACCCGCTATCAGGGGGTCGGCGAGGAATGGCCGGTCGGCCGGACCGTCATCACCGCCGGTTCCGGCCGCAGCGGCGACATCAAATACCGCTGGTCGGAGCTCAACTATTATCCCTGGGCCGCCCGCGGCGCGCATAGCCCGAAGGATTTCGGCGGCTTGATGACCGGCATCGTCTATCCCATCGAGGAACCGGCGGCCTTGGCGGGGCAGGCCCTTCTCGCCCGTTACTATTTCGGCAAGGCACCCGAGCCGTTCTACTACTTCACCGGTCAGCGCCGGGTCCGGCGGTTGCCGAGCTATGCCTATGACGCTCCCATCATCGGCACCGAGAACCAGGAACCGACCGACGAAATGCAGATGTTCTTCGGCAATCCGGATCGCTTCGACTGGACCCTGACCGGCAAAAAGGAAATCTACGCCCCCTATAACGGCTTCCGGATGGCCGATTTCAACGCCGTTGACGGCGATGTCCTTGGGCCGCGCTTCATCAACCCCGAGTATCGTCGCTACGAGCTGCATCGATTGTGGGTGTTAGAGGGAACGGTCAAGGCGGGGATGCGTCATACCGCGCCGAAGAAGGTTCTCTACCTCGACGAGGACAGCTGGAACATCGTCATCGGCGAAGATTATGACGGCCAGGGCAAGTTGTGGCGCCTGAACGAGAGCCCGGTGATGCCGGCCTGGGAGCTGCACGCCTGTGTCTCCGCGCCGCTCACCAATCTCAATGACCTGGTCAGCGGCCGTTATGTCGCCGACCTGCTGGTCATCGGAACGGGCAAGGATCTCATATTTTACAGCGATCCCAGCGACGACCACCGGCTCAAGGACGACTATTACTCCGGCGAGAACCTGCGGGCGATCATGGAGCGCTGACCGCCCGCGGTGTCAATGCCGCTCGCTGTCGAGATGGGCCATCATCGCCCCGTCGTAGCGCGTGCCGGCGACCTGGTCGGGCGGCACCGCCGCTTCGATGCGGGCCAGATCCTTGGCGTCGAGCGACAGCTGCGGCACGTCCAGGGCTTCGGCCAGTTGATCGCGGCGGCGGGCGCCGATCAGCGGGACGATGTCGGCGCCGCGCGAACGGACCCAGGCGATGGCCAGTTGGGCCGGCGTCGCCCCTTTTTCCCCACCGATGGCCCGGAGAGCCTCGACCAGGCCGAGATTGCGTTCGAGATTATCCTTGGCGAAGCGTGGCATGCGGGTGGTGCGGATGTCGCCGGGCGTGCCCGCAGCAGCCACCCGTCCGCTCAACAGGCCGCGCGACAGAACGCCATAGGCGGTCACCGCGATGCCCAGTTGACGGACGGTGGGCAGGATGGCGGCCTCGATGCCGCGACTCATCAGCGAGTATTCGATCTGCAGATCGGCGATCGGGTGGATCGCCTGGGCCCGGCGGATGGTCGCGACACCCGTCTCCGAGAGGCCGATATGGCGGACATAGCCGGCCCGCACCAAATCGGCGATGGCACCGATGGTCTCTTCGATGGGAACCAATGGGTCGACCCGGGCCGGACGATAGAGGTCGATGTAGTCGACACCCAGCCGCGTCAGCGTATAGGCGAGGAAGTTCTTTACCGCCGCCGGCCGTCCGTCGTAGCCGCTCCAGCCGCCGGCCGGATCGCGCAACGCCCCGAATTTCACCGAAATAAAGGCCTTGGAGCGTGGCACCTGCTTGAGGGCCTTGGCGATCAGCAACTCGTTCTGGCCCATGCCGTAGAAGTCGCCGGTATCGAGCAAGGTGATGCCGGCGTCGATCGCCTGGCAGATCGTGGCGATGCTCTCCGCCTCGTCGGCCGGTCCGTAAATGCCGGACATGGCCATGCAGCCCAGCCCCAGCTCGGAGACGGCGGGTCCATCGCGGCCGAGTGTCTTGCTGTGCATCCGATTGCCTTCCGCAAGGTTGCGCTGCCTCCAAATATCGCGCCGATCGGTGGCGGCACAAGAGCCTGCGACGATCGCCGGCATTGTGCTACATGTGGAACCACACGCGACCAACGCCTGGTCCCTAGGAGTCCGCATGGAACGGGTCACCATTTCGCTGGATGACGCCCTGCTGGAGGAATTCGACGCCTTCATCCGGCGGAAGGGCTACGAGAACCGGTCCGAGGCCATTCGCGACCTGTTGCGCCAAAGGGTGGAAGAGGATCGCCTGGCGGAGGGACGAGCCGAACATGCGGTCGGTTGCCTGTCCTACGTCTACAACCATCATCAGCGTGAGCTGGCGCGCCGATTGACCGAAGCCCAACACGCCCATCACAACCTGATGCTGTCGACCTTGCACGTCCATCTCGACCACGAGAACTGCCTCGAGGTGGCCTTGCTGCAGGGAAAGGCCTCGGAGGTCCGGGCCTTCGCCGATGCCACCATGGCCGAGACGGGGGTTCGCCACGGCAATCTGCATCTGGTGCCGGCCGAGATGGTGACCAGCCGTCACCAGCACACCGAAGCGCATGAAAGCCACGATCACGTCCACACCCAGCCGAAGACGTGATCATCGTCCCTCAGGCGCCGGGCGGCCGCTGACCTTAGGCCTTGGCTCGCTCCGCTGGCGCCTGGTTCCGGGAGTGTCGATTTAGTGGCACCGGCCTGGGAAAGATCTGCTTCGTCGCTCTCGCTCCTCGCAATGACGTCGTGTCCGCTCAGTTCTGGGGATTGTCCCGAGCCGTGTTGAAATTCGCTCGGCAGGCGTCACGGTCTGAACAGGCTACGCGGCCTTGGCGTGCTGTTCAAGATCGGGGTTGATGGAATGCTTGGCCTGATGGGCCAGCAGGGCGGCTCGCAGGGTT
>CAIOJO010000397.1 GCA_903858635.1 uncultured Telmatospirillum sp. | reverse complement strand
TGTCGCCGGAACGACGGCGGCCAATGTGGTAGATTTCTTCATGGCGTTGCTCTCCTTTGCGGATTCGACACCCCGAGCCTACAGGCTCAAGGTGAGCAACGCCTGCCCTCCAATTTCAACATCGACCGGGACATCCCCTGGGCGAAGGCGCTCATCGATCAGAAGCGCCACCCAAACGTTATTGCTGCGTTGACGCAGGCACTCGGGCGAAACGTCGGTATGTGGCGGCCTGTAGAGGTGACGCAGGAGGCGACTGACAACGATAACGCCTGCAGCGGCGAAGCAGCCGCATAGACCGCACCGGGCGTTAAGGTTAACGCCATGATCGGCCAGATCGCCACGTCACTGGTCCGAGAGATGACCACCGACGCGGCCGATAGCCGAGCAGCCTAACCGGTGGCATACGGAGTGCAGGCTGTTCGGCGGCTAGGCGATCAGGCGCGGCGACCATCAACAGAAGTCTATGGATTTTACGCATACCGCCCGACCCGCCGAAAACGGCTATAACACGCCGACCACTGTAGTTCTCTCGCGCGCGTGAGGCTATAGCACATCATTTTTAGGTGAAATAGCGAGGCCCCAAACGGAGTTGTACACAAACTTCTGCGGGAACCACCGCCCAGGCGGACGCGCTTACCCCGGCGATCAGGCCGCATCGCGCGGCATGACACGGGCGGCAGAGACGGGAACGGCGACCTCTCGGCCGCCGTCTGTGTCGTCACTGATCGTCCGTAATGCCTATTCGGCCGCGGTAGACCCAGCTTTGCGGTACTCCGCATCCCGACCGATCAGGCGCCCGACCTGGACAGGCGCAAACGGCTTGCCCTTGCCGTTAAGATATCCCAGTGCCGCCAGTTCCGCCGAAATCTCCATCAACGTCCGCGCCTTGCCGGTCTTCGGCGATTTCCGCGCCAGCCGCCGCGCCTCCCGAACCGCCTGGGGGTTTGTGTCCTGGTATCCCTTCCGACCCTCGACGCGCCGCCCAGCCCGTTCGCTGGCGCGGTCCCTCGCAACCTTCAGCTTGTCGACCACCATCGTCTTGTCGAATTGGGCCACTGCACCGAGGATCTGCCGAATGAGCACCGCCGTTGGCGTGTCAGATGTGAAACTGTCGGGATGATCCGCGGCGATCAGCGCAAAGCCCGCCTTCGTCAGCATGGCGAAGCCAGTCTCTTGGACGATCAGGTCACGACAGAAACGGTTGGCAGTCTCGACGATGATCGTCTTGACGCCTATGGTCTCGCAGAACGCCAGAAGGGCAACGAAGCCTGCTCTGGTGTCTATCGCATCAGCGCCCGACACCGCCTTATCCCAGAAGCAGGCAACCACCTCGACCCCAGCCCGCTTGGCGTAGCCCATGACCGCCGCGTCCTGCCGGTGAGGGCTGTCGCCATCGGTATTCGCGGCGCTCGATGTTCTGAGGTAGGACACCGCGCGATGGGTATCTGTTCCCGTCTTCTTCATGGCTGTCTCCCTTGCTACGCCTTGCGTTGAGCCGCATACAGTTTACCAAATCTCAGGAAATGGTAAAACGAAACGGCGCAGAAAGCAACCGCCAGCACTGAATTGACCGCATCATCGTGATGCCGATGCACCTGGGCGCCGCCACGGCTGCCCGGGGGTCGGGCTGGCGTGGCGGCG
>CAIOJO010000396.1 GCA_903858635.1 uncultured Telmatospirillum sp. | reverse complement strand
TGTCGCCGGAACGACGGCGGCCAATGTGGTAGATTTCTTCATGGCGTTGCTCTCCTTTGCGGATTCGACACCCCGAGCCTACAGGCTCAAGGTGAGCAACGCCTGCCCTCCAATTTCAACATCGACCGGGACATCCCCTTCCGCTCCGCTCGCCGTGATCGCCTTTGAGTTGGCCCGACGCCACGGCGACCTCGCCGTCGTGCCGTGGGGGATCCCGCTGCTGGCCTGGGGCTA
Organism: uncultured Telmatospirillum sp.; assembly: GCA_903858635.1. GTDB lineage: Bacteria > Pseudomonadota > Alphaproteobacteria > Rhodospirillales > Magnetospirillaceae > DUZF01. Next base: position 13,293 of record CAIOJO010000396.1, on the reverse strand, counting down.
TCTTCAGTATCACCTGGTGGGCAATTACCGCCTGCGCCTCGGCAAAGGGGGGCCAGGGGTCGATGTCCCACCGGAACGGATCGTTGACCAGGGGCCTTATCGGTTCGTGCGCAATCCCATGTATCTCGGTCATCTCATATTCATGCTGGGCCTGGCCATTACCTTCCGGTCGTGGCTGGCGGTTGCCCTGCTCGCGTTTCATGTGGTGTGGTTCCAGCGGCGCGTGATCAAGGACGAGGCTCGGCTGCAAGCTCTGTTCGGAGCTGACTACCTGGATTACAAGGGGCGGGTGAAGCGCTGGATACCCGGCCTTCTGTGACGACGGGCCTTCAACGGAGCTGGTTTTGGACAAAAAAAAGATCCTGTTGGGGGTTTCGGCGGCGGCGTTCCTGGGCCCGTTCGGCCAAACCGTCTACACGCCCAGCCTGATGGAAATGGGGCGTTACTTCGATGCGACGCCGCTCATGGTGAACCTGACCATCTCGGTCTTCACGGCGATTCTCGCGATGAGCAGCTTCATCGTCGGTCCGATCGCCGACAGCAAAGGCCGGCGCGCCGTCATGATCCCCGGCCTGATCGCCTTCGTGGCGGGATCGCTGCTCTGCCTGTTCGCCCCAACCTATTGGGTTCTCCTGCTCGGCCGCGTCGTCCAGGCATTCGGCATCAGCACCGGTTCGGTGGTTGCTGCCGCGGTCGTCGGCGATATCTACCCGCCGGCCGAGCGGGCGCATGCGATGAGCGTGTACCAACTGGTGACCTTCCTGGGGCCGGTGTTTGGCCCGGTGGTCGGCGGTATCGTGGCGGGCTATCTGCATTGGCAGGCCGCCTTCGGCGTTCTGGCCGTCGCCGGATTGGTGGTCGCCCTTTACAATCAGCTGGTCCTTCCCGAAACCCTGGCCGACCGCAAAGGCGGTAGCGGCGGTGCGTCCGTGGCCGGAATCGGCCGGGTGTTCGGCAATCGATCGGCCCGCTCCATATTGCTGGTCGCCTTCAGCCAGTTCTATGGCTATTACGTTTTCCTGGTCTTCCTGCCGGTGCTGCTCAGCACGCATTTCGCCTTCAGCGCCGCGCAAAAAGGCCTGGCCTTCATTCCCCTGACCGCCGGCATCCTGGCCGGCATCAGCATGGCCAAACGCTGGCTTGGAGACTGGCCGGGCACGCGCATCCTCCGCATCGCGTCGTTCGCCATCGCCATCGACGTGCTCTCGCTGTGCCTGTTCCTGGCGACCGGCATCCTTTCGATTCCGCTGCTCGCCGGCGTGTTGCTGATCTACGGAATCCTGTTGGGGGGCAGTTTGCCGGCGCAGTCGACCATCTTGGTCAATTTGTTCAGTGCCGAACGTGCCACCGCCATGGGAATCTATAATTTTGTCCGCTTCAATGGCGCGGCGGCCGGACCCCTGGTTGCCGCCATGGTTGCCGACTGGTCCGGCGAGACGGCGGTATTTGCCGTGTCCGGCGGCTTGCTCCTGGTTTCCGCATGGGTGATCCGGGGCAGTGTTTATGACCCGCACGAATCGCACTAGCCCGCCTCTCTCCTCGCTGCAGCCCCCGTTCACCGATCGTCCCCCCCACATCGGCAAATGAACTAAAGGGGGCTGTACAACCCCATCGAAAGTTCTCTGCCTCAAAGGTGGCTTTCCAAAAGCGGCAGTCGCTGCAACATCCGTAAGAGGATGCGCGGAGAGAACGGTGATGATTTCTCCATAAGAGTGATTCCATATGGATAAGGCTGTCGAATAAGGTCCTGCTAAATTAGTGGAGACCCGTTTCTACTATCCGAATGGGGAATAGGCCGGAATCAGAAATGCGGATGGCAATCACCCAACAGCAAGCAAGCTGCAGTTTCGCCCGCCGGTTTCTCGGCCTTGCCGGCGGCTATTGGCATGGCGATCGGAAAGGGTGGACCTGGCTCCTTTCCGGCGCACTGGTGGGACTGACCATTGCCCAGGTCACCGTTCCGGTCCTGGTCAATCTATGGAGCCAGCGGCTGTTCGACGCCCTGGAACAGCATTCGATCGACCGCTTCCTGATCTTGGCCGCTTTGGTCGGCGGCATCATCGCCCTGAACATCGTCATTCAGACGTTGCATGTGCAGGTCAAACGACGACTCCAATATGGCTGGCGCGAGTGGCTGACCAAGAAGCTTCTCAACGATTGGCTCTCCCGGGGGCGGCACCACCAGGTCACGATGCTGCCGGGCGAGCACGACAATCCCGATGGCCGCATCGCCGAAGACATTCGCAACACCGTCGAGTTCGCGGTCGATCTCGGCCACTCCCTGCTTTACTGCGTCGTTTTGCTGGTCAGTTTCACCAACATCCTATGGATGCTGTCCGATGCCCCCCGCGTGAGCATCGCCGGTATGTCCTTTACCGTGCCCGGCTACCTGCTCTACATCGCCCTGGCCTATGCCGCGGCAGGCACCACCATCGCGTTGCTGCTGGGCCGGCCACTGGTTCGCGCCGTCAATGGGCGCCAAGGATTCGAGGCCGATTTCCGCTGCGAACTGGTGCGGGTGCGGGAGAATGCCCAGGCAATCTCCCTTCTGCATGGCGAGTCGGAAGAGCGGCGCCGGGTGCTGGACCTGTTGCGGGGCGTTTGCACCGGCTGGTACCGCCAGACTCGGGCCTTGGCGGCGGTGACGGTGTTCAGTTCCGGCTATTCGGTCCTGTCGATGGCCTTTCCGATCCTGGTGGCGGCACCGCGCTATATCGGAGGGTTCATTTCCCTCGGCGTGTTGATGCAGACCGCACAGGCCTTCCAGCAGACGGTCGCGGCCTTGTCCTGGCCGGTCGACAATCTCGGCCAGGTTGCCAGCTGGAAGGCCTCGGTGGAACGGGTTCTCGGCCTCTACGATGCCCTGCAGCATCTCGATCGCGAAGTATCCGGCGAGGGAAACCAACGCATCGTCGTCAGGCGCTCGCAAACCTCGCGCTCGCTGTCGGTGCACGACCTGTCGATCGATGAACCGGATGGCCGCAGTGCCATCGAACCCTTCGATGTCGAGATCCAGCCCGGTGAACGGGTGGTAATTCTCGGCGATCAGCCGGCGGCGGTGCGATTCTTCAGGGCGGTGGCCCGGATTTGGCCATGGGGCAGCGGCCAGGTGGTGCTGCCCGAGCACACCCATGTGTATTTCATGCCGCATCGGCCTTATCTGCCGCGCGGGCCTCTGCGTGCCGCCCTCAGCTATCCGGCGCGACCCGAGACGGTCGACACCGAATCGGCGCAGGCCGCACTGCAACGGGTTGGCCTTCATCACCTGTTGTTCCGCCTCGACGAGACCGAGGCCTGGGAAGAGCTGCTGACCGCCGCCGAAAAACAACGTCTGGGCTTCGCCCGCCTGCTGATCAACCGACCCGATTGGATCTTCATGGAAGCCGCCACCGATGCCCTGGACCCGGCCGGCCAGCAAGAAATGCATCGCCTGCTCGACGAGGAATTCGCCGTGGCGACCCTGCTGACCATCGGCAATTACGCCGGGACCGGGGTGTCGTATGAGCGCAAGCTGGTGTTCGAACGCACCAACGGTATCGTCCGCATGCGGGAGGAACGCCGAGCCACGGGGCTGTGGGGACTTGGCGGGCGACTCCAGACCCAGGCTTTGAGCGGCATCTCGGCGGAGGGATGGCGTCTTCCGGCAAAGCGTTCCCGCTGACCTCTCGTCATGGCGAACCCAATCCGTTCATGTCGTGGGCGTCGTTGGCCTGGGCGTGACGAAACCCAATCGGGATGCTAACCTGAAGACGTGGCGGCACCGCCCATAAGGTCGTGGTCTGCGGACGATATTGGAAAGTAGTTGGTGGTTTGTTGTGGCGCTGATTCAATGGGATGAGATATTCACCACCGGCATTGCTCAGGTCGATGCGGATCACAGGCATCTATTTGATCTGATCAATCAAGTCCATGAGGCCTTCGCTACGCAGGATCTGATGCAGGTGGGAGCTGTCCTCGACCAACTGGTGGACTATTCCTGTTATCATTTCACCACGGAAGAGGCGTGGATGTGGTCGGTCGGTTATCCCAAGGTCACCGAGCATATGCGCCAGCATGACGGGTTCGCCCGGCGGGTCACCGAGATGCAGAGGAATTATGCGGCCGGAAAGACGGCCGCGTTGACTTCGGAGGTGCTGACCTTCGTGCGGAACTGGTGGGTCACCCACATCCTGGAAAGCGACGGGAAGTTTCGCCGATTTGTTGACGCGGCAAACGAAGGGCTCGCCGCCGGCCCGTTGAGCAGCGGGAACGGCGGTGGGCCGCATCCGGATGTCGCATGACTGGTCAGCCCTGGCCGCCAGGCTGAAGACCGCCAGCGGTCCCGATCCCGCCATCGATGTGGTCATCGCCGAGGCATTCGGCATGCCGATGGCCGCCTATAGCGAATCGGCTGCCGATTGCCGTCGGCTGGTGGCGCGGGTGCTGCCGGATTGGCGTCTTCACCTGGGATTCGATGGGGCCGGTGGGCGCCCTTACGCGGTGGTCAGCAATGCCGATATTCGGGTCGAGGCCGAAGCGCCCACCGTGCCGCTGGCGATCCTGACGGCCCTGATGGAACTGGCCAGCCTGAAGACCGATTAGGCTTCGGGGGGGCCTACTTCTTTGACTTTGCCCGCTTGAGGCAAGACAGAATGCCCTCAAGTTCCTGGCAGATCGTGTCGGCATCCTTGACGATGTATGTGGCGCTGACGGTTTGACCGTTCTGCTCGAGGGAGACGATGACCCGATCGTTGTCCGACTTGTATTCCTTGACGGGAATCGCCTTGCCCAGAATAAGCATTTCCTTCGCTGTGAACTCAACGGAGGAGCCGGTCTCGGGGTTTTCCCATTTCCCGATCAGCCGACCATCGTTGCCGCAAGCCATGAGCGGCAGGCCAAGGGCAAGAACCAGGAAGACACCAGTCTTTCTCAAGGTCACGAACTCCATCGTCTGCTGGCGCCGCGCGGCGGTCGCATCCAAGTCGTGTTCTTCCGCCTCGCCCCCCTCCATGTCCAGCAAATTCGGCGGCGAGCCAAGCCTCTAGGCCAGCAGCGGAAACAGCAGGCCCAGTCCGATCAGAGTCGCCCCGGCCAGACGCGACAGGTTGCGCCGGCCGGGCAGGTACATCTCCAACAGCACGAAGGCGCCGACCCCGACCATCCAGGGCAGGCTCATGGCTCCGGTCAGCAGCATCAGCGCCATAAACGGCCAGCAGCAGCCGACGCAATGCAGCCCGTGCCGACCGCCCATCCAGGCGGCGCCCCAGGCACCGTCACGCCAATGGGTGAGCAGAAAGGTGACCGGCGATTGGCAATGCCGAAGGCAGGCCTCCTTCAGCGGCGTCCACTGGTAGATGCCGACCACGACAAGGGCGGCGGCGGCCGCCATCGGGTGGTCGAGCAGCCTTGCCGCCGACAGGATGCCGCCGCTGGCCAGCCCCCATTGCAGCAGGGTCGCCAGCAGGCCGAAGCCGGACCACACCCCGAGATAGCCCATCAGGAACAGGGCCAGCCGTCCAGGTCTGGCCTGGCCGAGGCGGGCGCCATTTTGCCGGGCCAGGGCCACCGCCCAGGGCAGGACGATCGGCCCCATCATGGCCAGCGTCATGCCGACCCACATGGCGAAGGTGGCGCCCAGTTCGAAGGCGCTCCACGTGGCCCCGGGACGGTGGCCACAGAGCAACAACATGGGATCGAAGGGCATGCTCAGAACGATCCGCTCCACGAGAAGCGGGATTGCAGGGCGTGGGTGTTGCTGGTCTCGACGCGGAAGGCGCCGTCGTCATAGCTGGTGCTGCCCATGCCCAGCTCCTGGCTGGGAGCATGGATCTGGTTGTAGCAGTTTTCCAGCGTCACCGGCCGGTCGCGATCGCGCCCCTTCAACGGGGTGATCAGCGAGCGCAGGAAGTCGCCGACGGCGGCGCTGCGCGATTTGGGCTCGGCGGTGAAGATGATCTGCTCCCGCCGCGTCGGCTTGCGCTCGCCGATGAAGCGGCCCAGCACCTTCCACGGGCCCTCGGCCTCGCCGCTCAGGATCGTCTCCAGCGCCGCCTGTTGTTCGGCCGAGCTGTCCTGGTCGATATAGGTGGTGACCACCCAGTTGCCCGACGCCATGTTCTGCGGCGCATCGAATACGATGACCACCTTTACCCCGGCCAGGGACACCGCGCCGAACAGGCCCTCGGTGACGTCCACCCCCCAATAGCCTTGGCAGCGTTCATGGGTGCACATCTGGGTGAAATGGAAATGGCCCGGACAGACCACCTGACAATTGCAGTTCTCGAACAGGATGCCCTTCACCCACCAATTCGTCTGCCCGGTCATGCTGCCTTCTCCTCGGTCCGTGCCGCCATCATGAATGTGGCAGGATCGTCGGCCGTAACAGCCGCGTCAAAGGTAATCCTCGGGCCCGCGCGGCTCGATCGGCTGGGCCAGGGCCGGAGAGAGGCCGCGCCCGAGGGGGGGCGCCACGGGAGCCGACGGCGGGGCGGGAGCTTCGGGGCCGCGCAGCAGGGCCTTGTGCGCCTGCCATTGGCTGGCCGGGTCCAGCGTTGCCAGGAATTGCACCTCGCCGCCGGCCAGCAGGGCGATCGGCAGGCCGTCCCGATACAGCAGGCGGTTGCTGCTGACGGCGGCGAGCCTGGGTCCCGGCGTCAGGATGCCGACCAGATTGAGCGGATCGGCGGCGGACAGCGACACCAGGGTGCCGCTCTCCGGCCGGCGGCGAGTTTCGCGCAGCAGGCCGATGGCGTCCGGCAGGGCGAACTGCTCGCCGGCGAAGCCGGCGACGAAACGGCCGCCGCGGATCTCGCCTCGCGCCTCCAGCCGGCGGTAGACCCGGAGCAGGTCCCGCCACGGCGGCAGCCACGCCGCCTCGCGCTCCAGAAGCCGGCCAAACACGATGCCATAACGACGCAGCAGGCTGCGCGCCACGTGCTCGACGGCATCCTCCGCCGGTGCCGGCAGCGGCCGGCGGGCCAGCCCCCAACGCCCGGCCTCCTCCATGCCGGATGCCGCCATGCGGCCGCGCCGCCGCCCGCCGGGTCGCGGCTTGCGCCGGTCCGAGGGAACGAGCAGGGCCCGCAACCCGGCGTAACTGTCCGAGGTCACCTCGCCGCGGGCGACCAGTTCGCCCAGCGCTTCCTCGACCTGCGATGGCAACAACTGGGTGCCGTCGGCCAACTCGTCGAAGAACGAGGCCCCGTGCCGGCAGATGTAATCCGCGACCGCCTGCGCGCGGGACCCGGCAGCGGCGCCGTCGGCGGCCGGCGCCAGCGATGCCCACAGCGCCACATGGCGACGCGGCAGCAGGGTAATCGGCGTCGTCCGCACCGGCGCCGGCAGGCGACCGCGGCCCTCGACGGTCTCGCCGCGGGGCCGCAATCGCCGCCAGGCGACCCGCCCGGCCAGGCATCGGTCGTCCAGCCAAGCCGGTTGGTAACCCGCCAGGCGAAGCGGCAGAATCTCCCTTTCCCAGGCTGCGGCGGGCGCCTCGAAGCCTTGCAGCTGGTCGATCAGCGGATCGATCGCGGCGGGCCCTTCCATCCGCGTCGCGGCGGTCACCCGTTGCCAGTCCAGAAGGAAGTGCAGGAAGTCGCGCGCCGCCACCGGTTCGATCTCGGCTCGCAGCCGGTGAATGGTGTAGCGGTGAATGCGCGCCAGCAGCCGGCGCTCGCACCATTCCTCGCCCTTCGCCTCCGGGGTGAAGCGGCCGCGCAGGGCGAAGCCCTCGGTCTCGAGCCCGGCCAGCGCCGCGGTCACCTCCGGCAGGGCCACCCCGAGCGACCCGGCCAGCCCCGCCGCGGTCACCGGACCCAGCCCTTCCAATCGCCCGCGCAGGATCTCCAGCAAGGCCTCGGGTCGGCTCCAGCGGCGCTCGGCGAACTCGGCCGGTGCGGCGATCTCCGGGCTCGGCCGGAGGTCCGGCCACAGGGCCTGGAACTGTGGCAGGCGCTCGGCGGCGATCCACAGGCCGGTCGACGGGGTCGCCAGCCGCGCCGCCCGTTTGTCGCTGCCCAGCGCCATCAGCAGGGCCTGCCAATGCGGCGCGGCCTCGACTTCCCCATCCGCCAGGAAACCGAGCCAAACCAGGGCATCGTGCAACTCGTCGGGATTGGCTGCCTCGGGCCACACTTCATGGCGCAGCCGGGCGATCGCCTCGGCATCGAGCTGGCCGAGTGCGGAAGCGCTGTCGGGGGCCTGCCAGCGGCGCCCCATCACCGCCTGGGTCCGGCGTTCTTCGAGGGGGGCGTCGTCGAGATAGGCGTAGGGCCGGGCCGACAGCACCTCGAGGGCGAGCGGCGAGGGCTCGGTGCGATCGCGCGCGACGACGCCGATGGTCCCGCTCTCCAACCCGGCCAGGAGGCGTTCCAGCCCCGCGAGGTCCATCGCCTCGGTCAGGCAGTCGGCGATGGTCTGGCGGACCAGCGGATGGTCCGGGATCTCCCGTTTGCCCGGCAGGTTCTCGGCACAGGCGATCTGATCGGGGAACACCGCGGCCATCAGGTCCTCGGCCTCCATGCGGGCGAATTGCGGCGGTACCTTGCGGCCGCCGCGGAAGCGCGGCACGGCCAGGGCGATGCCGGCCACCCAGCGCCAGCGGGTGGTGAACATCGGGGCATCCAGCAGGGCCTGGATCAGCAGCGGCCGGACGCTGGCCGCATGCAGATAATGCGATACCTCGCCGAGTTCGAAGCTATGGGCGGCGGTCAGCGACAGGACGATGTTGTCTTCGGTGGCCGCCGCCTGCAGTTCGAAATTGAATTTGCGACAGAAGCGTTTGCGCAGCGCCAGGCCCCAGGCTCGGTTGAGGCGGCTGCCGTAAGGCGCGTGAATCACCATCTGCATGCCGCCGGTCTCGTCGAAGAACCGCTCGAAGACGATCATGCCCTGGGTCGGCAGGCATCCCAGGGCGGCGAAGCCGGCGGCCAGGTATTCCACCAGCTGGGCGGCCGGGGCCGGGGTCAGGCCGACCTCTGCGGTCAGCCAGCCGAGCGCCGTCTCGCGGGTCGGCTGGTCGGCCAGTCGGGTCGCGATCTCGCCGCGCAAACGGGCCACCGACCGCGACAGGGCCTCGCTGCGACCGGGCGCCTCGCCCAGCCAGAAGGGGATGTTCGGCGGCTGGCCCTGCGCGTCCTCGACCCGCACGGTGCCGCGCTCGACCCGCTGGATGCGATAGGAGCGATTGCCCAGCTGGAAGACGTCGCCGGCCAGGCTCTCGACGGCGAAATCCTCATTGACCGAGCCGATGATCTGGTTCTCCGGTTCGAGCAGCACCCGGTAATCGGCGTTGTCGGGGATCGCGCCGCCCGACGACAGGGCGATCAGGCGGGTTCCGCGCCGGCCGCGCAGGATGCGATTGACCGCATCGTAATGGATCAGCGCGCCGCGCCGGCCGCGACGGGTGGTGAACCCTTCGGCCAGCATGGCGACGACGGCGTTGAAATCGGCCTGCGACAGCCGCCGATATGGCCAGGCGCGACGCAGCCGGGCCAACAGCAGGGCCTCGTCCCAGTCGCCGGCGGCCACCTCGGCGGCGATATGCTGGGCCAGCACGTCGAGCGGCTGCTCCGGGATGCAGAGCTGGTCCAGCTCGCCGCGGCGGATGCTGTCGTGCAGTGCCGCACATTCCACCAGCTCGTCGCGCGACAGGGGGAACAGGCGCCCCTTGGGCAGGCCGACGACGGCGTGGCCGGAGCGGCCGACCCGCTGCAGATAGCTGGTGATGGAGCGCGGCGAGCCCAGTTGGCACATCAGGTCGACCTCGCCGATGTCGATGCCGAGTTCCAGCGAGGCGGTGGCCACCATGGCCTTGAGCTCGCCCCGCTTGAGCCGTTGTTCGGCGTCCAGACGCTGTTCCTTGGCCAAGCTGCCGTGATGGGCCATCACCTGGCTGTCGCCCAGGCGCTCCGATAGGGCCCGGGTCACCCGCTCGGCCATGCGGCGGGTGTTGACGAAGACCAGGGTGGTCCGATGCGCCGAGATCAGCGCGGCCAACCGGTCATAGACCTGGTTCCACACTTCCCCCGACATCACCGCCTCGAGGGGCGCCGGCGGCAGTTCGAGGGCGAGGTCGCGGGTCCGGCGATGGCCGCTGTCGATGATCCGGCAATCGGGTGCCTGCTCGCCGCCGCCGCTGCCGGTCAGGAAACGGGCCACCTGGTCGATCGGCTCCTGGGTGGCCGACAACCCTACCCGCAACAGCCGGTCGCCGCACAGCGCCGCCAGCCGTTCCAGCGACAGGGCCAGATGGGAGCCGCGCTTGTTGGGGGCGAGGGCGTGGATCTCGTCGACGATCACCGTCCGCGTGGTCGCCAGCATGCGGCGACCGGACGGGGAGCCGAGCAGGATGTAGAGGGATTCCGGCGTGGTCACCAGGATATGGGGCGGGCGGCGGCGCATGCGCTCGCGTTCGCCCGGCGGCGTGTCGCCAGTCCGCACCCAGCTGCGAATCTCCACCGCGGGCAGGCCTTCGGCCCGCAATTCCTGGCGGATGCCGTTCAGCGGTTCTTCCAGATTCCTCTGGATGTCGTTGGACAGCGCCTTCAGGGGCGAGACATAGACGATCTGCGTCTGGTCGCTCAGGCTGCCGTCCAAGCCTTGGCGAACCAGCGAATCGATAGCGGCGAGAAAGGCGGCAAGGGTCTTGCCGGAACCGGTCGGGGCAGCCAGCAGGACATGCCGGCCGGCCTGGACGGCCCGCCAGGTTTCGACCTGCGCCGCGGTCGGGGCTTGGTACCGCCGGTCGAACCAGCCGGCGACCGAATGATGGAAGATGGCGGATGTGGTCACTGGGGCGGTGTCGCTCTATGGCAACGATCGCCACGCGTCCTTGCGGCCCGCTGGCGGTTCGGCGATTTCGCAATGGCGATACCTCAACAACTGGGTGAAATACGCCGCGAATCAAGGCCGGCCGAGACTCGGCGGGCCGACCGGAAGGCAAAAAAATGGGCCGATCCGACTAGCGGACCGGCCCTTGTTCGCTGCCAGCACCAGGTTCCTTAGAGCCGATGAAGACAGCAGTTTTGCTGAGAGAACGAAGGGAGGAAACGCTCCTCAGCGAGAGTGGTGGTAGGACAGGGCCGGTACCGCCTGGCCGCGCACCAGCCGGATGATGTCCCGGGGCTGCAGGCGAAGATCGGCCAATTCACCGCGGTTCAACTGTGACAGCTCCATGTAGAGGCGCCGGCGCTCGAAAGAGTAGGCCACCGCGTAGTGGACGGCCCACAGCAGATCGTCGAAAACGGCGGTCATCAGGTCCATGATCCCGGTGAACAAATAGGTTTTGTTGGCGACCCGCATATCGTTCAACATAGCCCGGCAATCCTCGCAATGGCTCGTCCCGCTCAGAATGCAGACGCAAGACCGAAAAATCCGTTGCATCAACTGAAGCCCAAACGGTGGGTGGCTCCAGCCTCTGCTTCGGTATGAATAGCCGATAAATGTAAACGGCGTTTCGCGCCAGGCGGCAACTGCCTCTCTTATTTTGTATACCGTCAATGGTATAGTTGGCCGCTTCGGCGATGCGATGTTGCAAATGTAATACGGGGTTCGCCTTTGCTGCCCTCCCTGCCGCTCGACCGCGAGTTTCGACCCAGAAGTTGCGGGACACGGCTTTTTTTAACCCCTCAGTCGAACTATATTTAGCCCTGGAAGGGGGGGAGAGCCTTCCGTCCGGGGATTTTAGGGCGACAATTGAACAGGAGAAGAAGCGATGGCAGCCATCACGCTCAGGGGCAATCCCATTCACACCAGCGGCGACCTGCCGGCGGTGGGGTCAGCGGCCCCGGCGTTCAAGCTCACCAGTACCGACCTCGCCGATGTCGGCCTCGACGGCTTCGGCGGCAAGGCGGTGGTGCTCAACATCTTTCCAAGCATCGACACGCCGACCTGCGCCACCTCGGTGCGCCGTTTCAATAGCGAATTGGCGGCCCTCAGCGACACGGTGGTCCTCTGCGTATCGGCCGACCTGCCCTTTGCGCATAAGCGCTTTTGCGGCGCCGAAGGTCTGGAGCGGGTGCTGTCGGTGTCCGATCTGCGCGACAGGGAGTTCGCCAAGCGCTATGGCGTTGCCATCGTCGACGGCCCCCTGGTTGGGCTGATGGCCCGTGCCGTGGTGGTGATCGGCAAGGATGGCAAGGTCAAGTATACCCAGCTGGTCCCGGAAATTGCCCAGGAGCCCGACTACGCCGCCGCCCTCGCCGCCGCCAAGGGCTGAGGTCGTTGGACATCGCCAAGGAGAGCTTCAGCTCTCCTTGGCGGCCGGGGGCAGGCGGCGATGCGCTCCGCTCGGCCCCAAGAATGGCTGCTGACCCAGGTTCGGTGGGAGGACGCCGCTTCTCGACCGCCATCGCCTGGGCTATGCTTCCGGCGCGTGAGAAGGGGAATTCGCGGAGAGTGCATGTCGGCGGCAGTGAACAGGTCTTCCCGGGTTTCGAAAGACTATTATAGAAACCCCTGGTTGCTATTTGTAATTACATTCGCCTCCATCAACTTCTGCATCGCCCGCCTGCATTTCTGCCCCGAGAATCCGGTCGCTGACCTGGCCCAGATGATCGCCGGCCACGCGGCCACCCCTTTTCAATATCGGATTCTGATCCCGCTGGCGGCGCGCAGCATGATGCTCCTGGTCGGCCAGGCAGGCGATGCAACCGATCCGGTCAAGATTTTCTTCTTTTCGGAATTCATTTTTACATTCTTGTCGCTGATCGTCGCCCTTAAGCTATTGGAGCGGCTGCGCTTCAGTTTCGTACAATCTTGTATATTCATTATGGCTTTGTTTTTCGTGCTCAACGTGAATTACGTCTTCAGCGATTACCTGAATTTCCGCTACATATACGACATGCCGGCCTTGTTATTTGCATTGTTGCTCATTGGGGCAATGTATGACGGAAGAATCCGCGCCTACTATGTTCTGTTCCCGCTCGCTCTTCTGAACCGGGAAACGGCGGTCTACCTGTCGGTTCTATTCTTCCTGACGCAACGAAAGCCGCTCGGTCTCAACTCTGCCCTGCGGCACTGCCTGGCGCAGATTGCCATCTTCGTCCTCATAAAGATTGGCCTGTCATTTGCGTTCAGTGGCAATGGCGGGCCGGGGGCCCTCTCATTCTACGAGAATGACTACGACGCGGCGGCGCATCATGTTGAGAACCTTCGCCTGATTACCAATGCCACGCACTGCTGTCCGGTTAAAACGCGAATAGATTCAATTGGTTAGTTATTTGCGAAGTATCGGGTTTGTATTCGTTGATGGTAAGCGCTTGTTTCATATCGATTTTCTCGAAGAGGGTGACAGAAAAAATCTGTAGCAATGTG
>CAIOJO010000395.1 GCA_903858635.1 uncultured Telmatospirillum sp. | reverse complement strand
TGTCGCCGGAACGACGGCGGCCAATGTGGTAGATTTCTTCATGGCGTTGCTCTCCTTTGCGGATTCGACACCCCGAGCCTACAGGCTCAAGGTGAGCAACGCCTGCCCTCCAATTTCAACATCGACCGGGACATCCCCTTCGCCGCTCGGTACGGATTTTCCGTTGATGCCATCCGGCAATATGAAGGGAAACGGCGAATCCCGAACGGCGCGATCCGCACTTTGCTGACCGTTATAGCCCATGAGCCCGACGCCGTGACCCGCGCGCTCTCCCGTCGAAAGAGCCACCACGAGACGCCCCGGAATTCGGATGAAACCGGACGCTGAACCGACGATCGAAACTGGCACAAGAGACCCGAGCGGAAGTCCGTAGACGTTGCCGCTTCGCGCCCATCTACGTCGTTCCCGGGCGTGGTCGCGGCGCCCGGAAGCGGTCATTCCGCTGGTCCAAATCCTGGCAGCATGGGGCAAAAACTCAATCCGACCCCTTTGCGCCGTATTTCATAGCTGGGCCGGGCGAGCAGGCGAGCGCGGTAGGCATGAACATTCGCGAAGCGTTCGTCAATCGGATGGGGCCAATCCGCGTAGATGACAAAAGACATGGTGGACCTCATTTCTTCAAAACGATGTGAGTAGCTTTCTCCGTCGCCTCATGGGCGGTGACCCGAAAGCCGAGCGAAGGCAGGTCGATGCCGGCAAACATTGCTTCGCCTCTCCCGATCACAACTGGCGAAATGGCAAAGTGTATCTCGTCGACCAAGCCCGCCTGAAGATATTGGCGCACCGTGCTGACACCGCCGCCGATCTTGATATCCCTGCCAACAGCGGCGGCCCTGGCCTGCATAAGCGCATCCTCGATCCCGCCGGAGACAAAATGAAAGGTCGTGCCGCCTTCCATGACTATTGGCGCGCGGGGATAGTGCGTCAGGATGAACGTCGGTGCATGATAGGGCGGATTGTCGCCCCACCAGCCTTTCCAGTTTTCATCGGGCCATTCGCCGCGAATAGGGCCGAACATGTTGCGGCCGAGGATGAAAGCACCAAAACCGGTATTTCCAGACGATGCGTATTTCGCGTCGAGACCTTCCGATTCGCCCACTTTACCGAACATCGCCTGGAATGTCCGGGTCGGGAAAAACCACTCAAACAATTCCGTACCGCGCTTGCCCAGGGGATCGTTCACGCTTTGGTCCAGTCCGGCCCCGAAGCCATCGACCGAGAGAGAGAATGCTGCAACGCGCACTTTCGACATCATTGCCTCCATCGGCCGAAAATGGGTCAGGCTGAATTATTTTCCAATCCAGGTCGCCAAAATTGGTTGTGTGATAGCGAATTGGGCCTGCGGGCCAACCGTTAACTAGGCGCCCATGTCGGCCGTTCAGCAGCGAGATTGCAGCGCCCGATAGCGGTCGTTAATTCAGCCTGCTCGGCGCAGGCGTGATCCGGCCGGCCAGGGTCGCTGAAGTAGAATTTTCTGGTTCAAACTGGTCCAGTTTTCCGGGAGCAGGTCACTGGCGAACCTCTTCAGAATGGGTGCTATTGTCGGTTGCGAGCCCTGGCCGCGGCATTTACACTTCATTAGGCCAATAGACTTCAGGCAGCCTGACCTGCTCCCCGAAAATTGGACAGTTTGAACTGGAAAACTCTAAATTAGCGTGGCCGACCGTTGCGTCCGCCTTGTCCATTCGCCGTCAGAAACCCGCCATTCCGTAATCGGCCCGTTTTGCGACGGGATTGCGCCCAACGCGGTGAATCGTGAATCAGTCGAGTTGGTTCCGTTCTCGATAGCGGACGTGAATGGCGGCAAGGTTTCGCCGGTGGTCATGGGCACTGGACATGAAATGATTGAACGGTAGAAGTCTGAAAGTCTGAGCCATTCCAGACATTCCTCAAGTCCGTCGAACGAGCCCATCGGAACCGAGCAACCATCCCTTATTGCGCCCATTTCACCGTGTCGAGCGACATCCGGATGCGGCGTTTGCCGAGTTAGATGTACTGTATCCCGACGCGGCCCTGATATTCGTGCAAGCTATTGCGGCGGGTTTGACAATGCCCGAATAGATCAGCAGATCAGGCTCGCCCGCCAAAGCGATGCACCGGCGGGCGAGCAACGCGAGGGCCCTATAAGCTGCTGGCAAATCTTTCGACCGTGCGCCGTGCGCGGCCCTGTTCACCTTCGAAGGCACTTTCACTGGCCACGTCGAAACCTACCACCATATCGTGTTCGTTCTGCAGAGCGTCATAAAGCTGTAGGGCGAAGAAATTGTCTGGATCTATTAACTTCTCGACCACGGCAGGAATGATATCTCGCCCCATTGCCATAAGCTCATAGTATTCTTTTACATGCGTGACCACTGTCGGATCAGAGCTAATAGCGATATGAGGGTCGGTCCACGTTTTCTTCCAGGCGGCGAAATTCTGTTCGAAGCGCTTATGGAGCTCCTCCGGTACTTTTTGCGCAGCCGCTCTCACGGCGTCCAATTGCTGGCTGGTGGGCATCGTCAGGGTATGGCCCGCGTTAATCGCATCTATCAAACGTTTAGCCGCGCCGGTTAGAACTCCGATCCGGGTATAAAAGGCAATAACCCTTCCATAGCTGCTCGACACCAGCTCATTGAGGCCATGCTGGATACGAAGGGATGATCCACATTTTGATTCCCAGCGGGGCCCGTGTCCAGGGCCGGTTATGGACCCATGAGTCATATTGGTAAGGCTTGTTCCCCATGCAGCAACCGGCCCCGAGCCAGAGCGCTTGAGACTATACCGGGCGTAGAAGGCATCAAAGCTTTGAATTGTTGCTCCGGGCCACAGCCATGCATTCGTCACCCCGACAGTCCACGATATACAATTATACGCTCTGGTCGACTCACCAGTGACGACAGCCTGGTCTACATTTAGCGCCGGGAACCATGACCGGAACTGCGTTTTCTCGGCCGGTGTCATTTGCCGTTCTAACAGGCCAACATCATCCACCGCTATAACAATACTTTCAGGATTAGTCTCTTTCATATCAGGACTCCCTCTTAGGTATTTTTTCCTTCGAGCAAGCACATAGTGTTCTTGCAACCCGTAATAGTAGCATTGCTCCTTGGAAGGAAAAACCGCATGGTTGTATGCCATTGGTCCGGTATACTGGCCATTGCAGAGCGCAACGCTGCATCGGCCTTGGTCGATTCACTTAGAATGCTCGGGCCGCGCTTCGGCAGCGCCGGAGCCTTCTAGCTACCCCCTTAACTATCGACGATCTGGTATGAGGAGTGGCTTCGGATGGCCGTAGTCAAGCGCCGCCAAACTGGGGTCTCTTACGCGGCGTTTTATTCAGTCGTTCTTGCCCATGCCGTTAGACCGCGCGGATACGAATGGCCCCTTCGAGCGTTTTAATCAGGGACTCTTGACGCTCTCGCCGCGGCTGCCGGCCCGGATGATGTCGCGGATCAGTTGGCCGCGTTGCGCGGCGCGCTCGGCGTCGGCCGGCTGGCCCAGCTCGCGATAGATTCGGGCCAGGCTGTCGAGATTGAGGGCGACGGCGACATTTTCCGGGCCGTACAGTCGCTCGAGCAGGGCTTGCAGTTCCAAAGCCACCGGCAGCGCCTCGTGGAAACGCGACGCGACCAGCAGATCGCTGGTCTGCCGGTTCAGTTGCCCGACCTTGTCCAGCTCGGCCGGTTCGGCGGTCCGTCCGGGGGGCGCCGCCAGCGAGCGGGCCGTCCCGACCGGGCCGGCCAGGGGGTCCTCGGCGAAGGGGAGCGACGCCGGATCGATCCGTTGGCCGCGGTAGAGTTCCCCCAGACTGGCGATCACCCGTTTGACCTCGGGATCGTTGGCGCCACGGGTTTTCTCGAGGATCGCCAGGCAGTGCTTATAGCGGGTCTCGGCCTCGGAGCCATGGGCCTGCAGCGCCTGCACATCGGCCAGGCGGCATTCCAGCATCCCGACATCGCCATCGTCGGACCCACGGATCTTCTCCAGAAGATCGACGGCGCGGCGCAGGCTGGCCTCGGCCGCCGCATATTGTTTGGTCCGGGCCTGCAACTGGCCGATATTGCCGGTCAGGAAGGCGAGGTTGGCGTTCCCGGCGGGCAGCGCCTTTTCCAGCAGCGCCAGCACCTTGAGATTGGCGGCCAGGGCCGCTTCCCATTGTTCCTTCTTGGTGAATTGCGCCGCTTCGGCGGTCAGCCGGTTGGCCTCGGCGATCGCTTTGTTGTGGTCGAGCACCGCCTGAGTCGCCGCGTCGGGGCGCGGCATCGCCGATGGTGCCGGCGGGTGCGGCGGGTTCGGTGCGGCCTTCAGCTGTTCGGCGGCGGTCCGCGCCTCGATCAATTGGGCCAGCCGCGCCTTGCTCTTGGCGATATCGGGGTGATCGGGCGGCAGGATGTTTTCACGGATCGCCAGGCTGCGCCGATATAGCGGCAGGGCGTCGTCGAAGCGACCCAGACGGGAGAACAGTTCGGCCAGATTGTTGAGGCTGGCCGCCGTTTCGGCGCTGTCCGGCCCGAATGTTTTTTCCGTGCGGGTGACGATCTCGGCGGCGGGAGCCAGTGCCGGTTGATACTGGCCCTGTTCGTAAAGCTGCATCATCTGCCGGTACAAGGCGTCGACTCCGGCCCTGTCCTCGGCCCGGACCGGGCCGGAAAAAAATGCGGCAGCCACCAGCAGCAGGCCGAACAGGACGGAGGAGCGCGACAGGATCGGGGGCCTTTCGGAACGGGGAAATGCCTTCTTATACCAACTTCTCCGTCATGAACATCCAGTCGGCGGGTGTCGCTGGTCTAATATTCGGACCGGCCAGGTTCACCGCTGCGGCATGGCGAAGCAGTCGGAGGGCAGCCGGCCGGCGATGGTGACCACCGACCGGCGGCCGTCGGCCTGCCGGATGACCAGGGTCATCGGCCGCTCGGTCAGGGACAGCACGAAGGGATCCGCCTCGTCGGCGATCAGCCGGCCTTCCAGCCAGCATTGCAGATGCGGCCGGCTGCCGGCCGGCGGCAGGGCGAGGCCGCCGACGGCGGTCGCCGGCGGATCGTCCCGGTCCTTGCCGACGATGCCGGCATGGGCCGTGGCGATGCCGGCCAGGGCGGCGAGCAGGGCGAGCAGCGGGGCGGCTTTGATCGGTTTCAACGCGACACCTTGAGTGGCAGGGTTTGCGATTTGACCACGGCGCTCGGCAGGGCCGCATAAGCCTGCAGCATGTCGGCCACGCTGACCTGCGGGATGACCCGCAGATCCTCGCCCTTGAAGCGGTCCGGCAGGCCGACCCCGACCTCTTGCGGCGATGCCACGCAGGCGACGGCTTCGTCGGCCCCGGCGGTATCCATGCGGATGTTGAAAGGCCTGGGCGGTCCGGGGGGGATCTCGATCTGGCGATGGGCCGGGACGAAGGCGTCCGGCTGGAAGCGGTTGGGGAAGATGCGGGCCACCGCTCCTTTGGCGTCGGCATAGTAACAATAGAGGAAGCCGTCGCTGGCCAATTCCGCCTTGATCACCGGGGTTTCGCCGACCCGATAGGTCGGCTTGGGTCCGCGGTCGCTCGAGACGATCAGCTCGGGGAGGGGCTGGGCGCTCGCCGCCGGCGGCGGCGGGGCCGCCCCCGGCTTGCTGTCGGCGGCCGGCAAGGCCTTGGCCGTCGGCGAGGCCAGCATGCGGTAATAAAGGTCGAAATCCATCCGCCCGCTGGCGATCAGGTCATGGTCGCTCTGGTAGCGTCCGATCGCCGCCTTGGTGGTGGCATCGTCGGCGCCGTTGAGCGGCCCATCGTAATAGCCGTCGGCCTGCAGGACCCGTTGCGCGAAATTCAGCCGTTCCTCGGCCGACATGGCGTCGAACCAGTCGCGGGCTTCGGCCATATAGGTGGGCGCGGTCTGCTCGGCCCCCAGGCACTGCCAGTAGGGGACGCGGGTAAGCTTGCCCAGCACCTCGATGGTGGAGAGTTCGATCAGCGTCCGCAGCGCCTGATGCAGTCCTTCCGAGCGATTGAGGGAGACGTTGAAGGACAGCCCGGCCTTGTGGATCGTGCCGCCGGCATCGGCGCCTTTGCCCGATGACACCACGGCGATGGAATTGCTGGTCGATACCCCCGGCAGGATCTTGCGGGTCACCAATTCGCCGACATTCAAGTCGACCGAGATGACCGACACCGTCTGGTCCTTCGACAGGCTGAGATCGACGAAGGGAAGGGAGACGCCGGCGCTTTGCGCCTCGGCGATGACATTCTCGTCGAGCTGGGTGACGGCACCGCGGATGTAATAGGATGGGGCGCGGAATTCGGGCCGCACGCCGACCATCCAATACAGGGCGTTGACCGAGTCCAGCGCCGGCTCGAAATCGATGAAGCCGAAGGCGTTGCTGCGGTCCGACATGCGCGAGATGGCGGTGATCAGCATTTCCTTGGTGCCGCCCAACAGCCGGCCGGTGGCGTCGGGAACCCCGTTGCTGGTCACGTAGATGTCATGCTTGCCATACTGCCACAGCAGTTGGTCCATGCAGCGCAGGCTCTCGGAGAAACTGCTCACCGTCCGGGTCGGCGCGGTGGTCGGCTGCCGGGCCACCGTGGCCTTTTCCGGCGACGTCGTGCAACCGGCCATCAACAATGCCGATCCAATGACGAGGCAGCTCGCCTTCCTTGCCCTGGCCATCTCTTGCCTCCGCTGATCTATGGGCCTTGCAACAACACATATCTGCCGGGCACTCCCACCCTGCGAGGGCCGCCATTGGAGAAGCGGTGTCGATTATGGGAGGGGTGGCCCGAATTGCCGGAACCGGCCGGAAGCGCGTCTGCTTCCGGCCGGTCTCGCGGGCGGGCGTTACTTCTGCCGGGCGTGAATGCTCTGGCTGGCCAGGTTGCCGAGGCCGGCGGCCACATTGGTGCCGGCGACGCTGTTGTTGACCAGGCCAAAGCCGCCGCCCTGGCGGACGCCCAGATCCTGGTCGGCCTCATTGCCGATGCCGGCCGCCACATTGGTGCCGACGATGGTGTTGGTGGTCACCAGCGGGCCACCCTTGGGGCCACCGAAGAAATTGGGGACGATCTTGCCGCCCGACTGGGAGGCATGGATGTCCTGGCTGGCCAGGTTGCCGACCCCGGCGGCGACATTGGTGGCGTCGACCGAATTGGAGGTGGTGCTGCCGGCCAGCGGGATGCCACCGCTCTGCCAGTCGCCGGCCATGGCGGGAACGGCGGCGGAAGCGGCGATC
>CAIOJO010000394.1 GCA_903858635.1 uncultured Telmatospirillum sp. | reverse complement strand
GGGTGGTCAGGCACCACATGATGTCGTCCATCGAATAGATGTCGACGTCCTCGGACACCGCGATGGCCATGCGCATGCCCTGCGAGCACGACAGGATGGCCGACAGGAAGTTGCGCTGCCAGCCTTCCTCGATCTGGTTGCGCTTCTTGACCTGGATGATGCAGCCGCCCCAATCGGTCATGCAATAGGGCAGGTGCACGTCCTTGATGATGCCCGGCTGCATGCGCTCGCACAGCTCGAAGATGGCCGCCTCGCGCACGGTGGTGTCGATGTTGCTGTCGTCCATGGTGTGGACGCCCAGCGGGAAGATGATGGGCTTGCTTTCCTTCTTGCGCATGGTGATGGCGGTGACATGGAAGGTCGGCGCGCGATAGGCCTTGCCCATGTAGCCCGACCATTCAGGATGGAAGAAGCACTTGCCCTGCTCGCCCGAGGCCTCGGCCTCGGCGGTCTCCCAGCGCTTGTCGCGGGGATGCAGGTAGCCTTCCAGCACGTACTCGGACTCGGCGATGGCGTAGGCGTCGACGGTCCGGCACTTGACGATGTTGACCGGCGAGCCCTGGATGGCCCCGGCCACCCCGATCTCGTCGCAGCCCTTGGGCAGGATCACGTAGTCGAAGCCCGAGCCGGCCACCAGGGTGCATGCCGGCGGCACGCCGAAGCACAGGGTCAGCGGGATCGGCTTGTCGTCCTTGTAATGGGCGGTCGCCACCTGCCACATGTGCGAGCCGGGCGAGATCTGGAAGGTGCCGACATTGCCCCAGCGGAAGCTGGTGCGGTTGTAGCCGATGTGGCTGCCGCCGTCGAAATAGTCGCCGATCACGCAGGAAATGCCCGAGCCGATGGTCATCTCGCTTTCCAGCGGGGTGTGGCGGATGGCGGTCAGCCACTTGTTGACGTCGAGATCCTCGGTCAGCACCAGCTCCTGGCAGGGCGCCTCGGACTGGGGAATCTCGCGCGGCTTCATGGGGTGGGTCAGCGCGTGGGCGATCTTCTTGGTGCGGTCGACCGGGTCGGCGAAGCCGAACAGCTTGTCCACCACCTTGATGTCGCCGAACAGGTTGGTGACGGCGCGCGCGTGCGGATAGCCCTTGACGTTCTCGAACAGAATCGGCGGGCCGCCGTCCAGCGCCTTCTGGATGGCGGTGATCTCCAGGTCGGGATCGACCTCCTTGGTGGTCTCGATCAGGTCGCCCTGGGTCCGCAGCCAGTCCAGCGCGCTCCGCAGGCTGGTCACGTCCTTGGTCTTGTTCAGTGCGTTCATGTTGGGTCTCGCGCGGTGAGGGGTGAGAACTATTCGGAATGGTGCAGGGTGGCCGCGGTCTCCATCTTGCCTTCCCAGCGCTTGGCGAAGCTGGCCGGAATCTGGAACTGATCGAGCACGCGGGCCACGATATGGTCGACGATGTCGTCGATGGACTTGGGATGATTGTAGAAGGCCGGCATCGGCGGCAGGATGGTGACGCCGATCTGGGCCAGCTTGAGCAGGTTCTCGAGGTGCAGCACGCTCAACGGGGTCTCGCGGGCCACCAGCACCATCTT
>CAIOJO010000393.1 GCA_903858635.1 uncultured Telmatospirillum sp. | reverse complement strand
GGTCGAGCAGGGCACGCAGGCGCGATTTCTCGCCAAGAAACATCGCCGTCAGGGGCATCAGGGTTCTCCGAATCTGGGCGATTCAGAGAATCACGCCCAGCGCAAGCCGTAAACCTCGTTAACCTGAGTTCGGAGCCCTGATGCCGCCCTGGGGCGAATAGCCTGTTCGAAGGGATCCTGCGATATTGGCAAGGCCTTGGCGCCGACAAGCACCCCCAACAGACTGGCACTATTGACGCTATCGGGTCTGTTCGGCAGGGGCCGCCATATCGGCAGCGATGACCCGCACTGGGCCGGCCGAGCCCTACCCGCGATGGGCCAGAGCATGCACGGTGAAGGGGGGGGTGACTGCACCGCGTCTGATGCAGGCGATCCACCCTCTCAATGGGGTGCGGGGGCGGTGCAACCGCCCCCGCACTGGCCTAATGCTCGCGGTACTTGTTGAGCTCGGTGAACAAGGCGCCGCTCGCCGCCTTTTCAAGCGTGCCTTCGGTAAACCACTCCGGACCAAGCAAGTTGGTCTTGGTCAGGGTCATATCGATATTGGTAGCACGCTCGCGCTGGAAGTCGATGGCCTGGGTATCTACCAGGGCAATTCCGGGCGCGCCATTGCCGTTGATGGCCATGCTATAGCTCTGGCGCCACAACCGCCAGAACTCGCCTTTATGGTCATAGATTTCGCTATGATAGAACTTCGGAAATTTGACGTCCTGGTAGAGCACTTTCTTGCCATAGGGATGTTCGTCCGGCGGCGTTGCCTCGACGACGATCACATCGCGCGGCTCCCACACCGTGTTGATGGGGTTCCAGTAAGGCGCATGCGCGGTGTCGATCAGATCCTCGAGCTTATGCGGCTTGTTGGCATCGGCGCCGTTCAGCACCGCCAAAACCTTCCGCTTGCCGGTGCACTTGAAATTCTTGAACCACAGCGGATAGCCGAGCAAGCCCTGGTTATCGTCGTTCAGCAGATCCATCTTCGGCTGCGGATCCATCCAGCTGCCCGCCCCCGAGGTGCGCCGCACGCGACGCAGGTTGCGGATATAGACCCAGGCGTCATCCGGCTTGCCGTCGTTGTACTGGACATTGAACACACCCAGGCCGGCGATGTCGTAAGGCGAGGTCAGCACCAGCAGGTATTTTGCATGTTCGTTGGGCTCGTCGATCTTGGCTGCGCCGATGGTACGGCCCTCGGTGACCATCTTGGCGCTGGCCGCCCCGAAGCGATCGATGATGCCGCTATGGCCATCAATGATGGCCACCTGGGCGTCGGCGAACCAGCTGTCGCCGATCATCGGATCGGCCAGGTACTCGTTCCAGGCGGCCTTCCATCCGCAATCGGGATCGTTGAGATCGAGATTGGGGAAGGGAATGCCCGCGACATAGCCGGTAATGTGATGCTGGGCGTCGAGCTTGGCCTTGCCCATATTGTCGGCCGTCGCCTTCAGATAGAGCGGGTCCAGCTTGACGTCCGTGGTCCGCCCCAGCGGCATCTTCAGGCCGTACTTCGTGATCCACATCTCGAAGGCAGGCGTGATCAGATCGCCGATCCGCGTGCCCTGCCAGGTCTGGTCCTTGATCTGCTGGTAGTTCTCCGCGCTGATCACCGTGCCGGCCGGCACCTCGGCCGCCAGGGTGGCAGAGCCGATGCAGGCGATGGCTGCGACGACGCTGCCCAGCAGGAGGCTGTTCGATTTACTGCTCATTGTTGATCTCCTTGGTCCGTCATCCGCCCGTTAGAAGAGGAAAGTCGTCCGCAGCAGAAGCTGGGCGTTGTGGTCAAAGGCGCCGAAGGTGCTGGCGTTCTGACCGATGGCGTCGTTGCCCGTCTTGCCGCCCATGGGCAGATCAAGTTCCGCCTTGATCCGCCAATGTTCACCCATCGCGTATTCGGCCGACGGAATGAACATGCTGCCGCCCCAGGTCAGGTCCTGCAGGCCGACCAGGGTAACGGTCAGATTATCGTGGAAATACGGCAACTGAAGGATGACCGACGCGTAGACATTGTGCTGGGCCCAAAAGCCGGCGCCGTCGAAGCGAACGATCTGCTGGCTGGCCTTGGTGCCCGGCAAATACCAGTCGAACGCCTGCACGGTGAACAGGCTCGGTGAACTGGTGCCGATGTAATCCTGGAGACGCAGCGTGTGGTCCAAGCCGGTCACGAAATTGTACCCGTTCCGTTCGACCAGCAGGCCTGGGTCGGTCGCCAGGCGGCGGTGTGGAGTGTAGGCGACCTCGGCCCGATAGACCGAGTCGATCGGACCGATATAGCCGGTTGCGCTGGCCCCGTAGGTGTCGGTGGTCGGGAAGACGAATTGCAATGGCAACGGGGTTTTTGCCGTCGGGACATAAATCAGGATCGGATCCTGCATGAAGCCCGACTGCCCGTGATAATAGCTCAGCGAATAATTGATCGCGTCACCGGGGCCGGCCGAACCTGCCCAGCGGGCACCATAGTCCGCGTCGTCTACATTGCCGTATTTCCAATGATAATTGTAGTTGGCCAGCGACGGGTCGTTGACGGCCCCCAGCGGCACGCCTTTGGCGAAATAGTTCGACCAGCGGCCGCCGAAGGTCGGATCGGAATTACCGATCTGGCTGTCGCGGTCGATCCCCGGGGGACGCACCAGCAACTGCAATTTGCCGTTCAGTTCACGGAGATCGGCAGTCACGTTGACCATGGTGAGCGGCTTGCGCACATCCTCATTGGCCGGTTCGAGGAAGGAACGCCAACGGAAATCATAACCGTGAATGACGTCGGTGGCATGGAAGAAGTCGGTTTCGCCCCACACCACCTGCTGACGGCCCATACGTGTCGAGATGCGGCCAAAATCGTAATCGACGAACAGTTCACGGACCACGTCGCCGACAGACTGCGGTTCATATTGCTTGAGGAAGTCGACATGCTGCCCGACGATACTACTCGCCTGGTCTTCCAACTGATGCTCGTAAGGAGTCAGGAATTCGTGGTCGTAACGGAAGCGGCCGGTCCACCGGGTATCTCCGACCGGTGCGAAGGCTTCGAGGAACATCGTCTGCCGGTTCATGGACGGGTCGAAATTGTAGCTTTTCGAAGCTTCGGGCACCTTGTCGAGGTTCATGCTGAGATCCTCGCGCAGGTAGCCGCTCAGCGTCATAAAACCGAGATTCTCTGTGGCAGAAGCACCTGCACTCCAGAATCCACCGACAAGCAGCAGTGCGCTTGTCAAACAGTACCGCATTTCTTTCATGACATTGGCCCCTTTCCCAATTTCCCCGTATTGTTTAGCAAGAAAACGTATCCATCGATAAAGTACGATAATTACGCAGGATTGTGTTGGATAACAACCCCCGATAACTCTTGGCGCCCAAAGATGAAGCTCGGCCGGAAAAGGTGAATCATCGCAGGAATGATAAACAATGCCGAAACGGCCGACGTGAACATCCACAATGCAATGAGAAGCCCCATCTCCGCTTGAAAGCGGACGGAAGAAAAGACAAACCAGCCAAGCAGCGACACCGTCACGCAAATCGCGGTAATGGCCACGCCGAGCCCGGCCGAGTTGATACCGAGGCGGATCGCCGTCAATTCATCGCCGCAGAGTTCGTATTCTTCCTTGATGCGGTCGGCGACGTAGAAGGCATAATCGACACCCAGGCCAATCCCCAAGGCGGCGACGGGCAGGTTGGAAATATTCAAGCCGATGCCGTACAGGGCCATGAACGTAAACGTTACGGTGTTTGAAATAAGGACAACAGGCAGGAAGAAAAGACCGGCCTGGGTGCTCCGATAGAACAACACGCAGAAACCGTAGAGTATCAGCAACGCAAAAGCAATTGACCGCACCTGGTCGGCGAGAATGACCTCGTTGACCGCCGCCACAAGGCCGATATACCCGCCGGCCAACTGAAGCTGCGCACCATCAATCTTGTTGGCCGCCTGGAAGTTGTTGATCGCCTGCAAGGCGGTCCGGATGGTGCTGCCCTTGTGGTCGCGGAACTGCATTTGCACCGAACCGTTCTTGAACCGGTAGTCGACGAAGCGGTCGACGTCACCCGGATCCGATCCGGCCATCGCCAGGAAAAGGAGTTCAGCATTGGCCGAGGATGATGCGCCCAGGGTGAAGTAGCGCGGATTGCCCTCGTGCAGGATCATGTTGACCGGGCGAATGATGTCCGCCATCGACAAAGTCCCGCCAATCTCCGGCTGCGCCTCGATGTTCTCCTGGAAGGCGCTGACCCATTTCAGCACGTCGGGACGTTTCAGCGTATCGTTTTCCTGCCCCTTAATGACCAGGAACATTCTATCGGTTCCCGGAAACTTACTGTTGATGGCCGCGTCGTCCTGGTTGTAGTTCGAATTCGGCCACAAGATCGGCGAACCGGCATTGGCGTCGCCGATGGTCAGTCCGGTCGACAGATAGGCCGTCACCAAGGCCAGAAGAACGGCCCCGGATACCACCCCGACACAGCGACCGCGATGACTGACGAACTGTGCAATGTGGTTGGTCAGCCACAGAAAGACTTGCGCCAGGGGCGGACGACGGCGCACCAACTGTTCATTCGGCCGCACCAGCGACAGCATCAGCGGGATCACCACCACGGTGCACAGCACGGTGCCGCCCAGCCATACCACGCCGATGACGGCGGCCTTAATGAGCAGCGGGATCGGCGTGATGGCGACGATGGCCATCGCTCCGATATCGATGACCAGGCCAAGCATGCCGGGCCGAAAAAGACTTTCCACCGCCATCCGCGAGGCGACCAGGTTCAGCCGGATTGTCCCGCCGGGATAGCGGTCGGCCAGGGCGACGTATTCCTCCTCGTAGCGCATGCACATCTGCACGGTGTGCGAAATGGTGCGTGCCGCGATCAGAAAGATCAGAACGATGCCCAGCGGATCCAGGTTGATGCCAAGAAGGCGAGCCGTGCCGAATGCCCAAGCCGCAGAGAAGGCGGCCGCCACAAGCGGAAATGTGGTGCCATGCCATGTGCCCAAAGACATGTTAAGGAAAAGGGTCAGGGCGATCAGGATGGTGATGCAGATGGTCACCGTTTCAGGCAACCGCTCGATCACACGCCCCACCAGAACGGGCTGCCCGACCAAGCGAAACCGCACCCCTTCGATGTTATTCTTGGCGATCAGGGCCTTTATTTCAGGAAGGATCTTGTTGTAGTCGACCAGGCGATCGATGAAATCGACCGTAACCAGTGTCGCCTTCAAGTCCCGCGACACATAGACGCCATAAACATAGGGGTTGCCCACGACCTGCGCCTTCAAATCGTCGATTGCGGCAGCCGTCGTGGGGGCGTTCGGCCACATCAGGGTCTCTGCCGCGAAACCGTCCGCCGTCGCCTTGACAGTCTTCAGCTTCTTGGACGCCAGGGAGATGACCTGGAACTGATTGACCCCGGAAATAAGCTGCAGTCCACTCTGCAGGTCGTGGATGAGTTGAAGCACCTTGGGCTGAAAGATATCGCCCTGCTCGGTCTCGATCATAATGCTGACGAGATTGGCGCCACCGAAGCTTTCCCGGAATTCGTCGTTGGTCTTGACATAGGGATGGTTGCGCGGCACCAGATCATCGAAATAGGTGCGGATATCGATTTGAACCGCGAAATAACCCATGACGGCCATGACGACGGCGAACATGGCGAGCAAAGGAACCCGAACCACCAAGATCGCTTGGGTGAAACGCCCAACGAGCCCTACCGGGGCCGGGCCGCCGAATGCGCCGCCGCTCATCTGAACGCTCTCCAAGTCCCGTTATCCAATTCACCGACGGCGCTTCCAGCCAAGATGAGGCCCGTCTTCTCCGCGATCACCGACACGACGAATCCCTGGATTGCCGGTCGCACCGTCTCACGGGTCCAGGCGCCGGCCGACGGCGCCAGGCGATAAACCCCACCCTCGCCTCCAAACGCCATCACCGCATCATCCACTGCGGCAAGGGCGAATACATGTTCGCTGCCGGGAAGATGAATGGCCTGCCAGGTCATCCCCTTGTCGGCACTGCGAAACGCAGCCCCCGACAAGCCGGCGACCACGGCTTCGCCGCTTTGGGTAAAGGCGATCGAGGTCAGGGTTGCCTCGGCCGGCGAGGTGAGCTTGGTCCAGCTGTTCCCGCCATCATCGGAAACGACGACGCGGCCGAACTCGCCGACCACCCAAATCCGCCCGTCCGGCCCTACGGAAACGGTGTGCCAGGCGACATCTTCCTGCGGATAAGTGTGGCGCCAGGTCAGCCCCCGGTCATCGCTGGCCAAGATGGTGCCGAACTCCCCCACCAAAAGGGCGCGACCGGTCTGCGGCAACACCACGCCCGCCAGGATCAACTTGGCCTCGGGCCGCATTTCGACGTCGATCTTGCCCCAATGGGCGCCACCATCGGCGGTGCGAAGGATGGTGCCGTTATCGCCGGCGGCAACCGCATCATTGCCATTCCAGGAGACGATGGCCTCCAGGACCTCGTTGGTCTTGGTGGCCTGGATCTTCCAGTTCTTTCCGGCATCCTCGGATCGGATGATGCGGCCGGCACTGCCGACCGCCCACAGGACGCCCGGTTCGGGCTGGACCACCGAAAAATACATGCTGCGACGATCAAAGGGAGAGGCTTCGACCGGCGGTACATTGACCTTCAGTTGATAGAAAAAGGACAGCCACAACAACCCAAGGATGAAGGACATCGACACCGCGAGATCGATGATCGTGTTGACCCGGGACCGATGGGGTCTTGCCGACGACGGCTGCCGATCGGCTTGTGGCTCGGCCGTGGACCCCAGAGGTTCGTGCGAATTGCCCCGCCTTAGCATGCTAGCCTCGTTCATGGGCGCGGCATCTCATCAGACGGTTGTCCGGATTTCGTCGAAAGGCGATCACCCCCATACCCTCCACCACGTCGCCGTGCCCCTTCATCGCTATTTTAAGCATAAACTATTGAATTGTGACTTTCCTATCGCAACCTCAGATATGCATACGGCCCGAAACGGCGCCAAAATCTGACCAGAAAATGCTACCATCTTCACGTGACTAAGCAAGCACCTTGACGCAACTCCGAGCAAGTTCTTCAACCTGACGCTGACCTGATCGGCTCGGTCCAATGCGCGGCGGGGCCTCTTTGCCGTCACCCCGTGGCGGGGGTGCGCCACGACCAGGGTTGACTTGACCCTGGGGGGCCGAATGTCTATAACCGCCCCGCGCGCCCTGGCGCGATGCCCACGCTTTTCTATTCTGGAAGAACAGCAATCGGAGCAGACCTGTGACCAGAACCAAGTCGAAAACTGCGCGGAATGAACAAATGTACTTGGAGTCGAGTGATCCTGGCTCCGAGACCTTCCGTTTATACGATTATCCATTCTATCGCCTAAATCGCTTGTCGGGCCGGCACGCTTCGGTCATGAATTCCGTTCTCAAACCTCTGTCTTTAGATCAACCCCGCTGGCGGGTATTGATGGTCCTCGGCGACCAGGGCACGTCGAGCGTCAGCTGCATTGCCGACTGGGCCCTACTGAAGCTGTCGACGCTCACCCGGGTGCTGCAGCGGATGCAGCGCGACGGTCTGGTCGAACTCATCCGTCGGGCCAGCGACAACCGCGTAACCGAAGTGTCGCTGACGGCAAAGGGACTGGAGATGCATACGAAAGTGAGATCGGTGGCCAGCCGCGTCTATCAGCAGGCCGCCTCCGATCTCACGGCCAAAGAGATCCTGCTGCTCAACGATTTGCTGGCGAGGATGCACGACAGTTTGGCCAAGTCGCCGTACGAACAGTAAGCGGCCACGGCGACCCAGGTCATTTGGCCGCGACACCCAACCGGTCATCTTGCCGGAATAGGGTATAGGACATCGCCCAGGCCGCCCCCGCATCTTTAGACCCGCCGCGCCAGAAGGTAGGCGTCGTGGATCGCCTCATAAACAAGAGCGGGCTTGATGCAGTCACCAATCGCGTAGACTTCCGGGGCCTTGCCGCGCAACTGCTTGGCCAAATCCGGATCGGCCGCGTATCCGATGGCGCAAAGGACAAAGTCGGCCGGCAGGGCCTTCGTCGCTCCGGACTTGTCGACCACGGTGACACTATGGTCGCCGATCCCGGTCGTGCGATGGGAAAACAGGATCGGCACCCCGGCCCGCTCCATCAGCATGCGATAAGAAATCTTATCGGTGATGGCACAATGGTTGAGGATTTCATCGTACTTATGCACGAGGGTGCTTGAGCAGCCCTTTTCGGCGAGGAAAAGAACCGTCTCCACGCCAACCAGACCGCCGCCCAGAACCACGCAATTGCCCTTGGGCACCACCTTTTCATTCAGCACGTCGACCGAGTCATAGACAAAATCTTGATCGATGCCGGGAATGTCGGGTTTCTTCGGCTTGGCCCCAGTTGCCACGATGATCGTCTCGAAACCAGCCGCGGTCAGGCTGTGGACCGTGGCGAATTCATTGACCACATGCACGCCGGCCGGACCCATCTGATAGACCATGTTGTCGCGCAGCAGCCCCAGGTCCAGCTTGAAGTCCGGCACCGAGCCTTCGTTCAGCATGCCGCCAAGGCGACCGCCTTCGAACAAGGTGACATCGTGACCGCGGATTGCGCAGATCCGGGCGGCTTCGAGGCCGGCCGGACCGCCGCCAACCACCGCCACCTTCTTCCGTCGCGCCGCCGGCGTGAGTTCGATCTCACCCTCGCGGCCAAGGGTCGGGTTGACCGTGCATTTGATGGCCTGGAAGCGGAAGAACGTGCGGTCCAGGCAACCGTCGTTGCAGCGGATGCAGGGGCGAATGTCGGCAGCCTGTCCGGCATAGGCCTTGTTGGCCCATTGCGTGTCGGCCCACAGGGGGCGCCCTAGCCCGACAAAGTCACCGTGGCCGGCGGCCAGCACCGCCTCGGCAAAATCCGGGGTGGTCAGCGAGCCCGAGGCGATCACCGGAACAGTCACCGCCTTCTTGATCGCTTCCGCCGCCCACACATTGTTGCCGCGTGGGATCGTCATCGGCGTAACCTGATGGATCATCTGATGATGGTCGCCACCCGACACATGGATGGCGTCGACGCCATGTTCCTCGAGGACCTTGGCCACCACACAAGTTTCGTCGACGCCAAAGCCGTCGGGCTCGTAGTCGCTGCCGCTCAGGCGAATGGTCAGGGGGAAGTCGGGCCCCAGCTTCTTGCGGGCATTGTCGACGATCTGCACTGCGATACGCATGCGGTTCTCCAACGAACCACCGTAGATGTCATTGCGCTTATTGGTATGCGGCGACAGGAAATTGGTGATCAGGTAACCATGCGCGCCGTGAATCTCGATCAGCTCGAAGCCCGCCCACTGGGCCCGCACACAGGCGTTGCCGAAGGCTTCGACGATCTGTTCGATCTCCGGGATGGTCAATTCTTCGGGAACCGCGTAATCGCCGACCCGCGACTTCAGGGCCCCCCAAGGCACCGGCGAAGCGGCCTTGATCGGCGGCGTGCCAAGAAATTTTTGACGCCCGCAATGTTCGAGTTGGATGGCCGGCACGGCGCCGGCCTCGCGGATGGTCTCGGCCAGCCAGGTCAGACCGGGAATATGTTCATTGTGGCTGATGCCGATCTGGCAATGCGCGGACTTGCTGGCGATGTCGTCGACATAGGCATATTCGGCGACCAGCAGGGCGAGCCCGCCTTCCGCCTGCCGCTTGTAATAGCGGATCAGCCGCTCGCTGACACTCCCGTCGACATTGCTGAGCGCCGTGGACATCGGCGCCTTGACGATGCGATTCTTAAGATGCAGACGGCCGATGCGCCCGGGCTCGAACAGCTTCGGAAAAAACGGGTGCGGCGTGTCGGCCGTTCCTTCTGCATTCCTGACAAGCAACTGAGTCTGCGCATGGGTCATGTTCATTCCCTTCTGTCTTGTTGTCGGCCGCACAGGCGTCGGCATCGCATCGCCACGTGACATATTATCCGGCGCATCCGGAGGCGATTTTACGGTGCTGTAAAATCTTATGAACGTTCTAAATAAACTGCAAGCAAATTCCTGGTTTGAATCGTGGCCTGCGGCGGTAATTTGGTGGGGGGAGCGCGTCGGCATGGCGCGATCTCTCCGGTCACCGCGGCGACCGCCGCCTTGCCGCCCTATTGGTCGGACCGGAGCCGCTTTTTGTCGATCTTGCCGACTGTCGTCTTCGGCAGGCTGGCGACCACCACAATCGAGACCGGGAGCTTGTACTTGGCCAACCTCTCGCTGCAGTATTGCAGCAATGATTCCGGCGAAGTCGGCTGGTCCGGACGGACCACCACGAACGCTTTGACGACCTCGCCACGGAACGAATCGGCGGCACCAACCACCGCCGCTTCGAGCACGCCAGGATGCTGGTAGAGCACCTCTTCCACTTCGCGCGGATAGACGTTGTAACCGCCGACGTTGACCATGTCCTTCTTGCGGTCGCGGATGAACAAATAGCCGTCGCTGTCGATCTCCCCGATGTCCCCGGTGTACAGCCAGCCATTGCGCAGAACCGCGGCGGTTTCCCCCGGCATGTTGCGATAGCCGACCATGAGTTGCGGACCGCGCACCCGGATTTCACCGATCTCGCCCGGTCCCAGGACGCGTTCGGAGTCAGCAAGATCGACGATCTCGATATCGGTAAGGGGCGTGGCAATCCCCACCGACCGCGGCTTGCTTACCCCATGCATCGGATTGAAGGCCAGCACCGGTCCGGACTCGGATTGGCCGAAGCCCTCGAGAATGGGACAACCCGCACTCTTTTCCCATTTGCGCAGGACTTCCTCGGGTAAGGCCGAAGCGCCCGAGAAACACACCCGCAGAGAGCTGAGGTCGGTCTTGGGGAACTGTTCATGGGCCATCAGGCCGATATAGACCGGGGGGGCGCCGACGATGATGGTGGCCTGTTCCCCCTGCACCGCGGCCAGCACCGCCTCCGGTTTAAATCCGCGCTGGATGAACAGGGTGGCCCGGCAATAGACCGCCAAGTGGAGACACATGGCGACGCCATAGACGTGAAACAGCGGCGCAACGCATACGATCCGCTCGCCATCCTTATCGGTCGGCAGCAGCGCCTCGCGTTGCGACACATTGAGCGCCACCCGCCCATGCAGCAGATTCGCCCCCTTGGAGCGGCCGGTGGTGCCCCCTGTATACTGCAACGTTGCCAGATCGTCCGCGGCCGGCAGGGGCTGAGGCAGAGAGATCCCCTTGTCGGCCCGCCACGCCGTCAGCCGCCGCCCGCCATCGCCGCCGATCATGATCCCCTGGCCGATCCCCAACCGGCCGATCAGTCCGCAGACGACGTCGCGACTTCCACTATCGTAAATGACGACCCGCGGAGCGGCGTCGGCCAGCAGGACATCCAGTTCGTGCGCAGTGTAAATCGGGTTGAGCGGGACCAATTGAGCGCCGGCGGCGTGAACGGCAAAGTTGGCGATGGCGATGTCGAGCGAATTGCCCAACACGATGGCGACCCGTTCGCCCGCCGCACCTGCGTCCACCAGTTCATGGGCGAATCCAGCGACACAGCGCAGATATTCGGCATAACTGAGCCGCTCGCCCTCGCACACCAGGGCCGTGCGATCCGGCGCTTTGGCAGCGGCGTCGTCCAGCATATGCACGACCGTCGGAAATACATGCGGCAGACCATCACGATTCATCGTCGTCCTCGCTCAAATTCGGCGGGCCCGCCTCACGCCAGGCGGGCCCAATCCTCGACCGTCAGCGCATCGACGATGGCGGCGCCGGAACGCACTTGTTCGGCCAGGCTGCTTCCGGCAGCCATCAGATGGTCGGCATAAAAGCGGGCCAGAGCCTGGCGCGTTGCCTGGCCTGCGCCATCGACCGCGGCCATGCGCAACCACATCCAACCGCCGGCGACGAGTCCGACCAGCGCCAGGTAGGCGGTTGCCCCAGCCGCCGCATCGCGAGGTCGATCCGCCACGCATTGACAGATCCACGCCGTGCAGGATTCCAACCGCTCGAGTTCGCGCTGAACCGATGTACGAATGGCCCCCAGCCGATCATCCGCCCCCACCGCCAGGTCGGTCCGGATGCGATCGACGAACAAGCGGTAGCTTTGCCCCTGCTGGCGCACCAGGCGCCGTGTCACCAAGTCCAAGGCTTGAATGCCATTGGCTCCCTCGTAGATCGACATCACGCGGCTGTCGCGCACATATTGCTCGACCCCGGCATCCTTCACATAGCCGTGGCCGCCGTGCACCTGCACGGCCAGATTTGCCACTTCAAAGCCGGCTTCGCTGCCGCAGGCCTTGCACACCGGCAGCAACCATTCCGCCAGCGCCTGCGCCGCCTGGCGCTCGGCCGGGGTTGCCGCTCCCTCACTCAGATCGAGCTGGTAGGCTGCTTCATAAACCAGGGCCCGCATGGCGTCGGTCCGTGCCACCATGGTCATCAGCATGCGCCGCACGTCGGGATGCTCGACGATCATGACCGCGTCGCCCTCCGGCGGCCCGCCCTGAGGACGCGACAAGGCATAGCCGACAGCCTTGCGGGTGGCGGCGCCGGCGACCGCGACGCCCTGCACCGCCACCTCGATTCGCATGGCATTGACCATGGTGAAGATATTGCGCAGGCCATCTCCTTCCTGACCAATCAGGTGACCGGCGGCCCCGTCAAAATCGACCACACAGGTCGGTGACGCTTTCAGCCCCATCTTCTCTTCGACGCGCGAGACGACCACCCGGTTGGGGTCGCCTAGCCCCCCCTCGGCATCGATCACCAGCCGGGCCGGCACCGCGAACAGGCTGAGCCCCTTCACACCGGACGGCGCCCCCCGCACCCGGGCCAGCACCAGGTGGACGATCTGATCGGTAAAGTCCTGGTCACCATAAGTGATGAAAATCTTGGTTCCGGTCAGCCTGTAAGTCCCGTCAGATTGCCGTTCGGCCCGCGTGCGGGCGCGCCCCACGTCCGACCCCGCCCCCGCTTCCGACATGGAAATTGTCGCGCCCCACCGACCCGCCGCCAGATGCGGCACGAAGCAGTCGCGTAGCGCCGGATCGGCGTGCGCGATCAACACCTTGGTGGCGGCCCGTTCCATCAACGGCAACATCCCGAACGACACGCAGGCCCCGTTGACCATTTCCGCCACGGCGATCTGCAGCACCCGCGGCAAGGCCTGTCCGCCGTGCTCGAGCGGCAGGTCGACGCCGACCCAGCCGCCTTCGGCGTATTGGCGATAGGCCTCCCGGAAACCGGGCGGAGTGATCACCCGCCCCCCCACCAGATGGCTGCCGACCCGATCGCCTATCCCGTTGAGCGGGCCCAGCACTTCGCTGGTAAATCGCGCCGCTTCGGCGACGACCGCGTCGCTGAGCTCGGCGTCGACATGGCTATAACGTGGCAGGCGCGCCAATGCCTGCACCGGCACCAGATGCTTCAGCAGGAAATTGATGTTGTCGAGGGGAGGTGCATACTCGCTCATTGGCTCTCTAGTTTACGGTGGTGTAAAATGCTAGGATGCCGAGCTGGGGGTCTGCCGTCAACGGAAAAGGGGGAGCATGCCGGGCAAGAATTCAACCAAGAATCCAGCACATTGGGGCTGGTGCGGCGGAACCGACAGTGAGGCACTTGATGCGCTTGGCTGCATCATGTAGGAAGCGGATGGTATTAGAGTGGAAGCAAGATTATGAGCCGGGAACGCGAGATTTTACGGCGCGCGATCGAGATTTTCGAGCGGAAGGGGTACACCCAAACCAGCATGGAAGAGATCGCCGACGCGGTGGGCATCAAGCGCGAGGCGATCTATTACTACTTCAAGAACAAGGCACAGATCCTGAATGCGGTGATCCGGCCACAAAGTGTTTCCCTGCTGGACGGGATCAACAGCATCCTGGCCCTGGGCATCCCTAGCCAGGAAAAGCTACTGCTGGCCTTGCAGAATCATCTCGATCGCTTCAACCCGAGTTTCCTCGAAATGAGTGTGTTCGCTCGCGACCACCATTTCTATGACGGCCACCATCCTGAATTTTCCGAATTGCGCAAGATCTGGCGAAGTTACAGCGAAGCATGGACCAAGCTGATCGACGAGGGACAACTGGCCGGCCAATTCGTCGGCGGCCTCGATCCCAAGGTCGTCGCCTTCGGCATCCTCGGCATGTGCAATTGGCTGTCGCGCTGGTACAACCCGTCGAAATCGGTCAGCATCCGCGAGGTCGTGCGCATCTATTCGCGCATCATCGCCGGCGGCCTGGTGAAAGATTTCGAAGAGAACGGCATATTCCGGAATCTGGTCTGCAGCAGCGAGACGCCACAACCCGTTCCAACTCCCAAGCCCGCCAGGCCCGCCCTGCGTTCGGTTGCCCGCAGCGGCGGTGCCGAGGAACCGGACGACGCCAAGGGAACCAGCAAGCGAAGCGGCCCGCGGCGCGTGAGTGGCGAGCCGCAGGCCGAACCGTCGCCGGAGGTCAAGCGGCGAGGCCGGCCACGCTTGAAGCCGCTGGCCTGACAGCCCTGGCGATGCCAGCGGCGTGGGTATGAGAAATAGGGGTTAACGCAGGGTTAACGCCGGTCGATGACCTCGATGACGACGGCCATTGCCGTATCGCCGGCAGCGCAACCGGTGAACAGCCCGGTGCCGCCGCCACGCAGAACCAGTTCTTCGATCAGTTCGACGATCCCCCGGATGCCCATCGGGCCCTGCGGATGGCCCCAGATCAGCGAGCAGCCAAAATTGTTGAATTTTGCCACCGGCACCCCGGTGGCTCTGGAAAAGACCGCATCGTTCACGGCAAAGGGATTGTGCGTCTTGATGGCGTCGATCCGGCCAATATCCAGACCCGCCGCGTCAAGCGCCCGCTTGGCCGCCGGCACCGGCGCTTCCGGCATATAGGCGAGTTCCGCCCGGGCCAGCCCGAATCCGCGCAGGCGAATGCTGATTTCCGGCACGGCGCTCAGATCGCGGGCCTGCTCCGGCCGGGCCAGCACCAGGGCGGCGTTGCCGTCGGCCGGGTGGGTCTGCCCACCGAAGGTGACCGAGCCTCCCGCCAGCACGGGCTTTAACCGCGCCAGCCCGTCCGGCGTCGAGGTGATCAGCCCCTCGTCGCCCTCCAGCCGGGCGACTGTCTTGGTATAGGACGGATTTGGCACATCGAACGGCAGGGTCATGAAACGTTTGAGAAACGCCGCTTGGTCGGCGGTTGCGGCCGCGTATTGCGATTGCCGCAACAAGACGATGTCGTGTTGCTCGGCGGTGCTGACCTGATATTTTCCCGCAGCATTCTCGCCAGTCTGCAGCATCGAATGGCCGGCCTGCGGATCGATCCCGAAATTGTCCAGAACCCAGTTCTCGGCGGTCCCGGTTCCCCCTGGGGCAGCTGGATTGGGGTAATAAAGATGCGGCCCGTTCGAGGTGCGATCGCAGGCCACCACCAACGCCGTCGTGGCCGCTCCGGCTTCGATTTCCTGGGCCGCCGCAAACAGGCAGCGCACACTGGTGGCGCAAGCCTGGGCAAGGGTCGGCCCGCCCACCTGGGTGGCACCGATCATCCCCATCACCCATGGCAAGCCATAGAAGGCCCCTTTCTGAGGCACGGTAATACCCAACACGCCGAAGTCGAAGACCGACGGATCAATACTGCGCTTTGCCAGCTCCGCCTTGGCGACATGCGCGGCAAAGGTCATGGAATGCAGATTGGCAAAACTGCCCTGCCATTTGGCAAAGGGCGTACTCCAATAAAGACCGTAGGGAATCTCGGCGTTGAAGGGCATGGTTCTCTCCTCGCAAACAATTGGCCAACAGGAAAACTAGGAAAGCAGAATCTCCGCGTTTCCCGCCAACAGGGTCTCCCCCTTCTGGTTTTCCGCCCGCAGATCGACCTTCACCAGAGCCTTGCCGGCCTCCCCCTCCTTGGCGGTGACGACTCCTTTGCAGGTGATCATATCGCCTGGATAGGCCATCGACGCGAAACGGGTGCCAAAACTCCTGATTTGCAGCTGCGGCACCCATCCGGTCAGCACCTGGCCCAGGAAAGCCATGCTCAGCATGCCGTGGACGATTGCCCCCGGCAGTCCATTGGCGCGCGCCACCGCATCGTCCAGATGGATCGGATTGTGGTCACCGGACGAGGCCGCAAAAAGGGCCAACTGCACGCGGTCTACCGGACCATGAGTGACTGGCGGCAAAGCATCCCCGACTGTGACATCAGCAGCGCGAACTGGGATCTTCATTGGTCGCTCTCCCTTTATCAGGTTAACTGTTGCGAACGACGATCACCGTCCGCATGTCGCAGACATGCTCGCTCAGCTGATTCTCCAGCCGGGTCTCGGTGACGATGAAGGTCAGGGCGCCCCCCTTCTTGTCGTACATTTCGACGATGCGTTGCTGTCCAACCAGCACGTCGCCGGCGACAATCGGCTTGTGGTAGGTGAAGTGCTGCTCGCCGTGCACCGAGCGCGTCTTGTCGATGCCCATATCCGCCAGAATAAGAAACGGCTGGTTGGCCTCCATGGCGGCGACGAATGGAAAGGTCGGCGGGGCCGGGATCGACTGATAGCCCGCTTTGCGAGCCGCCTCCTCATCAAGATAGATCGGGTTGGTCTCGCCAATCGCCTTGGCGAAGGCCCTGAGGCGTCCCTTCTCGACGTCCACGGTAAACCGATCGTATGCCTTACCGATCATTGAGCCGACTCCTTGTTCCGGCAGGTGACCGCAGGGCTGCGGCACAGTTCATTCGCCAGGAAGCTATAGCAATTTTACTTCACCGTAAACAAAAGACCGGGATCGGCAGCGACTGCCGCGCGAGACAACCGAGGCCGCCGCCGCCAAGTCGCCGCAACGCCACATCCCTAAGCATGGAGCGGCTGTTGACGGTGCGATGGAGACCGGCAGGCCGCCCTGTGCAGGCCGTCCGTGGCGCCATGGGAATGCCCGGACCTGCGGCGCCCGCCCTCTTCCTTCTACACAGACGTAAAAACAAATTGCCTGCTGTTGGCGGCTGGGCTAGGCTTCCCGGGATGGCTCATCATCGAGCCCCTGTGACCGCGACCGTGCTGCGGCCGCGACGCCTTTGATAAGATGAAGGAAGAGTCCCGCATGAAGACTTTGCAAGGAAAGGTGGCCATCGTCAGCGGTTCGGGCCGCGGCATTGGCCAGGCAATTGCCCTGAAATTGGCGCATGCGGGCGCTTCGGTGGTGGTCAACGACATCGACGGCGACGTCGCTCAGGACTGCGTCCGCCAGATCGAGCAGGCAGGCGGCGCCGCCGTGGCCTGCCAAGGCGACGTCACCGCCACCGAATTCGCCGATCGCTTCGTCGGCACCGCGATCAAACGGTTCGGCGGTCTCGACATCATCGTGAACAATGCCGGCTATTCCTGGGATTCGGTCATTCAGAAGACCACCGATGAACAATGGCAGGCGATGATGGACATCCACGCCACCGCCCCCTTTCGCGTGTTGCGCGCGGCAGCCGAGCATATCCGGGGCGCCGCGAAGGCGGAGAAGGACCGCGGCCAAGTGGTGCAGCGCAAAGTGGTCAATGTCACCTCGATCGCCGGGCTTTTTGGCAATGCCGGCCAAGTCGGCTATTCTGCCGGAAAGGCTGCGGTGATCGGCATCACCCAAACCCTCGCCAAGGAATGGGGCCGTTATGCGGTCAACGTCAACGCCGTGGCCTTCGGCTATATCCGCACCCGGATGACCCAGGCCATCGGCTCCGGCGCCGAGACGGCGGTGATCGGCGAACGCGAGATCCGCATGGGTGTGCAGCCCGAGATGATCGATTTCATGAATAAAATGATCCCGCTCGGACGGGGTGGCACACCGGAGGAAGCGGCCGGCGCCGTCTATCTGTTATGCCTGCCGGAGTCTGACTACATTAGCGGACAGGTTGTGCTGGCGAGCGGCGGCCTGGTGATGTAGGTCGCGAACATTCGACAATAAAAAGGAACCCCTCCATGTATCGCATCGGCATCGATGTGGGCGGCACCTTCACCGACTTCCTGGTGACCGACCAGAGTGGCGAAAGCCGGATCTTCAAGTCACCCACGACCCCGCGGGATCCGACCGAAGGGGTGTTCGAGGGGCTGAAATCCGCGGCTGAGAGCTATAATCTCGATTTTGCCCAGTTTCTCGGACAGGTCGAGACCATCGTCCACGGGA
Organism: uncultured Telmatospirillum sp.; assembly: GCA_903858635.1. Lineage (GTDB taxonomy): Bacteria > Pseudomonadota > Alphaproteobacteria > Rhodospirillales > Magnetospirillaceae > DUZF01. The sequence continues at coordinate 16,027 of CAIOJO010000393.1, read as the reverse complement.
CGACGATCACCACCAATGCCACCCTCACCGGCAAAGGCGCCAAGACGGGATTCATCACGACCCAGGGCTTCCGTGACATCCTGAATATGCGGCGGGGCTTGCGCGAACACCAATACGACTCGAAGTCGGCACCGCCGCCCCCGCTGGTGCCCCGCCATTTGATTGCCGCCGTGCACGAGCGCATCGATTGTGACGGCAACGTGATCGCGCCGCTCAACGAGGAGGACGTTCGTTCCGCGGCCCGCCAGTTCAAGGCGGAAAACGTAGAGGCGGTGGCCATTTCCTTCCTGTGGTCGTTCATCAATCCGGCGCATGAGCGCCGCGCCGCCGAGATCGTCCGCGAAGAAATGGGCGACGTCTACTTATCGCTGTCATGCGAAGTGCTGCCGCAGATCCGCCTTTACGAACGGCACAGCACCACCGTGCTCAACGCCTATTCCGGGCCGCCCCTGGCGCGCTACCTGGGCTCGCTGGAAGCTGCCTTGAACAAGGCCGGCTTCAAGGGCGTGCTGCTGATCATGCAGTCCAACGGCGGCGTGATGTCGCCGCAGATGACCAGTCGCTTTGCCGTGAACACCCTCTTGTCCGGGCCGGCCGCCGGCCCCATCGCCGGCATTCATTACGGCCGCAACCATGGGGTCGACAACATCATCTCCTGCGACTTGGGCGGCACCAGCTTCGACGTCTCGCTGGTCCGCAACGGTGTTCCGGTGGTGAGCAGCGAAGGTTCGGTGGGTGGCTATCGGGTTGCGGTTCCGATGCTCGACATCCACACCGTCGGCGCCGGCGGCGGCTCCATCGCCTGGGTCGACGATGGCGGACTGCTGAGGGTGGGCCCGCAAAGTGCCGGCGCCGATCCCGGACCAGCCTGTTATGGCAAGGGCGGCGAGAACCCGACCACCACCGATGCCGATCTCATCCTCGGCTATCTCGATCCCAATTACTTCCATGGCGGCAAGTTGACCCTGGACGTCGCCGCGGCGGAGCGGGCGATCAAGACCAAGGTGGCCGACCCCCTGGGCATCGATGTGGTCGCCGCGGCCGATGGCATCTATCGCATCACCAATGCCTTGATGGGCGCCGCGATCGGGGTGGTGAGCGTGCAGCGGGGTCTCGACCCGCGCGAGTTCGCCCTGGTGGTGGCCGGCGGCGCCGGCCCGATCCATGCTTCGCCGATCGCCGAGGAACTGGGCATCGAGACCATTCTGGTGCCGCGCGAATCCTCGGTGTTCTGCGCCGCCGGCATGCTGTTGTCGGACCTCAAGCATGACTATGTGCGGACCTACCCGGTCGAAGTGAGCAAGATCGACCATGATCGCGCCCGTTCCCTTTGCACGGAGGTCAGCCACGAGGCCATGACCACGCTCCGCTCCGAAGGCATCCCCGACGAGCGGATCACCCTGGCTTTCGCCGCCGACCTTCGCTATCTCGGCCAGTTCAACGAAGTCGGGGTGCAGGCCTTCGACGGCGGTCATGTCGACGCCAAGGCCGTGCAGCAGATGATCCAGGCCTTCCACCAACGGCATGATTCGTTGTTCGGTTATTCGATGCCGGAAGCGCCGATCGAATTGATCAACATCCGGCTGACGGCCCGCGGTACGACGGAAAAGCCCCGATTCAAGGAAATGAAGGGCGGCGGCAGCGACGCCCGTCATGCCCGCAAAGGCTCCCGTCGGGCCTATTTCGGCAAAGGCTTCCTCGAAGTCGACGTTTATGACGGGCTCAAGATGGAGCCCGGCAACATGATCACCGGGCCAGCCATCGTCGAACAGCCGACCACGACAATCATCATCACTGCCGGCTACGACCTTGTTTGCGATCGTTACGGCAATTACGTCCTTCATGCGAAGGGCCGGCCCCATCACGAGCCGGCACTCGAATTGGCGAGCAAGGAGACAATTCGATGAATGCGGCGCCCATTGATCCCGTCGTCGTCTCCGTTATCGGCAATCGTCTCGATGCGATTACCAAGGAAATTGGTGAGACGATGCTGCGCACCTCGCGATCGCCGATTTTCTCGGAGGCGCGGGACTTCGTCACCGCCTTGTTCGACCGCCATTGCAATCTGGTGGCGCAAACCCATTACATTCCGGTGATCGGCGGTTCGACCCCGTTCGGCCAGCGGGCCATCTCCGAGGCTTTCGGCGACGATATCCATGAGGGTGACGTGTTCATCCTCAACGATCCCTACCACGGCAACAACCACCCGCCGGACATCACCATCACCCGCCCGGTCTTTTGGGAGAATCGCCTGTGCTTCTGGGCGATGGCCAAGGGCCATCATGCCGATGTCGGCGGTGGCGGCGTGGTCGGTTACAATCCGGCGTCCAGAGACATCTGGGACGAGTCCCTGCGGCTGCCGCCGTTGAAGCTGGTCGATGCCGGGCGGTTGCGCAAAGACGTCTTCGACATGATCCTGTTGAACGTCCGGGTGCCGTTCCTGGTGGACGGCGACCTGAAATGTCAGATCGGTGCCACCGCCATCGGCGAGCGTGGCGTCAAGGGCCTGCTTCAGAAATATGGTCTTGAGACCCTCGACACCGCGGTCGAGGAATTGTTGAAGGCGTCCGAGACCCAGGTGCGGCGCGAGATCGCGCGGATTCCCGATGGCGTCTACGAGTCCGAAAGGCAGATCGATCACGACGGTATCGACAAGAACCGGATGCCGACCATCTGCTGCAAGATGACGGTAAAAGGCGAAGAACTCACCTTCGACTTCACCGGCAGCGACGATCAGGTCCGCGGCTATCTCAACAGCCCGATCGCCAATACCGTCGGGGCGGCGCATTTGGCCTTGTTCGCCTGCATCAACCCGGACATCCGCTACAACGGCGGCGCCATCCGGCCGGTCACGGTGATTGCGCCGGTGGGCAGCATCGTCAATCCGGTGGCGCCCGCCCCCTGCACCGCCTGTACCGTGCCGACCGCAGAGACGATCGTCGAGACCTGCTGGCTGACGCTGGCGCAGGCCATCCCCAGCCAGACCCAAGCCTTGTGGGCTCGCTGGTGCGCCCCTGCCACCATGGGCATCGATCCCCGCACCGGCCGTTTCTTCGCCGATATCCATTTCATTTCCAAGGGCGGCGGTGGCGCCACCCAGGGCTATGACGGATGGGACCACATTGGCACCGTGGTCTGCCTGGGCGGTTTGCGCTCGCCCGATCCCGAGTTGCACGAGTTGGTGAGCCCCTATCTGCTGCTCGATTACGAGTATTTGCCGGACAGCGCCGGAGCCGGACAGTGGCGTGGCGGCTTCGGCGTGCGTTACCGCTGGAAGGTGCTGGCCGACGGCATTCCCTGCGCCAATTTCGGTAGTGGCCTGCGGCCGGAGACGGCGCCGCTCGGCATCGCCGGCGGCAAGGGCTCGCCGCCCTATCGGCTCAGCCTCACCCATCCCGACGGCAGTGTCGACCCGGTGGACTGCAACTCGTTCTATACGCTCAACAAAGGCGACATCTTCGAGATCTGCTCGAGCGGCGGCGGTGGCTTCGGCAATCCGTTCGACCGGCCGGTATCGAAGGTCATGACCGATGTCAGAAACGGGCTTTTGTCGCCCGAACGGGCCGCCGACTACGGGGTTGTTGTCGACCCCAAGACCTTGGCCCTGGACGAAGCAGCGACGGCGCGAGCGCGCGCCTAGAGTCAGTCACATGCGGCGACAGACGATCGCGTCTGTCGCCGCTGTTGCCCCCTACGAGACCGCCGGCGAGCTGCCGCGGAACAGGTCGCGCAGGTCGCGTTTGAGGATCTTGCCGCTTGGGTTCTTCGGCAGTTCATCAACGAAATGAACCACGCGAGGCTTCTTGAACGAAGCCAGTTGCTCGGTGCAGTGGCCGATCACCTGTTCCGCCGACATCGTCATGCCCGGCCGCAGCACCACCACGGCCGTCACCACCTCGCCCCACTCCTCGTCCGGCAGGGCGATCACTGCAGCCTCGAGGACCGCCGGATGGGCATAAAGCACGGCCTCGATCTCCTTGGTGTAGATGTTAACGCCGCCGCTCACCACCATGTCTTTCTTACGATCGACCAGGAACAGATAGCGATCCTCATCGAGGTAGCCGAGATCGCCGGTATAGAACCATCCATCACGGATGGCGGCAGCTGTCTCCTCCGGGCTGTTCCAGTAACCCGAAATGACGGAATGACTGCGCACCAGAATTTCACCGATCTCGTTGGCCGGCAGATCCTGGCCAGCCAGGTCGACAATGCGGACCTCGGCTCCCGCCGCTTCGCGCCCGGCCGAGGCCAACCGGCGAAGCTGCGTTTCGCTGCCGTCGAGGACATGATCGCTGGCCGTCAGGAAGGTGGCTTCGAGGGTTTCCGTCAGGCCATAGCCCTGGGTGAAGCCGCAGCCGAGCTGTTGCAGTGCTCTTCGCAACAGCGCCGGCGGCATCGGACCACCGCCATAGAAAATCAGCCGCAGACGAGACAGATCCCGCGCCCCCAATTCGGCGTGGTTGAGCAGAGAATTGATCATTGTGGGGATCAGCAGACTGACCGTCGCCCCTTCGCCTTCGACAGCCTGGAACCAAGCCGGCGGATCGAATTGCGGAAGAATGACCTGGGTACAGCCCAGCAACATGTAAGTGGTCGCCATGAACACCGCCCCCATGTGGTAGAGCGGAGAGGCCACCAGATTGATGTCGCTCGGCCGACTGGCGTCGGCGATGCATTGATTAAAGGCGTTGGCTTCGAGGTTGCGGTGCGAGACCACGGCCCCCTTGGGCAGGCCGGTGGTGCCGCTGGTAAAGAAGATCGCAAAGGGATCGTCTTCATTGCCGGCCGGCGGGATCGGCGGTGGCGCCAAGGCGAGCGTTTCGGCATAGCTGTCGGCGGGGCCGCCCACCACCCAACGCCGCCGCAAGGTCGGCATGAGTTCTTCGAGCGCCAGGGCGGTTGCCTGGTACGCTTGGCCGACCACCAGCAGTTCAGGCCGCGATGATCCAAGAATGGTTGCGGTTTCGCGCGGCGTCAGACGATAATTGATCGGCACGGCGATCATTCCGGCGCGCGATATGCCGAAATATAACTCGATGAATTCGCTGCAGTTGGACAACAGGAGCGCCACCCGGTCGCCCGGCTTGAGCCCGACCGCCGCCAGGGCGCCGGCCACGCGGTCGACCCGTTGGTCGAGTTCCCGCCAGCTTAGCCTGCTGCCACGACAAATCACCGCGGCCCTGTCAGGAAAGCGGGCGGCATTGTGTCTGGGGATCGCATCGAGGGTCCAACCACAGAAATGCGACATGAACCACCTCCGGCGCCGACTCGGAGCCCCCACGCGGAAGCTCCCTGGAAAAATTACATCCGCGTAAAACACACTGCAACAATCTAATGCCAAAGCGCACCTCCTGGCGGTCAATGGCGCAGCGCATACCCGAAAAGAGATGATCACCGCTGTTGCAGACTCGCTTACACATGTGTAAAATTTTTATCAGAGACATGTTATCTGTGGACGTATCGCAGTTCGCTCAGGGAAGGGAAACACCGTGCCCCAATCTCCCCACCCAGCCGGCAAGTTCCCGGTCACCAGTGGCGCCGGGATCGAAATCAAGGAAACCTACGGTCCCGATGACATTGCGGATTTCGACCCCGCTCGTGACCTCGGCAAACCCGGAGAGTTTCCCTTCACCCGCGGCCCCTATCAGGGCATGTACCGCGAGCGCGTCTGGACCCGCCGCTTCCAGGTCGGCTTCGGCTCACCGCGCGAAAGCAACGAGCGCATAAAATATCTGGTGGACAACGGCGCCAACGGCTTCGTCATCACCATCGACTTGCCCACCTCATACGGCTTCGACTCGGACGACCCCATCGCCCAGGGCGAGGTCGGGGTGACCGGCGTCGCCATCAGCACGCTTGAGGATATGGAGGTGCTCTACGACGGATTCTCGCCGGACGCCCTTTCCTATGCTCTGTCGATCCGGCCGCCGGTGTCTGCGGTCACCTTGGCCATGTTGGCGGCGGTTGCGGAAAAGAAGGGCGTGGCCTTCGACAAGGTCATCGGCACACAGCAGAACGATCCGTTCTATCAGATGAGCGGCGGGCCCCTGCAGACGATCACCCAGTTCTTCCCGCTGGAAGGCACGTTGCGCCTCTGCGCCGATAATATCGAATTCATCTCGACCCGCATGCCGCGGCTCAACTGGATGGTTACCAACGGCTACAACCTTCGGGAAACGGGCGTCAATGCCATCCAGGATGGCGCCTTCACCCTCGGTCACGCCTTCAACGTCTTCCAGATGGCCCAGGAACGGGGGCTGGACGTCAATATTTTCGCTCGGCGCGCCTCGTTCTTCCTGTCCGCCTCCATCGATTTCTTCGAGGAGATCGCCAAGTTCCGGGCGATGCGGCGCATCTACGCGCATACCATGAAGGACATATTCGGCGCGACCAATCCCGAATGCTGGCGGATGCGGTTTTCCGTGCAATCGGCAGGGAACACCCTGACCACCCAGCAACCCGAGGTCAATATCGTCCGGGCCGGCGTGGAAGCCCTCGCCGCCGCCCTGGGCGGCGCGCAATCGATCCATCTGTGTTCCTATGACGAGGGACATGGGCTGCCCACCGAGGCTAGTTCCCGCATCGCCCTGCGCACCCAACAGGTGGTCGCCTACGAGACCGGCATCACCCGCACCGTCGATCCGCTGGCTGGATCCTATTTCATCGAGAACCTGACCACCCAGATGGAGCAGGCCATCCGAGCCAAGCTGGCCGAAATCGACGCCCTCGGCGGCATGTTCGCCGCCATCCGGCGGGGCTGGCTCGAAGAGGAGATCAACCAGGCCCGCTATCAATATCAACGGGACATCGACAGCGGACGCCGCCCCTTGGTCGGGGTCAACATCTTCCAGGTCCCTCAGTCCGAGGAACTGCCGGTGGCGATCCACAAGATCCGGGCCGACGAATGGGGGGCCGCGCGCGGCGAGTATCTGCGGCAGTGGCGGCAGCAGCGCGATCATGGCAAATGGTCCGAAGCGATGGCTCATATCGAGCGGGCATGGCGCGCCGGGGAGAACATGGTCCCGGTGCTCACCCATGCGGTCAAGAACGGCGTCACCATGGGCGAATGTCACAAGGCCATGCGTGCCGCCCAGAACTGGACGATTGGTGGGGGAGGAACACTCTGATGGGCAAACATCACCGCATCCTTCTCGCCAAGATGGGCCTCGATTGCCACGACACCGGCATCGTCATCATTGCCCAACTGCTGCGCGACCATGGCTACGAAGTCATCTATCTCGGCTTGCACAACTCGGCCGAGGCGGTGGTCAGGGCGGCCCTGCAGGAGAATGTCGATGCCGTCGGCATCAGTTTTCTGTCGGGCCAGCATATGACCCAGATGCGCCTGTTGATGGAGGCCCTATCGCGCCATCAACTGGACCTGCCGGTGTTGTGCGGCGGGGTCGTGCCGCGCGACGACGCCGACGCCCTGGCCAAACTCGGCGTCGCCGAGGTGTTCTTCCCGGGCACCCTCGGTCCGGACCTGATCGAAAGGGTCGGCCGGGTCCTGGAGCGCCAGGATCACGCCGCCTGATGACCTTGCTGGCCGAGCTTCTCGACGGCGATCGCCGGGCCTTGGCAAGGGCCATTTCGGCGGTGGAAGACGGCACCGAACAGGCCTCGGTCATCCTGGCGGGTATTCACCACCGGGTCGGCCGCGCTGCGGTGGTCGGCTTCACCGGGCCGCCCGGCGCCGGCAAATCGACCCTGATCGGCGGCTATGTCTCCGCTTTGCGACAGAGCGGCCGCACCGTCGCCGTGATCGCCGTCGATCCGTCCAGCCCACTCACCGGCGGCGCCATTCTGGGTGACCGGGTGCGGATGCTGGCGCATGCCGAGGATGACGGCGTATTCATCCGGTCGCTGGCGGCCCGCGGTCATCTTGGAGGCCTGTCGGCGACGGCGCCCCTGGTAATCGATTTGATGGACGCGGCGGGTTTCGACGTGGTCATCATCGAAACCGTCGGCGCCGGCCAATCGGAAGTGGAAATCGCCGAGCTGGCCGCCGTCACCGTCGTCGTCTGCGCCCCGGGGCTGGGCGATGATGTTCAGGCGATCAAGGCGGGAATCCTCGAGATCGCCGATGTCCTGGTGGTCAACAAGGGCGACTCGCCCGAGGCCGCGGTGACCAGGGCGCAACTGTTCGCCAGTCAGCATTTACGAAGCGGCGAGCACCGAGCCGTGCCGATCCTGACCGCCACGGCGACCACCGGCCAAGGGATTGCCGAACTGGTCGCCGCCATCGACGCCAAGCTGGGCGAACAGCCGCCGCGCAAGACCGATTCGGCGCAGAGAATAAGGCGCATGTTGGCGGCCCAGGCGGCGCGGCTGGTGCGGGACAGCGTGCTGGCCGGCACCGACCCGACGATCGAGGCCATCTGCCAGGACCTTCAGAATGGCCGCCTGGCCATCGCCCAGGCGCTGGCCCGCCTGTTCGCCGCCTGCGCCCAACCCAAGCCGCCGGAAAAGACCGACTAGCCCGCCGTCTTGTTCTTCCAGAAGAAGGTCATGCAGGGGGTACCGGAGACCTTTCCCTCGGCGTCGAATTGCCCGAATTGGCCGCTCACCATCGGCAGCCCCCATTCCTTGGGCATCGAGTTGAACCACAATTCGGTGTGACCGCAGTAATAGGGCACCCCCGCCTTGTTGAAGGTCCAGGCGTAGGGCTTCTTGCTGACCCCGTGGTTCAGCGGGTGCCGAGGATCGCCTTCCAGCTTGCCTTCCATCATCAGTCGCTGGCCACTGGGACAGTAATCGAGGTGAAAGGTGAACTTCTCGTCGTCTTCCTCGACCCGAAACTCGTAGCCGTGCGAACGCAGGAACATGGCGTAGATCCCGGCCATCGCCTCCGCTCCGGCCTTCGCCGCTTCGAGGAAGACCGGCTTCCACAGGCGCTCGCCGAGAAAGCGCCAAGCCCGTTCGACCGCCTCTTCCCCCAGTTCTTGGGCGATGAAGTCGCAAAATGTGGCGCACATGTCGCCGTAGAAGTCGTGGATCGGCCGGCCCTCGGCCCAGATGGCGTCCACCCCCTTGAGCGCATCCTCGATGCGGCCATCGCGGATCGCGGCGATCGTTGTCTCGCGTGCCGTGGTCATCCAATCGAGGCGCGTCGTGGTCATGGCTTCCTCCGCATTTGGCCAGAGCCGATTCGTTAGTTTAAGCATATAATTTTATGCGGCAGCAAACAAGGTTGCGGCGCTTGGCTTGCCGTCCGCCGCGACGGAAGCCATTCATATGGGAAGACATTGGGCGACAACGACATGATCGTCGTTGCCGCCCCTCAATCGACCGATCAGTTACCGCTACGCAGTCCGTCGACGGCGAACCGACTCGCTGGCGCGAGAGCCGGGTCCATTTGCGCCTTGAACTGCCCCGTGGTGCAGTGACCCGCTTGGACGTCAATCATAGAGAACTCATCGTCAATCGCGATGCCGGTCCCTTTGTTGATTGGCAAGTGGAAATCAGGGTCAGACTTGCCAATGATAAACGTTTTCCACAGCTTTCCCGCTCGATCATAAATATTCTCTCGAGTCGCATACATGGTCTGCGCATCGAAGTACATGATCCTCTTGGAGATCGGGTGATTGGGATCGGCGGGTACCGCCTCGACCTCAAAGACTTTTCGTAACTGATACGTGACTTTCGGAAAGCAGTTGCCCCGTCCCATGAGGCCGACGAACTTGTAGTCGGGCTCGGCGTGCTCTTCGGCCAATTCCATTTGGTTGTGATTATAGAACGACGTCAAGATGTTGCGGGTTCCCTTGAAGGTCCACTTCATGTCCGAGTTCTTGCCGTTATAACCCTCGAAGTCTTCGATCATCAGGTCGGAGCCAAGGAACGAATCGGTGATCTGGCCGGTCGACAGCTTGCGCACGCGACGCTGGAAGCCGAGGTACAGCCAGGACGAATCGAGCTTGGTGTCGTCCTCGTAGCGGTGGATCAGCAGCTGGGTGTCGGCGACGTCCTGCGGCTCCAGCACCTTGGCATAAATTCCCCGGTACATCTCCGAGGGATTGGGCGCGATATTGGGCATCGGCGCCACGGCAACGCGATGCATGAAGTTAAGGAACGAGAAATTCATCTTCAGCACACGTTCAATATTACCGCTCGCCATATTGCGGTAGGTCCAGTAGAACGGGCCGATGAATCCGCCATCTCCGTAGTTTATTCCGTATTTATAATTCCATGCTATTTTCTCACCCGCATGGGAATCACTCAGGGAAGGTTCTTGCGGGAAGGGCCGGCCGGCAACGTATCCCTTTATGTCGCCCGGCTTGTCGCCGAGAGAGACTGCTTTGTAGCTCTTCTCGGTGGCGTCGACATAAGACTTGTTGAGATCGAACGAGGTGGTCGGGCCGACCTTGATCTCGACCCAGCCGTCCTTGATCATCTGATACATGGCCGGGTCGAGGGCATCCTTGGCCTGATCGACGTTGGCGGCGTTGATCACCATGCCCACCTTGATGGCCGGGTTGGTCGGCACGCCGTCCTTATACGGGTAGAATGATTTTTCGACGACGGGATCCGCCGCCTGGGCCAGGCCGGCCGTGCCCAGACAGAGGGCGGCGGCGGCGACGGCGGCGAGAAGCTTATTCCTCATCATGGTCTCCATATGTCTCTAGAAGCGCAGGGCGACGGAGGCGAACAACTGGCTTTCGTTGTGCGCCATGCCAAGAATGCCGGTCCGGAACGTGCCGAGCGGGAGCAGGCCGGCGAGTTGTCCGGCGGATAATGCCACCGGCGGACTGGACCCTCCGGCGATGGTCGGAGCGGCCCCCGGCATGCCGGCGAAGGGGGTGGCGCCGACATCGTTGTCGAAGGCGTTCTTGTAGGCGCCGAACTTCATGTTGGCACCGATCTTGATCCGCCACAGGTTGGACGGCTGCCAGTCCACCGACGGCTCGATGGTGTTGGCCCGCGCCATGAAGTCGTGCGCTGCCAGGAGCTGCGGGCTGATGGTGTCATGGGCGTACCAGGCCTTGATCAACAGGGTGGCAACCCAGTTGTCCTGCCAATCGGGCATTCCGTAGCGGCCGGTCGGGGATTCGTGCAGCTCGTAGTTCATCAGATGCGTGCCGAACATCTGGGCGCTGAACAGGAAGGCACGGTTGGGGTTGAGGAACCGGATGAAGGTGTTGCGATCGGCCCCGATGACGTAACGGGCGACGTCGGATTCGGAGAACAGCCGCGACCGCGCCGTATTGGCGAATTCCTCACCCTGGGTATAGGCGGTCTCGATGCGGATCGCCGTATCGATCGGTTCGATATTGAAATCCAGCGAACCGCCATAGAGATTGACCCGCGGGAAGGCGATGTCGAAGGCGATCACCCCGGGGTAGATGGCGGGGGCAGCCGCCGAGTTGAACGGATCGTTCGACACGATGCCGCCGCGCAAGGACGGCAGCTGCGAGTAGGTGCTGAGCGCATTGACCGAGAAGCCGACCCCGCCGAGTTCGCCTTCCACCTTGCCGCCATAGGTGCTGTGCGACAGGCCGTGCGGGATGTTGGCGGTGCGGATGCCGATCTCGCCCGGGGCGAAATTGGTCGCCAGATTGCCGCCGGCGCCGAAGTTGTTGACGGTACAGCCGTTGTCCCAGCAGTTCTTCATGCCGCGGAAGAAGTCGGCGGCTTGCAGCGGATTGTTGGTGCTGCCGGCCTGGCCGAGGTCGTCCGGCCGGAAGTTCTCGAACTCCCACAGGCCCTGGACGTTGATGTCGTCGAACGGGCCCCGGGCCCCCATCCGGTAGTCGGCCCGCAGCATGCCCATCGGGATGCGGATGTCGGAATTTTCGTCATAGATGTTGTTGCGCGAGTAATCGATCGGATTGACCACGTCGAGGACGCGGAACAGATCGGTGCGGCCCCACACCAACTGCTGGCGGCCGAGGCGCAGGTCCAGGGTGTTGCTACCGACCGGGATCGACCCGTCGACATAGAACTCGCGCAGGAAATCGAGGCGCTTGTTGAACTCCGGCGCCGCCAGTTCCTGGGCGTTCTTGTCCATGTAGCCCTTGATGCAGCCACGATGGTCGACGTCGCAGGGGCGCACCGGAACGCCCATGTCGATGCCTCGGTCCTCACCCGAATAGCCCGACAGCAGGGCCAGTCCCTGATTGGGATTGCCCGCCATATTGAAATTGGTATTGACGTAGTGCTGGCCGGGGGGCGCGAAGGTGACCACCGGGCCGCCGGGTCCGGCGGTCCCCAGGCCATCGGTCAGGGTGCGCAGGTTGAGGCCCTGGCCCCAGGCGACCGGACCGGCATCGGTGCGCGATCCGGGCAATTGGTTGGCGGCGCCGATGCCGTTCTGGTTGAAGCTGATCGCCCCGCCGGCATCATTGCCGAAATGGCCGCTGTTCAATTGGAAGGTGGCATCATAGGAGGCGCGCAAGATCGCATGGATCTTGACCGCATCGAACATGCCGCCGCTGGGGGTAAAGTCCTTGTCGAGGTCGGATTGACCAAGGGTGGTCGCCTTGCTCAGACCGACATGGTCGCGGTACTGGAAGTCCTCCTCGATCTTGTTCTTGATGCGCAGGCTGTCGTCGTCAGCCCAGGCCGGCAGGGCGAGCCCGGTCAGCGCCAGGGCGCTGCCGGCCAAAGCCATTGTCTTGAACCATTGTTTCATACTGTTTCCTCCTCCGTTGGTACCCCAATGATGTCTGCCACCTGCTTGTCCGGGTCGGCCTCGTGGACGATGAAGCTCGGGCGGAAGGTGGCGATCCATGCCGGCACGAAAATCATGGCCGAGATCGCGCAGACGAAGATCATGAAGATCAGCAGCTTGGCGGCGTCGGCCTGGAACCTGAGGTCGGAGATGAAGACCCAGGCGATGATGCCGCCGACCAGCGTGGTGAAGGTGCAGGTCACCGCCATGCCGGTGGTGGCGATGGCGCGGCCGATGGCGTGGCGCACATCGGCATGCTCGTGCAACTCGTCGCGAATGCGGTCGATCATGTAGACCGCGTAATCGATGCCGATGCCCAATCCGACCGAGATCAGCGGCACGGTGTTGATGTTGAGGCCGATATGGTTGATCGACAGATAGGCGTAGGAAAACGCCGTCGGGATGGCCATGGCGCCGAACATCAGGGCGCCCGCCTGCCACGACCGGTAGGTGAAGCCGACCAGTCCGCAAACCAGCAGGAACACCAGCGGAATGACATGCAGGTTGTCCATGAACACGTCATGGTTGACGGCGGCGGTGACGCCCAAGACGCCGCCGGCCAGTTCGATGGTCACGCCCTTGGCCATCGCCGCCACCGTCTTGGCCCCCTCTTCGGCCATGGCGATGGCGCGGTCGACGGTCGGCCCCTTGTGGTCCTTGTAGAAGAAGGCGAGGTTGGCCTTCGAGTAATCGGGCGTGATGAAGTCGTTGAGGATGCCGGGGATCGGCGACGAGGCCATATAGGCGAACAGCATGCCACCCACCAGCTGCGCGTTGGGCGGGATCTGTTCCCAGCGTTGGTCGCCGTTGTGGATCAGCTTGCTGACCTGGCGGACCAGGGTCGGCACCGCCTTGACCCCGCCCAGTTCCGGGTCGAGCAGCATATGGTTGTCGAACGCCTCGATGGCCTTCAGGGCCTCGGGGTCCTTCAAGCCGCCCGGCTTGTCGGCGCGGGCCACCAGCAGCAGCTGCTCGGAGCCGGGGAACAGCTGGTTCACCGCGGTCGACGACAGGTTGTAGTCGTGGTTGCGATACAACAAGGGCGAGCCCGGTTCGGATTCGCCGATGGTGATGTTGCCCGACACCGAAATGGCGCCCATCACCAGGATCGCACCGACGGCGGTCAGCATGATGGCGTTGCGCCGGTGCGCCACCGCAAAACCGAGGTCGTTGAGGGTCCGGTGCAGCAGCCCGTGGCGCGCCACCGTGCTCTTGGGGGTCGGCAGATAGGACAGGATCAGCGGGATGGTCACCAGCACGTTGAGCATGCCGGAAATCGCCCACAGGGCGGTGAACACGCCCAGCTCGAAATTGATCCGCACGCTCCCGGTGACCAAGAGGGCCAGGCCGATGGCGTCGCAGGTGATACCGAGCGCCCCGGGATGGAACATCTCGTTGAGCGTCGCCTTGGCGGCCAGCCGGCCGTCGCCCAGGCGGGCCAGTTCCTGATACCAGCGCACCACCAGCTGGATGCCGTGGCTCATCGCCCGGGCGGCGATCAGGAACGGAATGACCAGCATCAGGGGGTCGAGGTGATAGCCCAGGAGCACCACATAGCCGAGGCCCCAGATGGTCGACACGGTGATCCCCAGAAGCGGCAGCAGGACCCCGTAGAAGCGCCGGAAATAGCCGATCAGGATGAGCAGGATGATCGCCGCGGTAACGGCGAAGACCTGCAGGCTCTGCGGCAGGTAGGAATAGACCCAGCCGGTGAGGGCCGGCTGGCCGGTCGCATAGATCTTTATCCCCGGCTTCAGCTCATGGCCGCGGATCGCCTGCAGGCCCTTGAAGATGCCCATATAATCGAGCTGGCCGTCGACGAACTGGGCCTTGATCAGGGCCGCCTTGAGGTCGGGTGACACCAGGATGCCGAACACCCGGGGGTCGATCAGCACCTTGGCCTTCATCACCGCCAGCTGGTCGGGCGTCATCGTCGGGATGGCCGGGTTGTAGTAGACCTCGGAGCGGACATTGCCCTCTTCGGTCAGCGAGATGAACCGCGTCGTCCGGTGGGTGAAGGACGACACCAGGTTGTGGTTGACGCCGGGCAGGTTGTCGACGCCGCCGGTCACCCGGTCGATCAAGGCCAGGTTCTCGTTGGAGAAGATGGTGCCGTTCTCGACCTCGACCGCCACCGTCAGCACATTGGCGCCGCCGAACAGGCCGCGGATCTCGTTGTGGACCTTGATGAAGGGGTTCTCCTGCGGCAGCAGCCCCTCGAAGTCGGTGTAGATGCGCAAGGCCGGGATCTGGGTCGCAAAGCCCAGCGTGACCAGCCCGACCAGGACCAGGATTGGCAGCCGAAGTGCGAACAGACGGTCCGGCAGCGTCTCGAAGAAACTTTTCATGATGACCTCAGTTGGCGCCGGAGAGGGTCGAACCAGGCAGGGCGGTAATGCTGCCACCGCCTGCCACCAGGATCTGCGAGGCGGTCATGCTGAGGCCGCGCAGGTCGGTCATCGGCAGGCCTTTCACCGGCTGCCATTGGCCGCCGGCGCGGTGGAAGGCGGTGCCGACCGCCCCGACCACCAGAACCCCGGCCGGGTCGCTGAGCACGCCATAGAGCGGCGCCTCGGTCGGCGCCTTGGCTCGCGTCCAGGTCTTGCCGCCGTCGGCGGTCTCCAGCACGGCGCCGCCCAGGCCGACCACGATGCCGGTCTTGTCGTCCTGGAAATACATGGCCTGCGGATAAAAATCCGGCCCCAGCGAGCCGGCCTCGGCCCATTTGCCGCCGCCGTCCACACTGACCAGGACACGCCCGAACTCGCCGGCGATGACGCCGAACGAAGGGGTGGGGAATTGCACGTTCAACAGCTGGATGTCCTCGTCCAGCGACTTCGGCACCCAGCTCTTGCCGCCGTCGGCGCTCGACAGGATGGCGCCCCTGGCCCCCACCACCCACAGATGGCCATCGGCCGTGCAGGTCAGGTCGAGCAACGCGTCATTGGCCGGG
Organism: uncultured Telmatospirillum sp.; assembly: GCA_903858635.1. Lineage (GTDB taxonomy): Bacteria > Pseudomonadota > Alphaproteobacteria > Rhodospirillales > Magnetospirillaceae > DUZF01. The sequence goes on along the minus strand of CAIOJO010000393.1, from coordinate 407 downwards.
ATCGTCGCGCTGGTCCACGCCTCGGCCTTGCCGTCGCTGCTCCACAGGCTGCCGTTGAAGTCCAGCGCGGCGAAACTGCCGTTGCCGCAGGCCGTCACCTTGATCAGCCCGGGAGCCCCCGGCAGCTCGCTGCGGCGCCACTGCTGGCCGCCATCGGTCGAGGTCAGGACCACCCCGAAGGCGCCGACCGCCACCACCCTATCGGTGTTGTGGGCAACCGACTGCAGGCGGTCGTAACGATGGATCGGCTTGCCCTGTTCGGCCGACACCGCGCTCATCTGCGTGTCCGGCTGACAGGCGGCAAGACCGAGGGCCAGGCCGGTGCCGACCAGCGGCGCCAACAGAGCCCGACGCCAGCTGAGCCTGGCGTAGACGGCAATCTGCAACATCCTCCCTTTCCTTCATTC
>CAIOJO010000392.1 GCA_903858635.1 uncultured Telmatospirillum sp. | reverse complement strand
TTGAGGGCGCGGCCAAGGGGCCGGATGGCCCCGCCCGGCGAGGGGCAGAGCACTAAACGGGAAGGGAAGGCCTGCCGATGCTTAGTTCGCGGATCATCACATGTGTCGAGGAGGCCTGGGAAAACCGGGCTCAGGTCAATCCGGGGACCGAAGGCGAGATACGCATGGCCGTCGACCAGGTGCTGGCGGCGCTGGATGCGGGTCAAGCGCGGGTCGCCGAGAAGATCGACGGCAGCTGGCAGGTCAATCAATGGGCCAAGAAGGCGGTCCTGCTGTCGTTTCGCCTCAACGACAACGCGCTGATCGGCAACGGACCCGGCCACGGCGCCTGGTACGACAAGGTGCCCGGCAAGTTCGACGGCTGGGACGCAGCACGCTTCAAGGACGCCGGATTCCGCGCTGTTCCCGGCAGCATCGTGCGGCGCTCGGCCTACATCGCCCCCGGCGTCATCCTGATGCCCTCCTTCGTCAATCTCGGCGCCTATGTCGGCGAGAACACCATGGTCGACACCTGGGCCACCGTCGGCTCCTGCGCACAGATCGGCAAGAACGTCCATCTGTCGGGCGGCGCCGGCATCGGCGGCGTGTTGGAGCCGCTGCAGGCCGGTCCGGTGATCATCGAGGACAACTGCTTCATCGGCGCCCGGGCCGAAGTGGCCGAGGGGGTCATCGTCGAGACCGGGGCCGTGCTGTCGATGGGGGTCTATCTGGGCGCCTCGACCAAAATCATCGACCGCGCCACCGGCGAAGTGTTCGTCGGACGCGTTCCGGCCTATTCGGTGGTGGTGCCGGGCACCCTGCCCGGCAAGCCGCTGCCCGACGGCGCACCGGGGCCGGGCCTCTACTGCGCCGTCATCGTCAAGCGGGTCGACGAGAAGACCCGCGCCAAGGTGTCCATCAACGAATTGCTGCGCGAGTGAACCCCTACGCAAATCCCCTTCCCCTGGCCCAGGCGCTGATCCGCCACCCCAGCGTAACGCCGACCGACGAAGGTGCCCTGGCGGTGCTCGAGCAGGCATTGGGCAGCCTCGGCTTCGCCTGCACCCGTCTCGCCTTCGGCGCCGACGCCGGTCGCCCGCAGGTCGAGAACCTTTATGCCCGCCTCGGCAGCACCGGACCTCACCTGTGTTTTGCCGGACATACCGACGTGGTGCCGGTGGGCCGTGGCTGGACCGTCGAGCCGTTCGGCGGCGAGGTGGTCGGCGACCATCTTTACGGTCGCGGAGCCGCCGATATGAAGGGCGCCATCGCCTGCTTCGTGGCGGCCGTGGCCCGCCTTCTGCAGGACGGGCCGCCGCCGGGTTCGATCAGCCTGCTGATCACCGGCGACGAGGAAGGCCGTGCGCTGGACGGCACCCAGCGCGTCCTCGATTGGCTGGCGGCACGTAACGAGCAGATCGACTATTGCCTGGTCGGCGAACCGACCAACCCCCTGCAGCTCGGCGACATGATCAAGATCGGCCGGCGGGGCAGTCTCACCGGCCGGCTGCGCGTGTTCGGCAGCCAGGGTCATACCGCCTATCCGCATCTGGCCGACAATCCGCTGCCGCGACTGCTCGACATGCTCCACGCCATTACCCGTCAGCCGCTGGACGAGGGCACCACGCATTTCCAGCCGTCGACCGTGGTGCTGACCACCATCGATACCGGCAATCCGGCCAGCAATGTCATCCCCGCCGAGGCCCAGGCCGCTTTCAATATCCGCTTCAACGACCGGCATAGCGGCAAGAGCCTGGAGGATTGGTTGCGCCGCAGCTTCGACGCGATCGGCGGCGCCTACGAACTGGAGCTCGAACTGTCGGGGGAGAGCTTCCTGACCCCGCCCGGCCGCTTCAGCACCATGCTGTGCCAAGCGGTCGAAGCGGTCACCGGACGGACTCCGGAGCTCAGCACCTCGGGCGGAACCTCCGATGCGCGCTTCATCCGCAAGCACTGCCCGGTGGCGGAATTCGGCTTGGTCGGACAGACCATGCACAAGGCCGACGAACGGGTCGCCGTGGCCGACCTCGAGGCCCTCTGCCAAATCTATGGCCGGCTCCTGACCGAGGCCTTGACCCCGCCATGTTGAGTCGCGCCGAACTGGCCTCGGCAGTGACCGGCATCCGCGGTCTGGCCGCCATGCGGGCCGATGCCTTCCGCCATTTCGACGCCACACTGCACGGCTTCTGGACGTCCTATTGGGCGGCGGCGTTGGCCCTTCCGGTGTGGGCCTTACTGCAGACCGTACAGATGGCGGCGACGCCCCCCACCGATCCGCTGCGCTACGCAACCCTGCAAACCATCGCCTATGCGGCGAGCTGGCTGGCCTATCCGCTTCTGATGGTGCGGATCAGCAGTTTCCTCGGCCGTTGGCCGCTCTACTTCACCTATATGGTGGCCTATAACTGGTTCCAATTGGTGCAGACCATCGCCTGGCTGCCCCTCATGGCGCTGGTCGCCGGCGGCGCCGACCGTGACCTGGTGGTGCTGGTATGGCTGATCACCCACGGCCTGCTGCTCACCTATAGCTGGTTCATCGCCCGCCGCGGCCTCGCCGTCGAAGCCGGCACCGCCGCCGCCCTGGTGATCATCGATTTCCTGTTGACCCTTCTCATCGACGGCTTCGCCGAGGGAATGGCGGGGTAGGAACCGGTCAGTAGACCACCTCGGTGAGATAAAGCCCCGAGGGCGGCGCCGTCGCTCCGCCTTTGGCCCGGTCGCGGGCCGCCAGCGCCATTTCCAGGTCGGCGTCCCGCCACTTGCCTTCCCCCACCAGCCGCAGGCTGCCGACCATATTGCGAACCTGGTGGTGCAGGAACGAGCGGGAGGCGGCCACCACATGGATCTCCTCACCCACACGCTGCACATCGAGCCGGTCGAGGGTCTTCATCGGCGACCGGGCCTGGCATTCGGAAGCCCGGAAGGTCGTAAAGTCGTGATGACCGACCAGCAGCTGCGCCGCCTGGTGCATGGCATCGGCATCGAGCGGCCGCGGCAGCCACCACGCGCGGTCGCGGTCGAGCACCAAATGCGGCCGGCGGTTGAGGATGCGGTACAGGTAGCGCCGGCCGATGGCCGAGAAGCGGGCATGGAAGTCGCCGTCGACCGCCGCCGCCGCGAGCACCGCCACCGGGGCCCAGCCGCGCTCGCCGCGCAGCCAGAAATTGAGGCCATCCCGCACCGCGTCGGCGGTCAGGTTTTTGTCGAGGTCGAGATGGGCGACCTGGCCGGTGGCATGGACCCCGGCATCGGTCCGGCCAGCCCCGACCACGTTCACGGCATGCCCGACCAGCCGTTCCGCCGCCGCCTCGACCAGGGCCTGGACGGACTCGCCGTTCTGTTGGCGTTGCCAGCCGACCAGGCCTCGGCCGTCGTATTCGAGGGTCAGTCGGTAGCGCGGCACGGCAGGTCAAGCCGGAGTCCCGGCGGCAAGGGATAGCCGCGCAGGAACTGCGCGGCGTCGAGCGGCGCCTTGCCGGCCCGCTGCAGCTTGTCCAGGCGCAATGCCGCTTCGCCGCAGGCCACGCTGAGCCGGTCGTCGAGGATGGTGCCGGGCGATCCGCTGGCCGCGACCCCATCCACCACCGTCGCCGCCAGCACCTTGAAGCGTTCGCCACCCTGCTCGAACCACGCCCCCGGCCACGGGGTGAAGGCGCGCACCGCGCGCTCCAGCTGCACGGCGGGGCGCGACCAGTCGAGCCGGGCTTCGTCCTTGGCCAACTTGGCGGCATAAGTAACCCCCTCGGCCGGCTGCGGGGTGGCGACCAAGCCGCCCGCCTCGAGCCCCGCCACCGCCTCGACGATGAGCCGGGCGCCGAGATCGGCCAAGGCGTCGTGCAACATCGCGGCATCGGTCGCCGAGGTGATCGGCAGGGCCCGCCGCAGCAGCATGGATCCGGTATCCAGCCCCTCGTCCATCTGCATGATGGTCACCCCGGTCTCGGTATCGCCGGCCAGGATCGCCCTCTGGATCGGTGCCGCACCCCGCCAACGCGGCAGCAGCGACGCATGGACGTTGAGGCAGCCGCGACGGGGCGCTTCGAGCACCGCCTTCGGCAGGATCAGACCGTAAGCGGCGACCACCGCCAGATCGGCTGCCAAGGCGGCGAATTCGGCCTGGGCTTCCGGGGTGCGCAGGGTCTTCGGGGTCCGCACCGGCAGCCCCCGCGCGGCGGCGAATTCCTGCACCGGCGATAGCTGTTCGCGCTGACCGCGGCCGGCCGGACGCGGTGGCTGCGAGTAGACGGCGTCGACCCGGTGGCCGGCGTCGAGCAAGGCAGCCAGAATCGGAACCGCGAAGTCAGGGGTCCCCATGAACACCAGGCGAAGGCTCAAGACGCCACGCTCACCGGCGCCTTGCGCGACTTCGACAGCTTCCTGAGGATCATGTTGCGCTTCAGGTTCGACAGGTGATCGATGAACAGGATGCCGTCCAGATGGTCCATCTCGTGCTGGATCACCGTCGCCAACAGGCCGTCGGCAGCCAGTTCGCGGATCTCGTTCTGGTGATCGAGGAAGCGCACCCGGATCCGCGCCGGACGCACCACATCGGCATATTGCTCGGGCACCGACAGGCAGCCTTCCTCGTAGGTATTGTCCTCGTCGGACACCCAGGTCAGCTGCGGATTGGCCATCCGCAGCGGCGCCTTCGGTTGGCCCTCCTTGGCGACGTCGAGAACCAGCACCCGCCTGGCGACGCCCAGCTGCGGCGCGGCGAGGCCGATGCCGGGGGCGGCATACATGGTCTCCAGCATGTCGTCCATCAGCCGGCGAACCTCGTCGTCGACCCGTTCGACCGGCTTGGCGGTGACCTTCAGCCGCGGATCAGGGGCGACAAGGATGGGAAGTATGGCCATTTCAGTTTCCGCCACATAGTCGATCGATCGCTGACATATGCCGCCCGTTCCGTTACGTCAAGGATCAGGGGCTCTTGCGGACCTTGTAGGTCAGCACTGCCTCGCCGCCGGCCGCCACCGTTACCGGCCACACCACATGGCGCGGATTGATCGTCTCGTGGGGCTGGGTTTCTTCGCTGACCTCGCCGTTCAATGGCAACTGGTCATGGACGCGGACCACCACCTCGGTCGGCTTGTGGTTGGACAACCGCACCTGCCAGACCGATTCATAACTGTCGTCGGGGGGACGCGCCCCGTGGAAGGTGGTCTGCAGACGGTCGACCGAAACGTCGTTATCGGGACCGAGAATCACCCGCATCGGCTCGCCCTTGGCCTTCTGCGCCAACATGTCCTCGCCGATGAACTGGGTCATTCCGGTGGTATCGCGCGCGAACACGCGGACCACGCCGGCGGGCAGGGCGGCCAGGCCCGACGCCTTGCCTTCCAGCACCAGCACAGTCTGCGGACGGCCTTGAGCCGGTTCGCGAAGGTCCTTCGGGTCGAACACCCGGGCATGGGCATAGTCGGGCAGCGGATCGACCAGCAGCTCGCGCCGCGCGCTCAGATCGGAGAGCGACAAGAGGGCGAACTGCTTGGTCTGACGATCCTCCAGGCTGACCGGTTGCGGCAGGCTGTAGAGATAGGACCCGGCGAGCGGCTCGTCGCCGATGGGGGCTTCCGCCGGCACCGGAGCGGCCATCGACGCCACGGCCATCAGCGGAACGCCGTTGACCGGCCGGCGCGGCGCCACCCGATGCACCTGGCCGGCCACCAGCGACAACCGGGCATCGCGAAAACTGGCGCCGGTGGCATTGGAGACCTCGGCCCAGCCGGACAGCAGCGCCCGATCGGCGCCGTCGAGATCGACCTGATATTCGGCACGCCAGCCGAGACCGGGGGTGAGATAGGTCAGATCCACATCGTGCCGGCCGGCGACAGCCGCGGTCACCGCCATCGACAGGGTCGGCTTGGCGACCAGCCCCTCGGGCAGGCGATCATAGACGATACGGCCGGGCGGTGCCGTCTCGACGCGGCCATCGACCTCGAGCACCGGTCCGTCGGCCGAAAGCAGCCTGGCCCGTACCGCCGTCTCGGCAATGCCGGGCTGGCCCGGCCGCATCAGCGTCACCATTTGCCCGACCGAACGCCGCAGCAGATTGGCCGCCGAGATCAGGTCGAAGTCGACGCTTTGGGCGCTGACCGCAACCCCATCGCCGCGCAGATGCGCCGTCTCGCCCAGCAGCCGGGGGCTGACGTCGGCAAATACCAGATTGGCCTCGCCGGCCGGCAGATTGACGGCGCGATGGTCGCGCACCACCGCCAGATCGCCGTTGTAGACGGTGAGCGACAGGCCCCGGCCTTCCGGCCCTACCACCACCTCGGCGGCCGACCCGGCGAGCGGCGGCAGGGCGCCGGCCAAGATCACGGCCACCAGGCAGGCGAATAGGCGTCGCATCGGCCACTCCGATCAGGATGGATTAGATTTAGGCCGGCGCACCGCAGAAGCCAGGGGACGATTTGCGGAAATCTGGACTAGACCGGCCGCCTGGCACGCAACGCGGCACCGATGGTGCCGTCGTCGAGATAGTCGAGTTCGCCGCCCATCGGCACTCCGTGGGCCAGCCCGGACACCGCGACACCACAGCCGGCCAGGCGATCGGCCAGGTAGTGGGCGGTGGTCTGGCCGTCCACCGTGGCGCCGGTGGCGAGGATAACCTCGACGATCTGGGCATCACGGGCCCGCGCCACCAGACGATCGACATTGAGATCATCGGGACCGACCCCGTCCAGGGCCGACAGCACGCCGCCCAGCACATGGTAGCGGCCGCGGAAAACGCCCGCCCGTTCCATCGCCCACAGGCCGGAGACGTCCTCGACCACGCAGATCACCGAGGCGTCGCGCCGCTGGTCGGCACAGATGGCGCAAGGATCGATGCTGTCGTAATTGCCGCAGACCGAGCAGATCCGCACCGTGCCGGCCGCCTCCACCAGGGCCTCGGCCAAGGGCTCGAGCATCTGCTCGCGCCGCTTCAGGAGATGCAGCGCGGCACGCCGCGCCGACCGCGGCCCAAGGCCGGGCAGGCGCGACAGCAGCTGGATCAATCGCTCGATCTCGGGGCCGGCCATCAGGCTCTGGTCAGAACGGCAGCTTGAGCCCGGGGGGCAGATTGAGGCCGCCGGTGACCTTTTGCATTTCGTCCTGCATCAAGGTCTCAACCTTGCCCTTGGCGTCGTTGAAGGCGGCAACGATCAGATCCTCCAGCACCTCGACGTCGTCGGCGGTGCACAGCGAAGGATCGATCTTGATGCGGCGCATCTCGCCCTTGCCGTTGACGGTCACTTGGATCATGCCGCCGCCTGCCGCCCCGCCGACCTCCATCTCGCCGAGCTTGGCCTGCATCTCGGCCATCTTGCTCTGCATCTGTTGGGCCTGTTTCATCAGGTTGCCAAGGTTCTTCATTCTTCCTCTCCGCTCGCGGGTTCAAATTCGGCGTCGGCCGCTTCGGCCCCTTCGGCGACGACGTCACCGTCGCCCAGGTCGCGCACCGCTTCGATGGTGGCGCCGGGGAAGGTGGCGAGGATCGCCTGGACCAGCGGATGATTGGCGGCATCCTGCTTGCGCTTGAGTTCGCGCTCGAGGCTTTGCTCGCGCAGCGTCGCAGCCCCCGGCTCGCGCGACAGGCTGACCAGCCATGGCCGCCCGGTCCACTCGCCGAGCAGCCGCGACATGCGCGTGGCAAGATCACCGGGCGCCGTCGCCGCGGGGCGGAACTCGACCCGTCCCGGCTCGAAATGGACCAGATGCGCGGCGCTGGTCAGCGCCGCCGCCACCAATGCCTCGCGCCGTTCGGCGAACAACGCCACCAGATCTTCGAAGCTGGCCGGCAATCCCGGTGCAGCAGCAGGAGCGGGCTCGGCCCGCAGTCGCATCGCCGTCTGCGGCCCTCCGCCCGGCGCACCGCCGACCGTCGTCTGCGCCACGGCAAAGGCGCCGCCCGGCCCAGCCTGCGGTGCCGCGCCGGCCATCCCGCCACCCCCGCCCGGGCGCGGCGCCGGCGGCTGATTGCGCAATGCTTCCAAGGCTTCGGCCGGACTCGGCAGATCGGCGGCGAAGGCCAGGCGGACCAGGACCATCTCGGCGGCCTGCAGGGGCGACGGAGCCCCGCGCACCTCGACCAAGCCCTTCAGCAGCATCTGCCAGGCGCGCGTCAGCGTCGCCATCGACAATCCTTTGGCCATCAGGCCGCCGCGGACCCGTTCGGTTTCGGAAACGGCGGGACCGCCGGCCGAATCGGGGGCCAGCTTGAGGCGGGTCAGCCAGTGGGTAAGTTCCAGCATATCCTGCAGGATCACCACCGGATCGGCCCCCACCGCATATTGCTCGGCCATCTGCCGCAGCGCATCGACGATGTCGCCCCGCATCACCGCATCGAACAGGTCGAACACCCGGGCCCGGTCGGCCAGGCCCAGCATGTCGCGCATCTGGGCCTCGGTCACCTCGCCGGCGCCATGGGCGATGGCCTGGTCGAGCAGCGACAGCCCATCGCGCACCGAACCGTCGGCGGCGCGGCAGATCAGGGCCAGGGCGGCCGGCGCGATGACCGCGCCTTCCTTGGCGGCAATGGTGGTGAAATGCCTCTCCAGCACCTCCATGTCGACGCGGCGCAGGTCGAAACGCTGGCACCGCGACAGGACGGTCACCGGGATCTTGCGGATTTCGGTCGTGGCGAAGATGAATTTCACATGCTCGGGCGGCTCCTCGAGGGTCTTCAGCAGCGCGTTGAACGCCGCCGTCGACAGCATGTGCACCTCGTCGATGATGTAGACCTTGAAGCGCGCCGAAGTGGGCCGGTAGCGCACCCCGTCGATCAACTCGCGGATGTCGTTGACGCCGGTGCGCGACGCGGCGTCCATCTCCAGCACGTCGACATGGCGGTCCTCGGCGATGGCCCGGCAGTGTTCGCAGATGCCGCAAGGTTCGGCGGTGGCCCCGCCGCTGCCGTCGGGGCCGACGCAGTTCAGCGCCCGGGCGATGATGCGCGCGGTGGTGGTCTTGCCGACCCCGCGCACCCCGGTCAGAATGAAGGCATGGGCCAACCGCCCGGTCTGGATGGCGTTGGTCAAAGTGCGGACCAGCGCCTCCTGGCCGATCAGGCCGGCGAAATCGGCCGGCCGATATTTCCGGGCTAGGACGCGATAGGGTGTGGCAGCGGGGGAATCGTTCATCGGCCCGTAAGGTTTAGCGGGCGGTTCGGCAGGTGGGAGACTGGTCGGCGACCCGGACCGAAAATCGTTACGGCTGCTTCCTTCCGGACCTGACCGGGTTGGCGACGGGCCCGTCCGCCGCCAGTCTCCCAGGGCGAGTATATCAGGCCGCGGGGGAAAAAAGGCAAGGCCGAAACCCCGCTCCGCCATCTTCGATCAATCTTATGGGTCGCCAGGCGGCCCCGGCCACCCCACCTAACCCCACAGGGCACCATCGCCGGCCATCCTGAGCCGACCCGGAAGAGGGGGCCGAACCGGTTGGCACCACTCTCTCGGCGGCGGGATGGACTGGCCCGATGAAACGGAAGAACAGGCCCATGGGCAGACCAAGAAAGATCGACCCGGCGGACGGGCAGCCGTGCCTCAGCAAACGGGACTGTGTCCTGACGGCTGGCCAACAGGTCTTCCTCGAATGCGGCTACGCCGCGGCCAGCATGGATGCCGTCGCCGTGCGGGCCAATGTGTCGAAGGCCACCATCTACGCCTATTTCGACAACAAGCGAGCGCTGTTCGAAGCGGTCATCGGCGGCCGCTGCGTCGCCGCCCTCTCGGAGTTTACCGTTCCCCAGCAGCATGGCGACGCCCGCGCGGTTCTCACCGACCTCGCCCTGCAGGTCCTCAAGCGCCAACTGGCGCCGGAAGCCCTGGCCTTGCATCGGGTGGTTCTCGGCGAGGCGCCGCGCCAGCCGGAATTGGGCGAAGCCTTCTACGCGGCGGGGCCGGCGCTCGGCATCGAACTGGTCGGCCGGCTGTTCGCCGATCTGACACGGCGCGGCCTGCTGGCCATCCCCGAGGGCAAGCTGCCGCTGGTGGTCGATTTGTTCCTCGCCATGCTGAAGGGTGATGTCCATACGCGGGCCCTGTTGGGACTGCCGAACGGAACCCATTGCCTGGAGTGCATCGCCGATATGGCGGCCGACCTGGTCGTGGCTCGCTACGGCGTGGTGAAATAGGCCTGCCGGGGACGGCGAGTTAATCGGCGGCCAGCCGCGCCTTGAAGCGGTAGGGATGGGCCGGATAGACGCCGAGGATGCGGACTTCGCGGGAAAAGAAGCTCAGTTCCTCCAAAGCCAGTCGGACATTGGCCTCCTCGGGATGCCCCTCGATGTCGGCATAGAACTGGGTCGCGGCGAAGGCGCCGCCGATCTGATAGCTCTCCAGCTTGGTCATGTTGACGCCGTTGGTGGCGAAGCCTCCCATCGCCTTGTAGAGCGCCGCCGGAACGTTGCGCACCCGGAAGACGAAGGTGGTGATGCAGGGGCCGCTGCGCGGATCGGGTTCCAGCGCCTGGCGGGCCATGACCAGGAAGCGCGTGGTGTTGTGTTCGGCATCCTCGATATTGGCGGCCAGCGTATCCAGACCGTAGATCTGGCCGGCCAGATCCGAGGCGATGGCGGCCAGGCTGGGGTCGCCTCTGGCGGCCACTTCGGCGGCGGCACCGGCGGTGTCGGCGACGACGATCGGTGTCAGGGCATGCGCCCGGATGAAGTTGCGGCACTGCCCCAAGGCATGGACATGGCTGCGCACCGAACGGATGTCCTCGAGCCGCGCCCCCTTGATGGCCAACAGGTGATGGTTGACCCGGGCGAAGAATTCTCCGGTGATATGCAACCGCGAGGCGGGCATCAGATGATGGATGTCGGCGACTCGCCCGGCCACCGAGTTCTCGATGGGGATCATCGCCAGATCGGCCATGCCCTCGTGGACCGCGGCGAAGGCGTCCTCGAAGGCGGCGCAGGGCAGCGGCGTCATCTCCGGAAAGGCGATGCTACAGGCCAGATGCGAATAGGCACCGGGCTCTCCCTGGAAGGCGATGACGCGGGTGGAGCTTTGCGATTGGGCCATGATGGGCTTCAGGAAAGGGACGGGCTTCGGGAAGGCTGGCCGAAGCCAGCGGCGCAAACAATAGGTTGAAAATGGCCGAAGACATTGCAAACGTCTATAAAGTTCAGCCGGGATAACCATATAACGCCCTGGCTGGCGGTGAAACCCCCTTCACCACGCCGCGCTTTGCGCAGGCCTTCCGGGGCAAGGGGAATCGGTCCGGACGGCGTCGCGCCATCCTTAAGAGCGGTCTGACGAGGAGACGACATGGGCATTACCCTTCAAAAAATGGCCGGGGGCGTTCTGTTCGCCCTCATTCTGGTGGTTGGACTGAATCTGTTGGTCAATGGGATCATGCCCGTCGAAACGCCGCATCCGGCGCCGAGCAGCGCGCCGCATGCCGGGTCGCCGACCGCCACCGCCGGCCAGGCACCGGCCACCGCGGCGCCGGAGCAGCCGTTGCCGCAGCGCCTGGCCGCCGCCACCGCCGCCAAGGGCCAAGCCGATGTCAAAGTCTGCCAGTCCTGCCACAACTTCAACGAAGGCGGCGGCACCAAGGTCGGTCCCGACCTGTTCGGTGTGGTTGGCCGGCCCAAGGCCGCGGTTGCCGGCTTCGCCTATTCGGATGGATTGAAGAAGCTGGGCGGCGACTGGAGCTACGAGGACCTCGACAAGTTCCTCACCAAGCCCGGCGCGTTCGCGGCAGGCACCAAGATGACCTTTGCCGGCTTGCCGGATGGCGACAAGCGCGCCAATGTAATCGCCTATCTGAAGTCGATCAGCCCGAACGCCCCCCCGCCCCCGCAATAACCCCCGTTGCTCGCCATGTCATCGTCCGTTTCCCCTCCCCAGGCCTATATCGATCTGGCGCTCCGGCTGGCCGACGCCGCCGGAGCGGTGATCCGCCGCTATTTTCGCATGCCGGTGACGGTCGAGGACAAGGCCGACGCCAGTCCGGTGACCATCGCCGACCGCGAAGCGGAGGCCGCCATGCGCCGGCTGATCGTCGCGGCCGACCCGGCGTTCGGCATCCTGGGCGAGGAATACGGCCCCGAGCGGGTCGACGCCGAATGGGTCTGGGTGCTCGATCCGGTGGATGGAACCAAGGCCTTCATCACCGGCAAGCCGTCGTTCGGGACGCTGATTGCGCTGCTCTACCGCGGCAAGCCGGTGCTGGGCATCATCGACCAGCCGATCCTGGCCGAACGCTGGCTCGGCGTGGCGGGCCGGTCGAGCACCCTCAATGGCAAGCCGATCCGCGTCCGCTCCTGTCCCGACCTGGGCCTGGCAGCGCTTTATGCAACGGCACCGGAGATGTTCGTCGGCCCCGATGCCGCCGCCTTCGAGGCCCTGCGACGCCAGGTCAAGCTGCCGCGGTACGGCTGCGATTGCTATGCCTACGGCCTGCTGGCCGCCGGCTTCGTCGACCTGGTGGTGGAAGCCTCGCTGCAGCCTTACGACTATCTGCCGCTGGTGGCGGTGATCGAGGGTGCGGGCGGCCTGCTCACCGATTGGCAGGGCCGGCCGCTCGGCCTCGACTCCGACGGCCGCGCCCTGGCGGCCGGCGACCAGCGCGCCCATGCCGCGGCCATGGCGGTCTTGGCCGCGGTCCTCGCGCAACCGCCCGGTGCGCCTTGATCGATCGGAGCAACGCCCTCGCCCGGGTGGCAAGTTCTGCTGCGGGCACGTGAAGATCTCAACTTGCCGGGAGGCCCCATGCGCATCCTGATCGCCGCTGTCTTGGGCTTGTTGCTGGCCGGACCGGCGGCCGCCGCGACGGCCTCATCCTCCGCCGCGCCTCCGGTGCATGGTTTGGCCATGCATGGGGAGGTCAAATATCCGTCCGGCTTCAGCCATTTCGATTACGTCAACCCGGACGCCCCCAAAGGCGGTGAGCTGCGGCTGCAGGCCTTGGGCAGCTTCGACAGCCTCAATCCGTTCATCGTCAAGGGGCAGCCCGCCTCGACCGCCGGCATGCCATTCGAAAGCCTGCTGGTGCCCTCGGCCGACGAGCCGTTCAGCGAATACGGCCTGATCGCCGAAAGCGTCGAGGTGCCGCCGGACCGTTCCTGGGTGGCATTCAACCTGCGCCAGCAGGCGCGCTTCCATGACGGCAGCCCGATTACCGCGGACGACGTGCTGTTTTCCTTCGACATCCTGAAGACCAAGGGCAGCCCCTTCTACCGCGCCTATTACAACAGCGTGCTGCGGGCCGAGAAGCTGGCCGACCGCAAGGTCCGCTTCGTCTTCGCCGAGGGCGAGAACCGCGAATTGCCGCTGATCATCGGACAGATGCCGATTCTATCGAAGAAGTACTGGCAGAACCGAAGCTTCGACCAGACCACGCTGGAGCCGCCGCTGGGCAGCGGTCCCTATCGGGTCGACAGCCTCGAACAGGGGCGTTACGTGGTCATGACCCGCGTCGCCGACTATTGGGGCAAGGATCTGCCGGTCAACAAGGGACTCAACAATTTCGATCGCATCCGGACCGATTACTACCGCGATTCGACGGTGGCGCTGGAGGCCTTCAAGGCCGGCGAGTACGACGTCCGCATCGAGAATGAATCGAAGAAATGGGCCACCGGCTACGATTTCCCGGCGATCAGCCAGGGGCAGGCCAAGCTCGCCCAATTCCCCAACGAGCGGCCCACCGGGATGCAAGGCTATGCCTATAACCTGCGCCGGCCCTTGTTCGAGGATCCGCGGGTGCGCCGCGCCCTGGCCTATGCGTTCGATTTCGAGTGGACCAACAAGAATCTGTTCTACGGGCAGTACACGCGAACCGACAGCTACTTCTCTAATTCCGATTTGGCCTCGAGCGGTCTGCCCGGCGCCGATGAACTGAAGCTGCTCGACCCGCTGAAGGCCGACATCCCGCCGGAAGTCTTTACCGCCCAGTACCAGCCGCCGGCGATCAAGGGGGCCGACGGTCTGCGCGACAATCTGCGGATCGCCGCCGGCTTGCTGAAGGACGCCGGCTGGGTGGTGAAGGACGGTGCACTGGTCAATGGCAAGACCGGCCAACCCTTCGTCTTCGAGATCCTGCTCGACAATCCGGTGTGGGAACGGATCACCCTGCCCTTCGCCCAGAACCTGCAGCGGTTGGGCATCAAGGCCAGCGTGCGCACGGTGGACACCGCGCAGTACAAGAACCGGGTCGATGCCTTCGACTTCGACGTGATCGTCGAGGTGTGGGGCGAGAGCGAATCGCCCGGCAACGAGCAACGCGAATTCTGGGGTTCGGCCGCCGCCGATCTGCAGGGCAGCCGCAATGTCCTGGGGATCAAGAACAAGGCCGTCGATGCCCTGATCGACAAGCTGATCGCCGCGCCCGACCGTCAAGCCCTGGTGACGCGGGTCCATGCCCTCGACCGCGTCCTTTTATGGGGCCATTACGTGATCCCGCATTGGCACATCACCTATGACCGGGTCGCTTATTGGGACAAATTCGGCATGCCGACCGTGATCCCCCGACAGGGCTTCCAACTGATGGCCTGGTGGTCCGATCCCGACAAGGCCCACCGACTGCCGCCACCGAAGAAGGCGGCCGCGGCCCATTGATGCGTTCGATCTCGGCACCGCTTCACCCTTCGCCGACGGCAGGAACATAACCGTTGCTCAATTACGTCATTCGCCGCCTGCTGCTGATCCCCTTGACCCTGTTCGGGATCATGGTGGTCAACTTCGCCTTTGCGCAGATGGCTCCCGGCGGACCGGTCGAGCAAATGCTGGCCAAGGTGCAGGGCCAGGCGGTGGAGGCGACCGCCCGCATTTCCGGCGCCGGCTCGCAGGAAGCGGCAAGCCGCGCCGCCGGCCAGACCACCGGCAAGTACCGCGGCGCCCAGGGCCTCGACCCCGCCTTCGTCAAGGAGATCGAGAAGCAATTCGGCTTCGACAAGCCGCCGCTCGAACGCTTCCTCAAGATGATGGGCGACTATCTGCGCTTCGATTTCGGCAAGAGTTTCTATCGCGACGAAAGCGTGATCCGGCTGGTGCTCGAGAAGATGCCGGTTTCCATCTCGTTGGGGCTGTGGAGCACGCTGATCATCTACCTGGTATCGATCCCGCTGGGCATCAGCAAGGCGGTCCGCGACGGCTCGACCTTCGACGTGGCCACCAGCTGGGCGGTGATCATCGGCTATGCGGTGCCGGGCTTTCTGTTCGCCATCCTGCTGGTGGTGCTGTTCGCCGGCGGCACCTTCCTGTCGATCTTTCCCCTGCGCGGCCTGACCAGCTTCGGCTGGGAGACATTTCCCTGGTGGAAGAAGATCCTCGACTATTTCTGGCACCTTGCCCTGCCGGTGGCCGCCCTGGTGATCGGCGGCTTCGCCGGATTGACCATGCTGTCGAAGAACTGCTTTCTCGAGGAAATCAACAAGCAGTACGTGGTTACCGCCCGCGCCAAAGGGCTGTCGGAACGGCGCGTGCTGTACGGCCATGTGTTCCGCAACGCCATGCTGCTGGTGATCGCCGGCTTTCCCTCGGCCCTGGTCGGCATCCTGTTCACCGGCGCCTTGCTGGTCGAGATCATCTTCTCGTTGGACGGCATCGGCCTGCTCGGTTTCGAGGCGGTGATCAACCGCGACTATCCGGTGATGTTCGGGACCCTTTACGCCTTCGGGCTGATCGGTCTGGTGCTGAACCTGATCAGCGACCTGACCTACCACCTGGTCGATCCCCGCATCGACTTCGGGGCAAGGAACTGAAGGCCATGGCGCTGTCTCCCATGACCCGCCGCCGCCTGGCCGCCTTCCGCGCCAATCGCCGGGGTTTCTGGTCACTGTGGGTCTTCCTGGTGCTGTTCCTCGCCAGCCTGCTGGCCGAGCTGTGGGCCAACGACCGGCCGCTGCTGGTCGATTATGACGGCCGGCTCTATGTCCCGGTGGTGATGGATTATCCCGAAACCACCTTCGGCGGCGACTTCCTGACCAATGCCGACTACCGCGACCCCTATCTGGCCAAACAGATCGACCAACATGGCTGGGCCCTGTGGCCGCCGATCCATTTCGATTATCGCGCCGTCAATCTCGAGCTGCCGGTGCCCGCCCCGGCCCCGCCTTCGGCGGTCAATATCCTCGGCACCGACGACCAGGGGCGCGATGTGGCGGCGCGGCTGATCTACGGGCTGCGGGTGTCGATCCTGTTCGGCTTGGCCCTGACCCTGGTCAG
Organism: uncultured Telmatospirillum sp.; assembly: GCA_903858635.1. Taxonomy (GTDB): domain Bacteria; phylum Pseudomonadota; class Alphaproteobacteria; order Rhodospirillales; family Magnetospirillaceae; genus DUZF01. The sequence continues at coordinate 12,181 of CAIOJO010000392.1, read as the reverse complement.
CTCGGTAATCGGCGTCGCCGCCGGCGCCCTGCAGGGTTATTTCGGCGGCACGGTCGACCTCGTGTTCCAGCGCTTCCTGGAAATCTGGGGCGGCCTGCCGCAGCTGTTCATCCTGATCATCGTCGCCAGCATCCTGGTGCCGGGCTTTTGGACGTTGCTGGGCATCCTGGTGCTGTTCTCCTGGACCAGCCTGGTCGGCGTGGTGCGGGCCGAGTTCCTGCGGGCCCGCAATTTCGACTATGTGCGGGCGGCCCGCGCCTTGGGCATGCCCGACCTGCGGATCATGACCCGCCACGTCCTGCCCAATGCCATGGTGGCGACCTTGACCTTCATGCCGTTCATCCTGAACGGGTCGATCGTCTCCCTCACCTCGCTGGATTTCCTCGGCCTCGGCCTGCCGCCCGGTTCGGCTTCGCTCGGCGACCTGCTGCGCCAGGGCAAGGAGAACCTGCAGGCCCCCTGGCTGGGCATCACCGGATTCGTCGTACTGGCCCTGACCCTATCGCTGCTGGTCTTCGTCGGCGAAGCGGTGCGCGACGCCTTCGACCCGAGGAAGACCAATCTATGAGCCATCTTTTGTCGGTGCGCGACCTGCAGGTCACCTTCGGACGCGGCGCCTCGGCGGTGGCGGCGGTCAAGGGCGTGTCGTTCGATCTCGACCGCGGCCGCACGCTGGCCCTGGTGGGCGAATCGGGCTCCGGAAAGTCGGTCACCGCCTTGTCCATCCTGCAACTGCTGCCCTATCCGCGGGCCCATCACCCGGCCGGCAGCATCCTCTTGGACGGCCAGGAACTGGTCGGCGCCAGTGAAAAGCTGCTGCGCGCGGTGCGCGGCGACCGCGTCGCCATGGTGTTCCAGGAGCCGATGACCAGTCTCAACCCGCTGCACCCGATCGGGCGACAGGTGGGCGAGGTGCTCGAAGTGCATCGCGGCATGACCGGCCAGCAGGCACGGGCGCGGGTGATCGAATTGTTCCGCCTGGTTGGCCTGCCGGAAGCCGAGTCCCGCCTGGGAGCCCTGCCGCACGAGCTGTCGGGCGGCCAGCGGCAGCGCGTGATGATCGCCATGGCCCTGGCCAACGAACCCGACATCCTGATCGCCGACGAGCCGACCACCGCCCTCGACGTCACCATCCAGGCGCAGATCCTGACCTTGCTGCAGGATCTGCAGCGGCGTTTCGGCATGGCCCTGCTGCTGATCACCCATGATCTCGGCATCGTCCGCAAGATGGCCGAAACCGTCTGTGTCATGCAGGCCGGCCTGGTGGTCGAGCATGGCGAGGTCGCCACCGTGTTCGACAAGCCGCAGCACCCCTACACGCAACGCCTGCTCGCCGCCCTGCCGAAGGGCAGCCCCAACCGGCCGGCAAGCGACGCGCCGGTGGTGATGGCCTGCCAGGATCTGAAGGTGTGGTTCCCGATCCGGCAAGGCGTCTTCCCCCGCGTGGTCGGGCATATCAAGGCGGTGGACGGGGTCACCATCGCCGTGCGCGAAAGCCAGACGCTGGGCGTGGTCGGCGAATCGGGCTCCGGCAAGACGACGCTTGGCCTGGCCCTGTTGCGCCTGAACCACAGCGACGGGCCGATCACCTTCCTGGGCCGCCCGCTGCAAGGCCTGTCCACCCAGCGTCTGCGGCCGCTACGGCGCGAAATGCAGATGGTGTTCCAGGACCCTTACGGCTCCCTCAGTCCGCGCCTGTCGGTCGGGCAGATCGTCGGCGAGGGGCTGGAAGTGCATGGCCTGGGCGGCAGCCGGGCCGAGCGGCGCGACCTGATCGCCCAAACCCTGGTCGAGGTCGGCCTCGATCCGGCCACCCAGGACCGCTATCCCCATGAATTCTCGGGCGGTCAGCGGCAACGCATCTCCATCGCCCGGGCCCTGGTCCTGAAGCCGCGCTTCGTGGTGCTCGACGAACCGACCTCGGCCCTCGACGTCTCGGTGCAGGCGCAGATCGTCGACCTGTTGCGCGAGCTGCAGCTGCGCCATCGCCTGACCTATCTGTTCATCAGCCATGACCTGAGGGTGGTCCGCGCCCTGGCCGACGAACTGGTGGTGATGAAGGACGGCAAGGTGATGGAGGCCGGTCCGGCCGAGCGCGTCTTCACCGCCCCGCAGTCGGCCTACACCCGCGCCCTGATGGCCGCCGCCTTCGATCTGGAAGTCGCCCCGACCGGTTAGATTAGGCGGCGCGCCCTTACGGCGGCAAAACCCACCTCACCAGGCCAGCGCCGGCACCTTCAGCAGGGCGGCCGGCCCGACATAGAGGGTGCGCTCCTGCAGGGTCACCGGCACGGTCCATTCCTCGACGCCGTCGACCCCCGGCTTGGCCAGGAGCCCCAGAACCAGCTTGGCCATGGCGGCGTCCCGGGGACGAATCGCCGCGCCATGCGCCAAGCCGTCGATGGCCTGCATCAGCCCGCGAATGGTGCAGCTGCTGGCCAGTATCGGTTGCATGTCCCCGTCCAGGGCCAGCGTGCCCTTGCCGGTCACCCCGAGCGGTGGCCAATCCACCGCCAGGGCATCGATCTCGACCGTCCCGCCACCGTCCCGCCAGCCCTCCACCGCAGGCCGCGACGGGGCTCGCGGCAGGCTGCCCAGCACCCGCGCCTCGATCCGGGCCGAAGCTACGCTGGGGCCGAGCACCAGACGGGGATCATCCGGCAGATCCAACCGCTGCAGGCTGGCCGATACAGCCAAACTGGGGGTGCTGTAGGTGGCAGGGCCCCGGCTGAGGCGCCGAATCGAGCCGGCCAGCCGGCCCAGTCGGCCGGCGCCGACAGTCATCTCGGCGAAATCGAATGAGGCGCGATCGAGACCGTCGGCGTCCACGATCAGGTCGGCCTCCGCAGTGGTGGCGGCGATGGCCAGCGGCGGGTGCGCGCCCAACGCCACCACATGCTGGCCCGGCGCCACCAGGCGCGGATGATTCGGCGCAAACGGCGATATGACCACGGTAACGGGCGGCCCCTGCCAGGTGAAAGCATCCGGATAGGTCACCGACGGTCGCGCCAGCAACAGGCGGAAGGGGCCCGGATAACCGCCGACTGTCACCCCGCCGGTGGCGATGTGAAGGCCCTCGCTATTGTGGGCGGCCACCCAGGCGACAATTCCGTCCCGCCAGCTGCCGGCCAACCGGTACCACCAAAGGGTATAGCCCCCAAGGCCGAGAATGAGCAGCGCGGCAAGGGTGACAAGGAGTAATCTATGCCGCATCGACAACTTGGCCATGGGCGTTGCGCCGGTAATGAACACGGTTCCATTCGACTGGATGGCCCCAGAGGATGCGGGACAACCGCTTTGGGTCTTCGCCTATGGCTCGTTGATCTGGCATCCCGGGTTCCCTTTCGAGGAAGCGCTGCCGGCCCGCCTGCAAGGCTGGCACCGGGCGATGTGCATTCTGTCGGTTCACTACCGTGGCCAACCCGACATGCCCGGCCTGGTCCTCGGTCTCGACCGCGGCGGATGCTGCCGGGGCCTGGCCTATCGCGTCGCCGCCAGCGAGGCCGTGGCCGTCTGCCGCTATCTGCATGAACGCGAAATGATCAATGGGGTCTACCAGCCGCGCGTCGTACCCGTCAATCTGGCAGACGGCCGACGCGTCGCCGGATATGTCTTCATCGCCCGCCGCGACCACAGTCAATATGCGGGGCCGCTCGGCCAGGACCAGGCGGCTCGGCTGATTCGCCAAGGTTGCGGCCTGCGCGGCTCGTCGCGCGACTACCTGGCCAGCACGGTGGCCCATCTCGATGCCCTTGGCCTGCGCGACCAGGCCTTGCACCGGCTGTTGCGCCACGTCGACGCCGACCAGGAAAATCAGGGCGCAATCGGGGAGATCGCTCAGGCGGTGCGGTAGCGGGCCGTGGCGCCGCGCTCGATGGCGGCAGCGGCCAGGCGGTCGACGTCCAGGCGGTGGCGGATCAGTTCGAGGATGCGCAGCTTTTCCTGATTCACATCGCCATCGGCGACGGCCACATCGCAGGCCAGGGCATAGGCCGTCTCGCGCAGGCGAACCGGCAGCGCCGCCCGAATCAGCTCGAAGGCCTTATCCAGCCCGTCTTCGAGATCGAGCATTTCGGCGCAGGCCTCGGCGGTCTTGGGCAGAAGCTCGACGTCGTAGTCGCGGAACACGGGCAGATAGCCGACGATCTCGCCGATTGCCCGCAGTTCGGGATCGGACATGTCGCGGTCGGCGGCGGACACGATGACCATGGTGTAGACCAGAGCTGCGTGGTGGCTGATCATGCTGTGTTTTTCTCCTTCCGGCGCGGTCTGACTTTACCCTTGCCGCCCGTCCCGGCATCAAGCATACAAGAGTGGTCATCCTTCCGCAGCGGAAACAATTCAACCTACCGCGGCGTAACAAGCAGGCCTTTGGTGACTCCGATTAGCCGCGGCAACGCCTCGCCGACCGTCGAGAGATTTCGTCAACAAAACGAGTGGTTCGCCACTCTTTTCGACGGCATGACCGACATCCTTTGCCTGAAGGATCCGGATGGTCGGTGGCTGGTCGCCAACCAGGCCTGCCTCGAACTGTTCGATCTGGTGGGCATCGAGTACAGCGGGTTTTCGGCCGAAGAGCTGGCCCCGCTGGCACCGAAGCGGGCCGCCTATCTATTGGCCAGCCGCGAATCCGACCGCCGCACCTGGGACGAAGGCCGCGCCTACAGCTATGAGTGGGTGGTGCCGATGGACGACGGCATCAACAAGCTGCTCGAGGTCACCAAAACCCCGCTTTACCATTCCGATCGCAGCCGCAAGGGGCTGCTGGTGGTGGCGCGCAACGTCACCGACCGCAAGGCGGCAGCGGCCCGCATCCAGCATCTGGCCCATCACGACAGCCTGACCGACCTGCCCAACCGGGTGCTGTTCCAGGAGCGTCTGCAGGACGCCCTGGCCCAGGCGCGGCGCCACGGCGGCATCGCCGCGCTGATCCTGGCCGATATCGACAATTTCAAGGAAATCAACGACACGCTGGGCCACGCGGTGGGTGATCAGCTGCTCCGCGCGGTGGCCAACCGACTCAAGCGCGGCGTCCGCGAGACCGATACCGTGGCCCGTTTGGCGGCCGACGAGTTCGCCCTGGTGCTGACCAATCTGACCGATGCCGACGGCGCCGGCCGGGTGGCCGAGTCGATCCTGCGCAACCTGACTCATCCCTATGGCCTCGATGACAACGAAGTAATGAGCGGGGCTAGCCTCGGCATCACCATCTTCCCGGGCGACGGCGAGGACGGTCCGCAGCTCCTCAAGAATGCCGACTTGGCGCTGCACCGCGCCAAGACCGAAGGGGGAAGCCGTTACTGCTTCTTCGTCGCCGAAATGGACGAGGAGGTGCAGCGGCGCAAGGCGATCGAGCGGGATCTGCATTTCGCCCTGAACGGCGGCGACCAGCTTTCGGTGGCCTATCAGCCGCTGATCGACCTGCAAACCGGCCGCATCACCGGGGCCGAGGCGCTATGCCGCTGGCAGCATCCGACTCTGGGCGCCATCGGCCCGGCCGACTTCATCCCGGTGGCCGAGCGCAGCGACCTAATCTTCCGCCTGGGCCGTTGGGTCCTGCACCAGGTCTGCATGCAGTTGCAGGCCTGGAAGAGCCAGGGCCTGCCATCCTTCAGGGTGGCGGTCAATCTGTCGCCGGCCCAGTTCCGGCATCCCGGACTGCTCGACATGATCCGCTCGGTGATCGAGCAGACCGGGGCCGATCCCCATCAGCTGCAGCTCGAGATCACCGAGACCATCGCCATGCGCAATTTCGAGTATTCGGTGGGGGTGTTGCGCAACCTGCGCGAACTTGGCCTGACCATCGCCATCGACGATTTCGGCACCGGCCATTCGTCGCTCAGCTATCTGCGTCATTTCCCGGTCGACAAGCTGAAGATCGACCGCAGCTTCGTCCTCGATTTGGACGATCACCCGGAAAGCGGCGCCATCGTCCGCGCCATCATCGACCTGGGCCATGGCATCGGCGCCAAGGTCAATGTCGAGGGGGTCGAAACCGCGGACCAGCTGCGTTTCATGAACGATCACGCCTGCGACGAATGCCAGGGCTTCCTGTTCAGCCGGCCGCTGTCGCCGGACGACTACGCGGCGCTGCTGGCCGCCGAAGCGCCGGGGAAGAAGGACGAGGCTTAGCCCAGGCTTAACCCGCATCTCGCTCGCCCCAGAAATGCGGGCGAAGGTCAGGCGGCGCGGACGGTGGACAGGAAACCGTCGACCTGGGACGACAGGGTCGTCGCCTCGTCGGACAGCTCGCGCGAGGTCACCAGCATCTGCTCGGCATCCTTGCTCGCCTCCCCAACCACCTGCTGCAGGCTATGGATGTTCTGCGAGACGTCTTCGGTGCCGGTCGCCGCCATTTGAATGCTGCGGGCGATCTCCAGGGTGGCCGTCCGCTGTTGGCTGACGGCCACCGCAATGGCCGCACTGACGTTGCTGATCTCCGCAATGCTGCCGGCAATCTCTTCGATCGCCACCACCGTATTCGTCGTGGCGGACCGCATCGCCTCGATTTGCTGCGCGATATCATTGGTGGCGCGGGCCGTTTGGGTAGCGAGAGTTTTGACCTCATGGGCGACAACTGCGAAGCCCTTTCCGGCCTCGCCGGCCCGGGCCGCTTCGATGGTGGCGTTCAATGCCAAGAGATTGGTCTGGGCGGCCACGCCGGTTATCAGTTGCATCACGTCGCCGATGCGCTGCGCGGCGGCGGCCAGGCCGGCGATGGTCGCCGTGGTTCGTTGCGTGCCCTCGACCGCGGCAGCGGACAGGTGGGATGCGTTGTCGACCTGGCGGCTGATTTCGGCGATGGAAGCCGACAATTCTTCGGCGGCCAAAGCCACCGTCTGAACACTTCCCGAGGCCTGGTCAGCCCCCGATCGCACGACCTCGGCGCGCCGTGCCGTGTCCACGGCGACCACCGACAACGAATCGGCGGTCGATCGCAATTGGCTAACCTCGGCCGCCACATTCTGGACGACTCCGCGGACATTCGTGTCGAACCGGTCGGCCAGATCGTGCAAGGCGCGGCGGCGCTCTCCTTCGGCTTGGTGCTTGGCTTCCTCCTGCTCCGCCCGCAGCCGCGCGACCGCCGCGCCGTTTTCCTTGAAGACCTGAACCGAACGCGCCATCTCGCCGATCTCGTCGCCGCGGGCCTGACCGGCCACCACGACGGTATAGTTGCCGTTGGCCAGTTCCTGCATGATTTTGCCGAGACGGCGCAGCGGCCGCGATACCGCCGTGCGAATCATCAGGGTCGCCAGCAGAAGCGATATCGTCACGCCCAAGCCGCCAGAGGCGAGGGTCATCTTGATGGTCCTCTCGGTCAGCCTGGCCGCTTCGGCGCTGGCGGCACGCATTTCGGCATCGAGTTGCGTGGCGATCGCCGACCCTTCGGCCATCGCCGCCTCCATGCCGGGATTGATCTTGAAACTCATTAAGGCCTGGGCCTTGACCGTCTGCCCCTGCCAGGAAAGGGCCTCGACCTCCTTGATCTTGTCGAGACGGCCTTCAAAATCAGCCGCGACATTGGTCAAGTGCTCGCCGAGCGCCGGAGCGGCGGCCGCAGCGGCGCGAATGCGCGCCAGGAACTCGACTTTCGCCGGCTCGAGACGCTGCTGCGCCTTCTTTATCTCGTTGGAGTCTTCCTCGCTCAGCATGCGATAGAGCAGACGCCCGATTTCGGCCAATTGCTGATTGGCGACGGCAAGATCGCGCACGGCGCTGGCATGGCCACCGATGAGTCGCTGATAAGTCGCGTCGATGCTGCGCATCTGGACCGCTCCGTAGAGCAGCGTTCCGAGGGAGACGAGGGATAGGAAGACGAAAACCGAAATTACCTTTGAGGCAATTCGCATCCTGTCGAGAAACGCCATTCCCGCCCCCATTGTTGTGGGTGTTTGTGCGGCGCCGGTACCGCACCCCTCCCCATAACCAGTGCGGGAAGATCCTTTCGAGGATTAGTCAATTTTGACGCGCGGTCCAGTGACAATTAAGTCAAAATTGTTACATTTCTGGATATTTATAATAACGCATTAATATTGTAATGCCATTCACAATCGGCCGAAAGACCTTCCAGCACCAAGAAGCGGGCATGCTCACGCTTCGCTTGGGGTTGGGATGCGCCAGCCGATCTCAATCGATCCGCACCGGCTCGCCGATCGGGATTTCGGCAGCCGCGGCTGCCGGTTGGGCTTGCGGCTGGGCCGGCGGCGGCGCGCCGCCCCGTTCCAGACGGATATGGGCGGGCGCCGCCCGGCCTTCCTTGTCCTCGCCGAAATAGATGGTGCTGCTGGGATAGGGCATCTCGATGGCCAAGGCGTCGAAGCGGTTCTTCACCCGGCGATTGAACTCGCGGCCGATGGCCCATTGCTTGCCCGGCAAGGTCTTCAGGCGGCCACGGATCACCACCGCCGAATCGGTGAAGCGATCGACCCCGAAAATCTCGATGGGCTCGATGACGGTGGCGCCGATCTCGGCATCCTGCCGCAGTTCGTCGCCCAGTTGGCGCAGCACGGCGATCACCTGGTCGACGTCCTCGCGGTAGGAAACTCCGAAATCGAACAGATAGCCGCCGAAGTCGCGGCTCATATTGGTGATCGTGGTGACATTGCTGAAGGGCAGCGTATGCACCTGTCCGTTCACGTCGCGCAGCCGCATGGTGCGGATGGTCATGCCCTCGACGGTGCCGGTATGGTCGCCGATCTTCACCGTATCGCCCAGCGCGATGGTGTTCTCGAACAGGATGAAGGCGCCGGTGATCACGTCCTGCACCAGCTTCTGCGAACCGAAGCCGATGGCCACGCCGACCACGCCGGCACCGGCCAGCAGCGGCCCGATATTGACCCCCAGTTCGCTGAGGACGATCAGGACCACCAGCACCAGGAGGACCCCCATCACCACATGGCGCAACAGCGGCAAGAGGGTCCGGGCCCGCGCACTGCGTTCCACCGCGTTGCCGTCTTGGTCGGTTTGCGCCATGTAGCGTTCGATCGACGAATTGAGCAGCTCCCAGACGATCAGCGCACCGACCAGGACGGCAAAGATCGACAGGCCGCTGGCCAGCAGATGCCGCCCCAGCTCGGAGCCCAGCCAGGCCAGGGTGTTGGCCCCCCAGGCCTGGGCGATGCCCAGAAGGATGCCCAGCGCCACCGCGCCGCGCACCACATTATGCATGATCGCCAGGTAGCGATTGGCCCGCCCCTCGAGCTGCGGAAACTGACGTCGCAGTTCCTCGCCGATGGCGAAAGCCCGTTCCACCAGCCGGCCCAGGGCATTGCCCAGCACATTGCCGGCGACCAGGATGAGCACGCTCAAGAGCGAGGCCCGGACCACGAATTCAAAGCCGCCCTTGACCTGCAACGCCCAGATGGCGAACGAGGCGACGATGTAGAGCGCCGCCAGGATGTGCCAGATATCGGCCAGCCGGTTGCGCAGCGCCTGCACCTTGCCCGACAGCCCCGTGGCATGGCCCTGGCTGCGGATCCAGCGGGCGACGGTGTGGCGGTTCTGCAAGACCAGAATGATCAACAGCGTGGTCAGCACCAGCCCCAGCATCTTGATCGAGAAGGTGTAGCCGCTCTTCGGCAGCCCCAGCAGCTTCAGGGCCTGGATGGCGAAATAGCCCCAGACCCCGGTGTAGGTGAGGCGCCGCGCCCAGATGAACAGGTAGTTCGCCGTCTCGTCGTCGAGCGGCAGGACGCGGATCCCGGTGACACCCGGCATGAACAAGGCCTGGGCCAACACCAGCCCGCCGCGCACCGCCGCATAGGCGGTGACCAGCAGGATCGCCGCCAGCGATGCGTCACCGGTCAGCCGCAGGGCCGGCAAGGCCAACAGGGCGTAAGCGGTGGCGGCGAAGGCGGCGACCGGCAGCAGATCGAGCAGCCAGCGGCCGACCGCCAGCGGCAGGCGGACCCAGCGATTGTGCGGCCGCCTGGCTTCGACCATGCGCCGCGCCCCGCCCAGGGCCAGATGCAACAGCCGCTCGATCAGGATGCCGCCGCCGAGTACGGCCAGAAGCTTGCCGAGGACGTCGCTCCAGTGGTTGCGTGCCTTGGGGTCGCCGACCTGCTGCTCGACCCAGTCGACCACATGGCCCGCTTCGGCGAAGGCGCCGACGGTGGCCAGGATCTCGTCGCTGAGTTCCTGCATCTGGTCGGAAATCAGGGGCAGCAGCCCGCCTTCCTCGCCTTCCGTCGCACCGTTGTCGGCGGCGACCAGCAGCTTCAGCTGGGCCACCAGCTTCTGCCGCGCCGCCGGGTCCTCGATGGTGGCGACAAGCTGCTCGACCTCGGCCTTGCCGGCCACCGGCTTATCGGCAGGGGCTTCGGCGGCACGCGACTGGGTCGGCAGGAGGCCGAGGACGACCAGCAAGGCCAAAATGCGGACTAGTGAAATGACGCGGGTCATGGCAAACCGATGGTGGTAGGGAGGCGCGCCTCCGGTTGTCTCCCCAGATAAGGGGGGCACTCCAGGTTTGGCAAGGAACAACGCAACATGTCGGTCACCATCTACCACAACCCGAAATGCGGCAAGTCCCGCGCCACCTTGAAGCTACTGGAGGCCAAGGGCATCACCCCGACCGTGGTGGAATATTTGAAATCGCCGCCCAGCGTGACCGAATTGAAGCGCATCCTCGGCCAGTTGGGCATCGCCGCGCGCCAGCTGCTGCGCAAGAAGGAAGCGGCCCAAGCGGGCATCGATCCCGGCTTGCCGGAAGACCAGCTGATCGCCGCCATGGCAGCCCATCCGATCGTCATCGAACGGCCCATCGTGGTGGCGAACGGGAAAGCGCGGCTGGGTCGGCCGCCCGAGGCGGTGCTGGAAATCCTTTGACCGCGGCCACGGCCAGGGCGCGGCGTGGCAGCGGTCGCCGCCGCCTGCTCATGCGCCAGGCAATGACCAGGCCGAGGACCAGATGTACGGCGGCGGTGAACAGGAACAATCCGCCGGCATAGGCCGCCATGACCGCCGGGGCCACCAGCGGGCCGATCGCGGCACCGATCCCGAAGGTCAGCAGCAGGCCGCCGCTGGTCTCGACGAAGCCGCCGGGCGCCGCGTGGTCGTTGGCATGGGCGACGCAGAGCGCATAAAGCGGAAAGGCGGTGGCGCCGAAAGCCCCCGCCAAGACCAGCAAGGCGCCCCAGGACAGGCCCGGCAGCAGGGCCAGCGGCAGGGCAACGAACAGGGCGCCGAGGCAACCGAACAGCAGCACCAGGCGACGGTCGATGCGGTCGGAAAGATGCCCGACCGGCCATTGCAGGCAGGCCCCGCCGAGCACCGCCGCGGCCAGGAACAGGGCGACGTCGTCGGGTGATCGGCCGCGCGCCTGCAGGAACAGCGGCGCCAGCGCCCCGAACGAGCCATTGGCCATGCCGACCCCCAGGCAGCCGAGCAGGCCGACCGGCGAGGTGCGGTAGAGGCGGCCGATGCGTAGCGTCACGTCGGCCACCGGCCGCGGCGCCGGCGCCACCGACAGGGCGGTGGGGACCAGGGACAAGCTGATGCATAGGCAGACCAACAGGAAGGGCGTGCTCCCGGTCACATCGGTCAGGCGCACCAGCGACTGGCCCGCCACCGTCGCGATGGCGCTGACCACCAGATAGAATGACAGGCTGCGCCCCCGTTCACCGTTGACGCTGATTTCATTGATCCAGCTCTCCACCACCATCGACAGGCCGGCGAAGCAGAATCCCGAGACCAGGCGCAACCCCAACCACGCCGCCACCGCCGGCATCGCGGCGTGCAGCGGGAAAGTCTGTGCCGCCACCACGGCGAGAACGGCGAAGACGCGGGTATGCCCGGCCCGACGCAACAGACGCGGCGCCGCGATGCAGCCGAGGACGAAGCCGGCATAGAAGGCGCCGCCCAACCAGCCCACCGCCTGATCCGAGAAGCCGTCGAGATGCGCCCGCACCGGCAGCAGCACGCCCTGCAGGCCAGCGCCCAGAACCAACAGCACATTGCCAGCGAGGAGGGCAAAAAGAGGGAACCGCAATAGAGACCTGTTCTTTCCCGAGAGTTCGAGCGTTAGAGGTATCCCGAACTGGGCAGAAGAAGTCACCGCCAAAGGAAGCTTGACGACCCTTTGCGTGGGCCGGCATGCCGAAAGCGTGGGGCGGGCGTCCCGCCCGCCGGCGGGCAAGAGAGGCTGTGAAATAATTGTTTTTCAGTGGCACCGGCGTCC
>CAIOJO010000391.1 GCA_903858635.1 uncultured Telmatospirillum sp. | reverse complement strand
TGGTCGGGGCTACGCCCCTCCCGACGACAGGCCCTGGCGGGCAACCTCACCGGCAATCATAATCGTCGCTGGACCGGCAATCGTAATTGTCGCCGGCCAGACGGTGATCGGTTTGTGGTCCTTCTTCGGGGTTCACGCACTTATTGTTGGCCCAGTGATGGATGTGGGGGCTTGTGGCCTTATTTTTCTCGCCGCTGTGGCAATCACCAGTGATGGCAAGCGGACCCCGACGGCATAAGAGGAACGCCCGGCGGCTGCAGGCGGATCTTGACACGTCGGACGTTACAACATACGTTACCACATATCGTTACAACGCGAGTTAGCACGATGATCAAGGCCACCGCCAAACTGTCGACCAGGGGAAATTCCCTGGCTGTCACCATTCCAAAGGACGTGCTGGACGCCACAGGCCTCCGCCAGGGCGACGACCTCTCCCTTCTCGCCCGCGACGACGGTGTGATCGAGATCAGCCATGCGGCGCCGGCCGAGGCCGAGCTGGAAGCAGCTTTTGAATGGAGTCTTGGCCGGTATCCGCAGACTTATGCGGACCTGGCGAAGTGACCGACGCCTGGCGCTGGATATCGCCGCATCTGGCGCTGAACTGGCATTCCCGTTTGATCCAGCGCTTTGGCGGTGCATCGGGGGTCTGTGACACAGGGCTGCTGGAAAGCGCCTTGGCGCGGCCCGCCAATCTGGTCGCCTATGGCGAGGTGGTAACCACGGAGAAACTGGCGGCGCTTTATGGAGTTGGGGTGGCTAAAGCCCATGCCTTCATTGACGGCAACAAGCGAATTGCGTTCGCTGTCATGGTGGCCTTCCTCAAGGCTCACGGGCGGCATCTGGACGCCACGGAAGATGAGGCCGCCAAGGTGATGCTGCAGGTCGCCGCGAGCGAAATGACAGAACAGGATCTTGAGCACTGGCTCATGTCGCGCTGCCGCGACGACGTTTAAGGGGAAGCCATGGCCGAAGCGAAGGTATGGCGAGTGACTTTGCACCGGGGCGGAAATATCAACCGGCGTGCGAGTCGGGTGCTGTGCCAGGGAGAGGAACGGTCTGCCACCATCGAGTATCGGTCGGCGCTTCCACCGGGCGCCGGGCAGGCTGTGGCGATGTGGCAGCCGGACGGGGCGCTTCACGCATACCTAAAGGCCCGTGCAAGCGACCGATCTCGGGCGCGGACTGAGCTCGGACGAATGATCGATGCGCAAACTGTTGCCGCAACGGGCTGACCGGCTTTTGGGTGGATGGCTGGGACAGCGGATCTTCCTCTCGAGCTGAAGGGTGATCCTTCATGCTCGGAGCCCCACCCGGACCCGTTCAACCTCTCAGCAACTCATGCTGGCTATGGGAGTTCTTTACGCCGCCCCAAACACCCCTCCCGCGAAGCGGGTTCGTGCATGGGCGCGCAGCTGCCGTGTCGCTCACGTAATACCTGCAGTGAGATCACGTCGTATTTCTGGTCTTCCGCATCCTAACCCCGGGTCCCCCTCCGTTTTCGGCGATGAATGCTGATTCCGGACGAAGTCTCCCACCCATTCCGGAATGATCTCTCCCACCGAATCCGGGATGATGTCTCCCGTCATTCCGGAATGATCTCGCCCACCGTTCCGGGATGATGTCGCCCGGGTAGGGACGCCTCTGCTGGCTGTGATTACGGTCCTTCCTTTTGGCTTTGCCAGGGGACGGACCGGATGCCAGCGGAGAGAACGACGATGCGCCAAGTGCGCGAGATTCTGAGTTCGCTGCGAATTCGGATTCCTGGGGCCATTCTGACTTTTTGTGCATTTTTGGCGCTAATTGGGCCAATACGACAGCGTGAAGAGTCAGAATGAAAGGGCCCCCCGGAAATCGGCTCTTGGCCGCGCATCGGCGGGCCGATTAGTGGCAGGAGGACACGCCTTTTTCCTTGCCAGATGGCGGCGACCGCCCCATATTTATGCCGTAAACAGGTACAGTTTGTGAGGCATCTATGCCCACCACCCCAGACGCTTTTCTCTTCCAGGTCATCACCCCCGCCGGGGTGGTGGCTACCGACGCCTTGAGCGACCAGCTGCGCATCACCAAGGCCGAACTGGCGATTGCTGCCGGCCTGTCGCGCGACGCGGTGTCCAAAACCAATCGCTTGCACGCACGTGCTACCCAGACCCGATTGCGGGACGTCGCCGAAATCATCGCCCGCGTGCTGGGTTGGGCCGGTTCGGTGCCGCAGGCCTTCGCCTGGTACCGCGCCATGCCGTTGCCGTCCTTCGGAGACCGCACCGCCGAGGATCTGGTGAAGGAAGGCCGCGCAGAGGCAGTCAAGGTTTATCTCAGCCGTATCGCGGCCGGCGGATACGCTTGAGACTGCGGACCATAACCTGGCGGGCCCATCATCCCCGCTGGTCCTTCGAGCCCACCTCGGGTGACGGGTCAGCGCGCTATGGCGGTCGGTTCAATCGCGTTGGCCTGCCCAGCCTCTACACCTCGCTGCGCCTCGAGACCGCTTGGCTTGAGGCGCAGCAGGGCTTTCCCTTCAAGGCCCAGCCCATGACCATCTGTGGCTACGCGGTTGACTGCGACGACATCGCCGATCTCACCGATGCCGCCGCCCGGCAAGCCCTCGGCATCGACGCCCCCGACCTGGCCTGCGCCTGGGAAGACATGGCCAGCCGCGGTGCCACCCCACCCAGCTGGGCCCTCGCCGATCGCCTGATCGCCGCTGGCTTTGCCGGTATCGTGGTGCCGAGCTTCGCTACCGGCGCCACGGCGGTCGACGTCAATGCCGTGTTTTGGATTTGGGCGGACGATCCGCCGCACCAAGTGCGCGTCATCGACGATCTCGGGCGCTTGCCGCGCAACGATCTGTCCTGGCACTAGATCCAAGTACTTGCCCCATAGAGTCAGAATGAAATTGGCCCGCAAATCGGCTCTCGGACGAGCTTTTGCCCCCGCGATTTCCGGAAGCACACCAGACCTCGGGAACCCTCTGTGCCAACGTGCTTGCGACACATTGATGTGTGTCGTTTAGTGAGCATGGCGCAAAGGCAGTGAGCAACGATGAATGCGATAACGGCGAATGCAGTTGATGTTTTGCCGTCACCTCCGGATCCGGAGGTGACGGCAAAAGCGCGACGGCGGACCCATACGACTGCCTACAAGCTGGCGATCCTTGAAGAACTCGACCACGCGAAGCCCGGCGAGACCGGGGCGGTTCTCCGCCGCGAGGGGCTGTATTCCTCCTCGCTGGTGGAGTGGCGCCGCCAACGCAAGCAAGGGGAGCTGCGCATTCAGGCTCCGGTGCGCCGCGGCCCTCCGGCGGTGGCCAAAATCCATGATGCCGTCGAGCTTAATCGGCTGCGCCGCGACAACGCCCGGCTGGAGCGCCAGTTGGCCAAAGCCCATTTGATCATTGGGATCCAAAAAAAAGCGGCGCAGTTGCTGGCGATCGACTTGGGCCAGATCGACGACGAGAGCTGACAGCTCTTGTTGCCGAAGCCCCTGGCGGGATGCACCAGGCGGTGTGCGCCGCCTTAGGCTTGACGCGGGCCACTTTCTACCGTCTCCGTCATGGGCCGATTTACGGGCCACCCGCGCCCCGGCGACAGGCTCGCGCCATGACCAACGACGAGCGGGTCCAGGTTCTGGCGGTCCTGCACCAAGACCGCTTCATGGACCGCGCCCCCGCCGAGATCTACGCCACCCTGCTCGACGAGGGCGTTTATCTCTGCTCGATCAGCACCATGTATCGCGTCCTGGCCGCCAACCACGAAGTTCGTGAGCGCCGCGACCAATTAACTCACCCCATCTATGCCAAGCCCGAGCTGCTGGCCACCGGCCCCAATGAAGTCTGGAGTTGGGATATCACGAAGCTCAAGGGCCCGACCAAGTGGAGCTATTTCCAGCTCTACGTCATCATCGACATCTTCAGCCGTTGCGTCGTCGGCTGGATGTTGGCCGATCGCGAAAGTTCTTTCTTGGCGAGCAAGCTGATCCGCGAAACCTGTCAACGCCATGGCATCGAACCCGGCAGCCTGAAGCACATCCACAACCTGGCCGATGAGGTGGTTTGCGAGCGCTGGATCAAGAACCCCTATTTCCAGCATTTCTGCGGCGAAACGTTCTTTCAGCAGACGCTTCCGGTGGATCGGTCGTCGATGACGCGGTGGCGCCAGCGGATCGGCGCCGACGAGCTGGCGGCGCTGGTGCAGGAGAGCCTGGCCGCTGCCCATCGCGGCGGGGCCCTGCGCCCCCAGGATCTGGAACGGATCACCGTGGACACCACCGTCCAGCCCAAGGCGGTGACCTTTCCGACCGACGCCAAACTGATGCACAAGGCCCGCGAACGGCTGGTGCGGTTGGCCAAGGAATGGGGCATCGAACTGCGCCAGAGTTACGCGCGGGTCGGCCGCCTGGCGCTGATGAAGCAGGCCCGCTACGCCCATGCTAAACAGCACACCGGGCGCGCCGCGAACTGAAGCGGTTGCGCATCATCCTCGGCCGCGTGGTGCGCGACATCCGCCGCAAGATCGACGGCAACCAAGCCCTCGCCGATGTCTTCCGCCGCCCGTTGTGGCTGGCCGAGCGGGTGGCCACCCAGAAGCGGCGCGATCCACTGCCCAAGGTTTATTCCCTGCATGCCCCCGAGGTCGAATGCATCGGCAAGGGCAAGGCCGCCAAGCCATACGAGTTCGGCTGCAAGGTCACCGTCGCCACCACCAACGCCCGTTGCGCCGGCGGTCAGTTCGTCGTCCACATCGACGCCCTGCACGGCAATCCTTATGACGGCCATACGCTGAAGGCCGCCGTCGAGACCGCCCAGGCATGGACCGGCGTCACCGCCAAGCGGATCTATGTCGACAAGGGATATCGCGGCCACGGACTGGACCGCTTCAAGGTCTGGCGCTCCGGCAACAAGGCGCCCACCGCCGCCATCCGCCGCGAACTGAGGCGCCGAAGCGCCATCGAACCCGTGATCGGTCACATGAAAAGTGATGGTCGGCTCGATCGAAACTTCCTGATGGGAAGGCAAGGCGACCGCATCAACGCCATCCTCTGCGGTGCCGGCCATAACTTCCGCCTTCTCCTCAGGTGGCTTGAGGACTTTTTTGCGCCTAATCCTGGGATGGGTGCTGTCGATCGCCAGCTACCGTCAGGCCTTCCCTATGCCGGCCTGACCGTCGCAAACGGCTTTTTCACGGACGACTGATGAAGCACGTGGCCCCCCTCGGGTGGGAGCACATCAGCCTGACCGGGGACTACAGTTGGGCAACCGAGGAATTCGGTGACGGCGGGATGCGCCCATTGCACCGCGCAATATCACTCCTCGCGGCGTAGTTCCCGTTTCGTGCTACCTTAGCGTACAAGAAATGCACTTTCGTTATGTGACCCCTAGAAGCGTCCCGTACCGTCACGCGGCCGGCGGCTGCACTCTCTCAACGTGAATGGAATCGGCGCGCTGTTCGGCCTGCCAGAGGTCATATTGCATTTGCAGGCTAAGCCAGGTCTGGGGGCTGCTCCCGAACGCCTTGGCAAGGCGGATCGCCATTTCGGGCGAAATGCCGGCGTGACCGTTGAGCAATTCGGACAGCGCCTTGCGCGACACGCCCAGCGCGCCGGCGGCGGCCGTGACCGTCAAGGACAAGGGCGCCAGACATTCTTCTCGGACGATCTCGCCGGGATGCGGGGGATTAAACATCGTCATCGTCCACCTCAATGGTAATCGACCAATTCCACGTCAACTGCTTCGTCGCCCACAAAGCCGAACACAACGCGCCAATTGCCTGACACCGCGACCGACCACTGGCCTTCTCGCACGCCGTGCAATGGATGGAGCTTGAACCCGGGCAAATCCATGTCATCGGGCGCTTTGGCGTTGGCGAGAACAGCGAGAATCCGGCGCAATCTCGGGAGATGTTGAGCCGACACGCCGCTGGCGTCGCCCTGCTCAAACAATCTCCGCAAGCCTTTGTGTCGGAAGTTCATCGTCACCTATAACGTATCAGGTAACGTCAATCAAGTGGGAGGCTGCCCGACTCGATGTCATCGACCCTGGCGCGGATGCAGATTCAACGGCAGCAATGATGAAATGCCGCCGTTCAGGGGGCGCTATCGCCCGGCACTTCGTGACCCCATCCCAAGCATAGCCTTGGCGAGGAGCGGATGGCGGCTCCAATCACAAAGCGGTCATCCCCGTGGACGGCAGCGTCCGGCTCAGGATGATTCAAAGGTGCCTTAATGCGCAGCCGTTCCGCGGGCGGTGGGTCTGCGGAGATTCGTCAGCATGATGCAGGCCGCCATGAACGCCGCAAGCGCCAGGGACGACTGGATCCGGCCGAGATTAAGACCGCCCTCGGCCAGCGGCTTGGTCAGGATGTCGCCCAAGGTCGCGCCCAGCGGCCTGGTCAGGATGAACGCCGCCCAGAAAAGAATGGTGCGCGGTATCTCTGTGACGAAATAGACCAGGGTAATCAAAGCGATCAACCCGCCGAACACCAGGGCGCCGCCTTCAAACCCGAATCCCTTGGAATCGGCGAGATAGTCACCAAGGGCGGTGCCGAGCGTGTTGGATGCAAGAATTGTCGTCCAATAGAAGATTTCCGTCTTGCGCTCGGAAATGTCGGCGACAGAGATGCTGCCGGTGCTGAAGCGCCAAGTGGTGAGGCATAGCAACACGACGCCGAACAGGATCAGGGAAGCGAGGGGATAGCCGAGCCCCGCCGTCCGATCCAGATAGTCGGAGATGGTTGTACCGACCGTGGTGGTGGCTACGATGACAAACCAGTAGTTGACCGGGTGGTAGCGCCTCGCCGTGACCTGCAAGGCGAGGGCGCCGACGAATACCACAGCGAAGATCGCCGTGGCGGCGAGATAGCCGAGGTCCATCGTCATCGAAACGGCATCGCCGCCGGTTTCGCCCAGCGTTGTCGCAGCGATCTTGGCAACCCAGAATGCCAACGTCACGCCGGGGACCTTGGTCATGTTCGTTTCGTTGATCATCTACCGATCGCAGTTCGTATCCGGGGTTTTTGGCGCCAGGACTGGACCAGATATATTACTGGGCCGGATCGAGGAAGAGGAGTTTCACCGAACCGGGCTTGACACTGTGGCGATGCCGGGTGTCAGCAACCGGAACAGCATCGTTGACCGTCATATCTGCCGTTACCAGATAGATGCGCCCGCTCTTGGGATCAATCGCCATCGTCCGGGCGCCGATTTCGGTGGTAACGGCGGGCAGCGCCACGAAATCTGCGGGCGATTCTTCCGCGATAACCGAAAGCGTTCCGTCGCTGTTGGAACTGAAGGCAAGGCCGCGAGCCGGGTCGAACTCGGCAAAGTCGGTGCCCTCGCCAATCGGCAGGGTGGCGATCATGCCCCCGGTCTCCGCATCGACGACTGCCATGATCTTATTGGCGCAACTGGCAAACAGGCGCCGATGCGGGCGGTCGATAGCAAGGCCACGAGGCTTGGTGCATCCCGGGAGCGGCCAGTGCGCATCGGCCCTGTTCGTCGCCGTGTCCATGCGAACAATTTCGTTTCTCTCAGCACCGTCGACATAGAATTTGCCGTTGTCACCCGAAACTCCGAACTCCAGTCCACCGCCGCCATCAATGGTGGCGATGACGGTGTCGGTCTTGGGGTCGATGACGGTCACTTTGCCGGAACCGCCGTCGATCACCAGGACATGTCCGCTCGACGGGTCGTAAACGACCCCATCCGCGTCCGGCTCAGCCTTGATCTGCTTGAGCACCTTCAGCGTCTTGAGGTCGAAAGAAATGGCGAGGCCGGCCTTGCCATCATCAGTGTAACCTTTGCCCAGGGCATGCACCGAGGCGATGCCATGCGTTGTTCCCTTGATGCCGTCGATCGAACCGACGATCGCGCCGCTGGCGCCATCGACCACCGTAACCTTCTCGCTATGGGAGACGTAGACGCGGTTCGGAATTGTCCCGCGCCGTGTTGAAATTCGCTCGGCAGGCGTTGCCGTTTGATCAAGTTACGCGGCCTTGGTTTGCAGTTCAAGGTCGGGGGTGATGGAATACTTGACCTGATGGGCAAGCAGCGCCGCCCGCAGGATCG
>CAIOJO010000390.1 GCA_903858635.1 uncultured Telmatospirillum sp. | reverse complement strand
GGCGCTGTTCCTTACCAGCCGCCGTTGAGGCGGCGGCCAAGGGGCCGCAGGCCCCGCCCGGCGAGGGCGATGATAGAACTCGTGCACTGAACCATTTGAATGGTTCAGTGCACGATACGATCTGGCGAACCATAACGGCCGGCAGGGGCCTGTCAAGAATCAGTCAAGGCGGTAGCAGCCCGTCAGGCGTGGGGCCGGCCTTCAGGCGTGGCGCCGCGCCTCGATCGCCGATTCGAGCCATCCGGCCAGGTCGTCGGTGACATGGTGGATGTGGGAAAAGTCGTCGGTTCCTTCGCTGGCCCATGCCGGCTGGCCCAGCTGGCGCACCCACACGGTCGTCATGCCGGCCGCGGCGGCCGGAACCAGGTTGCGGGGCATGTCCTCGAACATGGCGGCAAGGCGACCGTCGACGGCGTGGCGGCCGGCCATCTTGACATAGGTTTCGGCGTTCGGTTTGGGGATGTACTCGGCCGCCCTGATGTCGAAGATCCCTTCGAAATGGCGCGCCAGGCCAAGCCGGTCGAGAACGTTCTCGGCATGGCGCTCGGTGGCGTTGGTGAAGATGATCTTGCGGCCGGGCAGCCGCGCCAGGGCGGCGTCCAGGCGAGGCGATGACTCGAGCACGGTGCAATCGATGTCGTGGACATAGTCGAGGAACTCGCCTGGGTCCATGCCATGGTCCAGCATCAGGCCGCGCAAGGTGGTGCCATAATCGCGCAGATACTGCTTCTGCAGGGCGAAGGCGTCGTCGAGGCTCAGATGCAGGGCTTCGGCGATGAACTGGCGCATGCGCAATTCGATCTGCCGAAACAAGGTTCCGGTGGCGGGATATAGCGTGTTGTCGAGGTCGAACACCCAGGCTTCGACGTGGTTGACGCGCAAGCCAGGGAAGGCGGCCGGGATAACGAGCGGGGGATTGTCCATGGGTAACTCAGATAGGCCTTCGCCGGGTCCCGTGGCAAGCGGGATCTGCACGACAGATGGCGTTTCCAGGCTCGCTCCGGACTGGCCCTACTCCGCTGGCGGTTTTGCCTGTAGGATGCGGTGAACCGGGGGAGGGAAGTCGGGACTTGGCCGAGGCGGAACGGGTTGTGAAAAGGTGGCTTAACGCGGTCGGATTGGGCGGGGCGAGCGATGGCCCCGTGGTCGCCCTGCCGGAGACCAGTGTGGCGAGTTCGCCGACCCCCATCCTGTTCATCGACGGGCGCGGGCATGTGGTGGCCGCCAACGAGGCGGCCGAGGTCTTGTCGCTGGCCGTGACCGAGGGCGGCGTCCCCGGCCTCTCGGCGGCGGTGGCGCGGGCCCTGGCGGCCGGACGCTCGCTGGTCGAAGTGGTGATGATGCCCAGTCCCAGCGGCTCGCGCCTTTATGAGATCAACGTGCTGCCGAGCGGCGAGGGGACGGCCATGGTGATGGCCAAGGACGTCACCCTGGAGAGCAATTTGCGCTCGAGTTTGATGGATTCGCGGCAGCGCTATAAAGACCTGGTGGAAATTTCCAGCGACTTCGCCTGGGAGGTGGGGCCCGACGGCGGTTTCGTCTTCGTCTCGCCGCGCGGCGCCCTCGGCTACCGGGCCGACCAACTGGTCGGCCGCACGCCGGCCGAGTTCATCGCCGAACAGCCGGGCATCGATGGGGAATTGCCATTTTCCTGCGACCAACCGATCGACGATGCCGAGGTGTGGATGCGCCGGGCGGATGGCCGCATCGCCTGTTTGGTGGCGTCGTCGTCGCCATTGCTCGACGCCGAAGGTCGCCGTCGCGGCGTTCGCGGCGTCTGCCGCGACGTGACCCGCGACCGCGAGCGGGATGCCGCGCTGGCCCGCGCCAACAACCGGGAGCGCCTGCTGAACTACATCGTGCGGACCATTCGTGACGTGGTCGATCCGGCCGATATCCTGAGAATTGCCGCCGAGGCGACGGCGCGGGCCCTGGGCGCCGACGGCTGCCAGATCTTCCGGCACGGCGACCAGGGCTTCCTGCCCGCGGCCAGCTTTGGCGAGATCGGTGACGGCGCCGGCATTGTGGAGGCACTCGCCGCCGCCGACAGTTTCGAGGGAAGCATCGACGGGCGTCTCGGGCTGGGGGCGGTGACGCGCCATCACCATGACGTCAATGGCGCCATCTTGCTGTGGCGGGACACCGAGGCCGTCGGCTGGGGCGACGACGCCCGCGCCCTTCTGTGGGATGTCGCGGTGCAAATCGGTGTCGCCAACGAGCAGATCGCCAATCATGAACGCATCCTTCTGCTGTCCCGCACCGACGCCTTGACCGGGTTGTTCAACCGGCGGGCCTTCTTCGAGGAACTGTCGCGCCGTTTTGCCCGTCTGGCCCGCGATCACAAGCCGAGCGCCCTGCTCTATATCGATCTCGACAGTTTCAAACTGGTCAACGATCAGCATGGCCATCAGCGCGGCGACGAGGCATTGATGGCGGTGCGCAACATCCTCTATCGCCACAGCCGCCCGACCGATCTGTTGGCCCGTCTCGGCGGCGATGAATTCGCCGTGTGGCTCGAAGGGGCCGACGAGGGTACGGCGCTGCGCCGCTGCGAAGCGATGATGGACGCGGCCCAGGCCCTGATCCCGTTTTCCGGGAGCCCCGACAATCCGCTCACCTTGTCGCTTGGCGTCGCCGTGCACGACCCCGAGCATCCGGAAACCCTGCATGACCTGCTGGCTCGCGCCGACCAGGCGATGTACGAGGTGAAGCGTAACGGCAAGGGAGCTTGCCAGGTCGCCGTCGCTCCCTCCGGCCGGAGCCAAGCCCCATCATGAGCGGGATCTTCGACGCCCTGACCCGTGCTCTGGGCCGTAAGCGGCGGCGCGATAATGGCGTGGCCGGCCCGATGACCTATGAAGAGGCGCGCGAGTTGGCGCGCGACGACGACGTCGAGGTGCGCCGCCAGTTGGCGCAGCGCTCCGATGCCCGGGCGGAAATCCTCTATTTCCTGGTCGACGACCCGGCCTCCGAGGTGCGGCGCCAGGTCGCCGGCAACGGGGCGACACCGGCCCGTGCCGATCTGCGCTTGGCGGCCGACATCGATCCGGCGGTGCGTGGCGACTTGGCCCAGAAGATCGCCCGCCTTGCGCCGGGCCTCTCGGCCGACGAGCAGGACCGGGTGCATCAGATCACCTACGACGCGCTGGTCCTGCTGGCCCGCGACCAGGTGACGCGGGTGCGGCAGATCCTGGCCGAAGCATTGAAGGATGTCGCGCATGCCCCGCCCGAGGTGATTCGCCAACTGGCCCACGACATCGATCTTGCGGTGGCCTCGCCGGTGCTCGAATTCTCACCGGTGCTGACCGACGAAGACCTCATCGAGATCATCCAGGCGCCTCCGGCGTCCGGCGTGCTATCTGCGATCTCGCGGCGGGCCCGGGTGGCGCCGCAGGTGGCGGACGCCATCGCGCAAAGCGACGACATCGACGCCATCGCCGTGCTGTTGGCCAATCCCAGCGCGCAGATCCGCGAAGAGACGCTCGATCTGCTGGTCGAGCGGGCGCCGGCCCATGAGGCATGGCATGAGCCCTTGGTGCGCCGACCCTATCTCTCGGCGCATGCCGCGGCCCGCCTGGCCCGGTTCGTCGCCGAACGCCTGCTGCAGGTGCTGGAGGAACGCGGCGACCTCGATGCCGCCACCAAAGTTGCGGTGGCCAACGCCGTCCGCCAGCGGATCGGCGAAGGCGGCCTGGAGATGGCGACCTTCCGCCGCGCCGGCGACGCCGCCGGGCAGCCCGAGAAGACGGTGCTGCCGGTCGTCGAGGCGCAAGGCATGGGGCAGTTGAAGGAAGAAGTCATCCTCGAGCAATTGGCGGCCAACAAGCTCGATTTCGTGGTCAAGGCCTTGGCGGCGCGCGCCAATGTTTCGGCGACGCTGGTCCGCAAGATCGCGGCCGCCCGCAGCCCGAAGGGGATGACCGCCCTGGTGTGGCGGGGCGGACTGAGCATGGAGGCGGCGGTCAAGCTGCAAACCCGATTGGCCCGGATCGCTCCGGATGACGTGCTCAGTCCAAGGCCGGGGACCCGCTACGCATTTCCCCTCGACCCGGCCGACATGAACTGGCAGCTCGAGTTCTTCGCCGCGATGATCGGCGAGAAACTACCCCCGTCGTGAGACAAGGCCTCCGGATCTTGGGCCCTTACTCATAAACGCGATTCCGTGGCCGATCCAAAGGGCCGCTCCTGGCCCCAAAGCTGCCCTCCAGTAGAGCGTTCCCGGCTTGGCCGATTTGATCGCAATCGACGAACTCAGCCCATCAGGCGCATTGGATGCGTACCTCTGAATCGGGTCGCTGTAACGCTCG
>CAIOJO010000389.1 GCA_903858635.1 uncultured Telmatospirillum sp. | reverse complement strand
GCAGGAAAATCTGCGAGACTGCGCCCACAACCAGTTCAAGTCGACACCGACCATTTTCGGCCGGAAACCCGCGCAATCCGTGGCTTTCAGAGCTTTGTTCCTTCAGTTAACCGGACAGCAGTGACTTTCGCCATAGGCAAACTCTAGGCATGCTTGTGGCAATGTCAACCGTAAGGCGGTCTAACAGGCGGAAGACTTCATCCGTAGCGCCTATTTGCTCGCCTCATGAAGGCGGCGGTACTTGTCCGCCACTTCCTGCATGGCCCGGACCACCTGTGAGGCAAAGGTCTGGCGCAGGATCTTGACCTTGGCGACAAACATCTTCTCGTCGATTTTGTTCTCTTCGAGTTTCTGCTCGGCCCGCACCAAGGCATTGGTGCAGCGATCGTGGATGGCCTTTTGCCAATCCTCGGCGGTGAACTTGGCACGCGACGGGACCGGCACGGCCGCCCAGATGCTTTCCGCCAGCTGCACCAGCTTTTCCTGGTTGACGATGTCGGAGCCCAATGTTTCTTCGATGTCGCGACGAACATTGGCGGCAGAGCCCAACTGCTTTCTGCGGTCCTCTTCCCCCAAATTGCTGGCGATCTTGCGTAGACGGGCACGATCCTGGTGAGCCATATCTGTGTGCATCTCCATTTTTCGTTGCGGCATTTTGCCACTACTGGAAGAAAACTACAATCTTGGCATAAATCCGCGCCCGGCCGGATCCACGTCTCGCGCCGCACCTGTATAATGTCGGGCCTTGCAGCCCAAGGTAGAATCGCCGTGTGACCATGGGATGATTATGGTTAAAGCCGTTGCGATCAACCAAATAATGCACAAGTAGTGGGGCGGGGCGCTGCTTTCCGGGTCGGGCCCATGAGCGGGGCGGATGCCAGGCATTCGCCGCAGGACGGCAAAACAGTTAACCGCCCCTGGTGCCTATGGTAAGATGAAACAACGGCGTCACTGGCTGAAGGGCGTCAAACTCAAGAGATGGGTGTGGCCATGACTACCCCGTACGAGAGCTACTTCAGAATGCAGTTGGCCATGTGGGAAGGCTGGACCAAGTTGATGGCCGAGAGTTTCCTGGCATGCGACCGGCTCGTCGAACATCAGACCAAAATGTTCGAACATCCTCGTTTCATCCGGTGGCATGACACCATTCCGCGCGGTGCGGACTGGTTCGACCATTACGGCCATCGGGCGCATGACGTGGACGTCGAGCGGGTCTAGCCCGCATTTGAATGCGGGCTAGGTCAGTTGCTCGACCAGGCGGCGAACGAACACTTCGCCTTGGGCCAATTGGTCCAGTGAAATGAACTCGTCGGGCTTGTGGGCCTGATCGATATGGCCCGGCCCACAGACCACGGTGGGCACCCCCGCCTGGTTGAACAGCCCGGCTTCCGTCCCGAAGCTGACCCGGCCGACGCGGTTGTCGCCGGTCAATCCGCTGACCAAGCCGACCGCCGGATGGTCGTCGGCCAGATCAAAGCCCTTGGTATCGCTGATCACCTCGAAGGCGAAGCCGGCGGCGGCGTCCGTGGCCTTCATTGCGGGTTCGACATGATCCCGGGCGAAGCTGCGGATTTCCTCATAGAGCGCATCGGCGTCATGGCTGGGCAGGGCCCGGATCTCGAACTCGAAGCGGCAATCCCGGGGGACGATGTTGAGCGCCCGGCCGCCCTCGACGATGCCGGTATGCAACGTCGTATAGGGCGGGTCGAAGGCCGGGTCGAACGGGCCGTCGCGGCGGATCCGCCGCTGCATGGCGGAGAGATGGGCGATGACCTCCGCCGCCGCTTCCACCGCATTGACTCCTTGGGCCAGGGCCGAATGGCATTCCTTGCCGTGGACCCGACAGCTGACGTCGCGTTTGCCCTTGTGGCCGGCGATCACCTTCATGCCGGTGGGCTCGCCGACCACGCACAGCCGGGGCCGGACCGATCGTTCGGCCAGGTCGGCGATCAGCCGGCGCACCCCGATGCAGCCGAGTTCTTCGTCGTAGGAAAAGGCGAAATGCAGCGGCTGGCTTGCCCGATCGGCCGGGAAGTCGGCGGCCACCGCCAGGCAGAGGGCGATGAACCCCTTCATGTCGGCGGCGCCACGGCCATAGAGCTTGCCGTCCTTCTCGATCAGGCGGAAGGGATCGGTGGACCACAGCTGGCCAGCCACCGGCACCACGTCGGTATGGCCGGACAGCATGATTCCCAGCCGATCCGCCGGCCCCAGAGTGGCGTAAAGATTGGCCTTGCCGCGGGCGTCATCGTAGGTCAGCCGGCAGGCGGCGCCCAGCTCGCGCAGCCGTTCCTCGATGAAGGCGATGGCCTCCAGGTTGGAGCGGTGGCTGGTGGTGTCGAAGGCGACCAGACGGTCGAGCAGTTCGACGACGGCGGCGGATGGGACATTCATGTCGGATAACCGTTGTTTTGCCTCATCATAGGCCGCCGGGCCGCGGTCTGCCACAGGTCGCTTGGTCGGGTATCCATGAACCGCAGAGGCGCAAAGGCGCAGAGACATCTGAGCGCCGCAGGCATCCTCATCATCCGTGGAATCTGCGGGAAACCGAATTGGTTGCCTGCGGCGCCATTGCGTCTCTGCGGTTCAATGATGCCCCTCAGCCAGCCCGGAGCCGGGCCGTCAGGCGGCGCGCAGCTTTTCGGCGGCGATGGCGATGACCCGACGCATCTCGGGAGTCAGGTGGTAGTCGTCCAATTCGTCCGGCGTCACCCAGCGCACCGCCTCGGCGTCGTCGCCGGCCACCGCCTCGCCGCCGGTCCATTCGGCCACAAAATCGATCACCGTGTAGTGGTACTGCAGCAGGCCCCCCTCGCGGTGGATCAGATCGACCACGGCGGCCAGATCGAGGATGCGGATGGTTACGCCGGTTTCCTCCAGCACCTCGCGCAGCGCCGTCTGCTGTACCGTTTCGCCCAGTTCCTGGCGGCCGCCGGGCAGGCTCCAGCTGCCCTGGCGCGGCGGACGGCCGCGGCGGATCAACAGGAGCCGACCGTCCTTCCAGACCACGGCGCCGACGCCGACCACGGGAGCGGTGGGGGAAGTGTCCATGCCCCGCAATCTACACGGCAATCAACAGCGATGCACCACGGAGATACGGAGAATACGGAGGAACCAATTGGCCCCGATGCCTCGAAGACGGAATGGAACGCGCTGCGCGCAGCTCTTCTCAGTGTCTCCGTGGTGAACTTACCCTCAGTTTTCCACCGGCAAGGCGCTACCAAATCTCCCGGCGCGGTGCCAAAGCCTGGTCCTCGCAGTGGATGCGCCAGCCCAGCAGCAGGCCGTTGAGCAGGGAAAACACCAGGGCAAGCCGCCAGGCGCCGAAGGCTAGCGGCAGGACGGCGATCTCGCCGGCCACCACCAGATAGTTGGGATGCCGCAGGAAGCGATAGGGACCGCGCCGAACCAGGGCTTGGCCGGGCAGCGAGATGATGCGGGTGGTCCAGAACGGCCCCAGCGAGGCGATCACCCAGGCCCGGCCGGCCAGCAGCACCAGGAAGCCCCCCAGCAGCCATGGATCGGCCGGCTGATCGGCGGGAATGGTGAGCGCCATGGCGGCCAGCCAGGCGGCATGCAGGGCGACGATCAGCGGATAATGCCCCGGTGACCGTTCGACCGCCCCCCGCGCCAGCAGCCGCCGCGTGTTGCGGCGGGCCAGCCGCAGTTCCCCCAGGCGCAACAGGGCGAGCCCGGCCAGCACGGGCCACAGCAGGGTCACCGTTGTTCCATCACCAGGAAGCCGGCGCTGAACCCCGGCCCCAGCCCGCTGACCAGCAGGCGGCCGCGGGCGCCGCCGCCGAGGCCGCGCTGCATGACGAACAACACGGTGGCCGCCGACATATTGCCATAGTCGCGCAGCACCGCCCGTTCATCCTCGAGGCTGCCCTCCGGCAGATCCATGGCCCGTTCCAGCGCCGTGACCACCTTGGCCCCGCCCGGATGGCAAAGAAAGCGGTCGATCAGCCCGAGATCGAGGTTGTGGCGGGCCAGGAAGGCCTCCACCGCCGACCGGAAGCGCTCGCGCACCAGTTGCGGGATACTTTGCGAGAACAGCACGCCGAAGCCGTCGTCCTCGACCCGCCATCCCATCACCTCGAGGGATTGCGGCCAGGTGAACTCGCCCCAGGCGGTCAGCGCCGGGGCATCGCGGCGGCCGCCGGGCGGGCCGATCACCGCGGCGCCGGCGCCATCGCCGAACAGGGCGGTGGCCACCACATTGCTCTTCGATTGGTCATTGGCACGGAAGGTCAGCCCGCACAGCTCCACCACCACCAGCAACACCACGGCGCCGCCGTGGCCGGCGGCCATGGCGGCGGCCCGCCCCAGGCCCAGCACCCCGCCGGCGCAGCCCAGGCCGAAGATCGGCAAGCGGACCACATCGCGCCGGAAGTCGAGGCGTTCCATCAACCGCGCATCCAGGCTGGGGGTCGCCACCCCGGACGACGATACGGTGATCAGCACATCGACCTGGTCGGCGGTCAGCCCGGCGGCGGCGAGCGCCTTGATGCTGGCCTGCTCCATCAGGACCAAGGCATGGTCGAGAAACAGCCGGTTGCGCTCGGCCCAGCCATGCGGCTCGAAGAACCACTCGATCGGCACGCAGGACCGCCGCTGCTCGACCCCGGCATTGGCATAAATCGGCATCAGGCGGTCGATTTCGCCGGCCGATCCGGCGAACACCCGCTTGGCGCCGAGCATCACCGCGTCGCGCCGCAGGACATGATCCGGAACGGCGGTCGCGATAGCCAGAAGGTGAGGGTGCGTTGACATCAGCCGAGGCTCCAAGACACAATCCCCCCCAGTCGCCGGGAGGCCATCCCACCATTTGGTGGGCCATCAACGCCAGCGCGAGGGGCGATCCGCTCGCCTCGCCAAAGTAGGGAACGATGAAGGACCAAAGCCCAGCGCCGCCCGAGCATGTGGCCCATGTGACCGTTGCCGGCCGGTTGCGCGCCTATTTTCTGGCCGGCGTCCTGGTCACCGCGCCGATCTCCATCACCTTCTACATCGCCTGGCTATTCATCGACTTCGTAGACCGCCAGGTGACGCCAGTTATTCCATCGGCCTGGAATCCGAAGCAGTGGGGGGTTCCCGGGGTCGGGCTGCTGTTGGTGGCGGTAGCCATGACTCTGGTCGGCGCCCTGACCGCCGGTTTCGCCGGACGGATCTGGCTGCGGGTCAGCGAAGCGGTGGTGGAACGCACTCCGGTCCTGCGCGGCATCTATTCGGCGGTAAAACAGATTTTCGAGACGGTGCTGGCGCAAAAGTCGCAGGCCTTCCGCGAGGTGGCGCTGATCGAGTATCCGCGCCGCGGCATCTGGACGGTCTGCTTCATCACCGGCCCGGCCATCGCCCAGGTCACCCGCCAAGCCGGGCAGGACGATCTGATCAGCGTGTTCGTCCCGACCACGCCCAACCCGACCTCGGGCTTCCTGCTGTTCCTGCCGCGCTCCGAAATCCGGGTGATCGACATGACGGTGGAGGACGGCCTCAAACTGGTCATCTCGACCGGCATCGTCGCCCCCACCGACCGCAACGGCACCCCGGTGGAACAACCGCAGTAGCGAGCCCGCGCGACCTGCGGAAGCAATCAAGCAACACGGACGAACGCCGATGCCGCTGCGCGGCGCGCGGACGACACGGACAAAGGAGAATGGAGAATTATTCGTCTGCGTTCGTCCGTGGATGTCCGTGTCCGTCCGTGTTGCTTAAATGGGTATTTCCGCTGCGGCGCTCCCGGATCATACCCTCACCCCGACCGCAGGGTGTTGACCACCGCGTCGCGTTCGAACAGATAGAGCAGGGTGCGCAGCGCCGGGCCGCGCGGGCCATGCAGTTGCGGGTCGGATTCGACGATCAGGCGGGCATCGTCGCGGGCGGCGGCCAGCAGTTCGCCGTGCACGGCAAGGTCGGCCAGGCGGAACTCGGGCAGGCCGCTTTGCCGGGTGCCGAGCACTTCGCCGGCGCCGCGCAGGCGCAAGTCCTCCTCGGCGATACGGAAGCCGTCCTCGGAATCGCGCAGGATGTTGAGCCGCGCCCGGGCCGTTTCGGACAGCGGCGCCCCATACAGCAGTAGGCAGGTGGATCGCCGCTCGCCGCGCCCGATGCGGCCGCGCAGTTGGTGCAACTGGGCCAGCCCGAACCGTTCGGCATGTTCAATCACCATCACCGTCGCCGCCGGCACGTCGACGCCCACCTCGATCACCGTGGTGGCCACCAGGATGTCCAGCTCGCCTGCGGCGAAGGCGGCCATCACCGCGTCCTTGGCCGGGCCTTTGAGGCGACCATGCACCAGACCGACCCGCGCCCCGAACAGGGCGACGAGTTCGCGGTGGCGTTCCTCGACAGCGGCCAGATCGGTCTTCTCCGAGTCCTCCACCAGCGGGCAGACCCAATAGACCCTGGCGCCGGCGGCGATGGCCCGTTGCACGCCGACCACCACCTGGTCGAGGCGGGCCAATGGTAGCACCCGGGTGTCGATCGGCTGCCGCCCGGGCGGCTTCTCGTCGAGACGTGATACGTCCATGTCGCCATAGGCGGTCAGCATCAAGGTGCGCGGGATCGGCGTTGCCGTCATCACCAGCATATCGACGGCCCGCCCCTTGGCCGCCAGGTCGAGCCGCTGATGCACGCCGAAGCGGTGCTGCTCGTCGATCACCGCCAGCGCCAGGTCATGGAAGGCGACGTCCTCCTGGAACAGGGCATGGGTGCCGACCAGGATGTCGATCCGGCCGGACGCCAGGCGTTCCAGCACATCGTCGCGCGCCTTGCCTTTGTCGCGCCCGGTCAACAGGGCGATCGACAGGCCGGCCGGCCGGGCCAGCTCCGCCAGCGTCGCCATATGCTGACGGGCCAGAATTTCCGTGGGGGCCATCAGGGCGGCCTGGGCCCCGCTTTCCACCGCCGCGGCCATGGCCAACAGGGCCACCACCGTCTTGCCCGAGCCCACATCGCCCTGCAGCAGGCGGAGCATGCGCGACGGAGCCGCCAGGTCGGCATCGATTTCGGCCAAGGCCCGGCGTTGTGCCCCGGTCAGATCGAAGGGCAGGGCCGCCAGGATGGCGCCGCGGTGCCGGCCGTCGCCCTGGATCACCCGTCCGGCGACGCGCCGCAGATTGGCCCGCACCAGGGCCAGGGCCAGCTGGTTGGCCAGCATCTCGTCATAGGCCAGCCGCTGTCGGACCGGGCTGGCCGGCGACAGCTCGGCCTCGGCTGCCGGCGCGTGCAGGCGATGCACCGCTTCGCCCCAGGCCGGCCAGGCGTGGCGCTGCAGGTAATGCGGTTCGAGCCATTCCGGCAATTGGGGGGCTCGGCCCACCGCGTCGCGCACCACCTTCAGCAGGGCCTTCGGCGCCAGTCCGGCGGTCAGCGGATAGACCGGCTCGACTCCGCTGATTTCGGCCAGTTGCTCGGCCGGCACCACATGATCGGGGTGGGTCATCTGCAGCTCGTCGTTGAACAACTCGACCACGCCGCTGACGATCCGCTCGGCCCCGATCGGCAATAGCTTGGCCAGCCAATCGGGTTTGGCGTGGAAAAACACCAGGCGGATCGTCCCGCTATCGTCACTGCACAGGACCCGGTAGGGCTGCCTGGCGCCCCGCGATACCTGATGCGCCTCGACCCGCAACCGCAGGGTGGCGACCTCGCCCGGCCGGGCCTCGGCCAGCCGCGGCATATGCCGGCGGTCGATCAGCCCGGAAGGGGCGTGCCACAACAGGTCGACCACATGCTTGCCGGCCAGCTTCTCGATCAACGGCGCCAGGCGCGGACCGACCCCGGCAAGGGCGGTGACCGGCGCGAACAGGGGATACAGGGATTCAGGACGCATCACGGTGGGCTGACAGGCTGGAGCAAAAACGCTATATCGTACTGCGAGGAGGGCGCATGGTCGAACCTACGATGGAAATGCTTCAGACGATGGTCCAACGCGTTCTCGATAACCAGCGGGAAATGCGCGAAGACGTGCGGGAAATCAAGACCTGGCTCGGTCGGCTCGAAACGGACGTTGCGCAGATTCATGTGTTTTTCGCCGAGCAGTCGGTCCGCTTCGACCGCCTCAGCGACCGGGTCGAACGCATCGAGCATCGGCTCGATGTCGGCGGCGCGTCAGCCGCCAGGTCATAGCAAACATGGATATCCGTCGCAAACGCCTCCTGTTCCGCGCCCGCCACATGGGCACCAACGAGAACGACATCTTCTTCGGCGGCTTCGCCGAGGAACGACTGCCGGTCCTGTCCGAGGCCGAACTCGATCAATTCGAGACTCTGCTCGAGGTCAACGATCCCGACCTGTTCCTGTGGGTGACCGGCGCCAAACCCGTCCCGCCCGCCCATGATCACGCGGTCATGCGGATGTTGCGCAGCTTCACCCTGGCCCAAGCGCGTCCCCAGGCCGACCGGTGACCGATCGCCTCGGCGAAGCGCTGCAGCAACCCGGCCGGGTCATCCTGGCCGGGGTCCCGGAGGGTTACGACGCCCTGGTGCTGGCCCGCTTGGCCGCATCAGGGCGCGATCTTCTGCATATTTGCCGCGACGACTCGCGGCTGGCGCGCCTGGCCGAGGCGCTCGTCTTCTTCGCCCCCGACATCGAGGTCCTGGAGTTTCCCGGCTGGGACTGCTTTCCCTATGACCGCGTGTCGCCCAATGTCGATATCGTCTCCCGCCGCATCGAAACCCTGTCGCGGCTGGCCCGGCCGGCCGGGGCCGACCGGCCGCGGCGCATCGTGCTGGCGGCCATGTCCGCGGTGCTGCAGCGGGTGCCGGCGCCCCAGGTGCTCGATCGCAGCTGTTTCTCGGTGGCGGTCGGCGACCCTCTCGATCTCGGTGATCTGCAGGTCTTCCTGAGCCGCAACGGCTATGTCCGCTCCGACACGGTGATGGAGGCCGGCGAATACGCCCTGCGCGGCGGCATCGTCGACGTGTTCCCGCCGGGCAGCGACGAACCGCTGCGCCTCGACCTGTTCGGCGACGAGGTCGAACAGATCCGCAGTTTCGACCCGATGAGCCAGCGTTCGACCGGCCAGCGGACCCGCTTCGAGCTGAAGCCGGCCAGCGAGGTCAGCCTTGACGAGGCCTCGATCCAGCGGTTCCGCACCGCCTATCGCGAATTGTTCGGCCCGGTCAGCGGCGACGATCCGCTGTACGAGGCGGTGTCGGCGGGCATCAAGTTCGGCGGCATGGAACATTGGTTGCCGTTGTTCCATGACGGGCTCGACACCCTGTTCGCCTATCTGCCGGACGCGGCGGTCAGCCTCGATCACCACGCCGACGAGGCGCGGACGGCGCGCCACGAACAGATCGAGGAATATTACCAGGCGCGCCAGAGTATCCGCGGCCAGGGCCTGGCCGAAGCGGGGATGGTCTACAATCCGCTGCCGCCGCCGATGCTGTATCTGGACCAAGCGGAATGGGCCCGGCTGTTGGCCGGCCGCCCGACCGCCGCCCTGTGGCCCTTCGCACCGCTCGACGGGGCGGCCGCCACCATCGATGCCGGCGGCCGCCCCGGTCGCGACTTCGCCGAATTGCGGACCACGCCGGGAGTCAATCTCTACGACGGCGTGCGGGACCATGTCGCAACCGAAATGAAGGCCGGACGTCGGGTCCTGATCGCCGCCTGGAGCGCCGGATCGGCGGAACGCCTCAGCCATGTGCTGGCCGAGCATGGCCTGGCTTGCCGGCCCTGCGCCAGCTTCGCCGAGCTGGCCGCGGCGGCGCCGTCCGACGGGCAGGCCGGATTGGGCGTCCTGGGCCTGGAACACGGCTTCACCACCCCCGATCTGGCCATCATCGCCGAGCAGGATATCCTCGGCGATCGCCTGGTTCGCCCGGTCCGCCGACGCCGCCGATCCGAGCAGTTCCTGCAGGAAGCTTCCAACCTGGCCGAAGGCGACCTGGTGGTGCATGTCGACCATGGCATCGGGCGCTATGACGGCCTGGTCACCATCGAGGTGGTCGGCGCCCCGCATGACTGCCTGCGGGTGCTGTACGACGGCGGCGACAAGCTGTTCGTGCCGGTCGAAAATATCGACGTGCTGACCCGTTTCGGCTCGGAACAGTCGGGGGTGGCCCTCGACAAGCTGGGCGGCGTCGCCTGGCAATCACGCAAGGCCAAGCTGAAGAAGCGCATCCGCGACATGGCCGAGCATCTGGTGGCGGTCGCCGCCCAGCGCCAATTGAAGAGCGCCGACAGCCTGGCCCCGGCCGAAGGCCTCTACGACGAGTTCTGCGCCCGCTTTCCCTATGCCGAGACCGACGACCAGCTGCGGGCCATCGGCGACTGCATCGAGGATCTCGGGTCCGGCCGGCCGATGGATCGCCTGATCTGCGGCGATGTCGGCTTCGGCAAGACCGAGGTAGCGCTGCGCGCCGCCTTCATCGCCGCCATGGAAGGCAAGCAGGTGGCGGTGGTGGTGCCGACCACGCTGTTGGCACGGCAGCATCATCGCACCTTCAGCGAACGCTTTTCCGGCCTGCCGCTGCGCATCGCCCAGCTGTCGCGCCTGGTGACTCCGAAGCAGGCGGCCCTGACCAAGAAGGAGATGGCCGAAGGCGGCCTCGACATCGTCATCGGCACCCATGCCCTGCTGGCCAAAGGCATCGCCTTCAAGAACCTGGGGCTGCTGATCGTCGACGAGGAACAGCATTTCGGCGTCGCCCACAAGGAGCGGCTGAAGGCGCTGCGGGCCGAAGTGCATGTGCTGACCCTGACCGCCACGCCGATCCCGCGGACCCTGCAGCTGGCCCTGTCCGGGGTGCGCGAGATGAGCGTCATCGCCACCCCGCCGGTCGACCGGCTGGCCGTGCGCACCTTCGTCCTGCCCTATGACGGGGTGGTGATCCGCGAAGCGATCCTGCGCGAGCGCTATCGCGGCGGGCAGGTCTTCTACGTCTGTCCGCGGCTGGCCGATATCGATCGGGTGCAGGAGCGCCTGCGCCATCTGGTGCCCGAGGTGCGCACCGCGGTGGCCCATGGCCGCCTGACGCCCACCGAGCTCGAGGACGTGATGACCGCCTTCGCCGACGGCGCCTTCGATCTCCTGCTGTCGACCAACATCATCGAGAGCGGCCTCGACATGCCGCAGGTCAACACCATCGTCATCCACCGGGCCGATATGTTCGGGCTGTCGCAGCTCTATCAGTTGCGCGGCCGGGTCGGGCGCGGCAAGGCGCGCGGCTACGCCTATCTGACCCTGCCGCCCAACCAGGTGCTGTCGAAATCCGCCGAAAAACGGCTGCAGGTAATGCAGACCCTGGACAATCTGGGCGCCGGCTTCACCCTGGCCAGCCATGATCTCGACATCCGCGGCGCCGGCAACCTGCTGGGCGAGGAGCAGTCCGGCCATATCAAGGAAGTCGGCATCGAGCTGTACCAGCAGCTGATCGAAGAGGCGGTGGCGGCGGCCCGCGGCGGCGCGGCGGAACAGGCGGCGGCCGAGGAATGGTCGCCGCAGATCGCCCTCGGCATGCCGGTGCTGATCCCCGAGGCCTTCGTCGCCGATCTGGCGGTGCGCCTCGGGCTATACCGCCGGATCGGCAGCCTGGCCAGCCGGGCGGAGATCGAGGGGCTTGCTGCAGAACTCATCGACCGCTTCGGA
The DNA here is from genome assembly GCA_903858635.1 of uncultured Telmatospirillum sp. GTDB lineage: Bacteria > Pseudomonadota > Alphaproteobacteria > Rhodospirillales > Magnetospirillaceae > DUZF01. The sequence continues at coordinate 526 of CAIOJO010000389.1, read as the reverse complement.
AAACTGCCGCAAGAGGTTGAAAATCTGCTGGAAATCGTTGCCATCAAGGTGCTCTGCAAGAGCGCCGGGGTGGAGAAGGTCGACGCCGGGCCGAAGGGCGCGGTGCTGACCTTCCGCCACAACAGCTTCGCCAATCCGGCCGGCCTGGTCGCCTTCATCAGCCAGCAGCTGGGAACGGTCAAGCTGCGCCCCGACCACAAACTGGTGTTCCAGCGCTCGTGGGACGACCAGGCGGCCCGGGTCAAAGGGGTCGAAGGGCTGATGCAGAAACTGGCCGACATCGCGGCGCAGTAGCGCTCGGTAGATCTCAGCCGCACCGGCCTTATATGAGGCGGCTGCCGTCAAGCGGCTTTTGCGTGCAAAAGCCGCTTGACGGGAAAAAACCGGCGGCGAAGCCGCTCCTTAATCGAGAACTGCTGCGGCGCAGACAAGGGTCGCCGTTGGCCGACCATCGAGTCGGCCATGACGGGTAACGTGGAATGCGGTGAAGGCCGGCCAGGCCTTCGGAATGCTTTGAGGTGTTGGG
>CAIOJO010000388.1 GCA_903858635.1 uncultured Telmatospirillum sp. | reverse complement strand
GTTGGCGACCACCCAGCGCGCCGCGGCCTCTGGCGTCGACACAATGTCCATGCCAGCCGGCAATTGCACTTTGTCGAAGTCCAGCATGTGCAGCCGCCGCGGCATGTCGACGATCGTGCCGCCGTCTTCGCCGTGCTCCCGGACCAGTCGGCGCTTCCCGAGTCGGCCGGTCATCTTGGTTGTGTCGCTCTTGACCTGTTGCGCCTTTCGCTTTTTGGCCGAAAGGACACCGCGGATTACGAATTTCCGGGGTTCCGATTGCAGGCGGCACAGCAAGCCGTGCCAGTGCCGGATTCCCGAAACGGGCATGGCGCCGAACAGAAAATTGGTGCCGGCGTCGTACTCGTCGCTGTCGATTTCCCCGTCCGGATTGATGAAATACCGCTTGTACGCGCGGCAGTCTGGGTCGACCTGCGCGACCAGCAGGCTTTCGGGCGCACATGTGGAATTATCTTGTACTACACACGATTGTTGTGTATTATCTGAATTGTCGTTGCTGCCCAGCCCGACACCCTTCAGGCCCTCGGCGGCTGCAACCGCCGGGGCCACACTTTCGATAACCATACTGCTTGTCCTTCTCGTCGCATTGTTGGCGACGGCGTGTCGGCGCTGTCGATCTCCAGATTCGGCGGGGGCCGCGTGTCGGCGCGGCCCGTGCCCCGGTGGTTAGTTCGGCCGCTCAAGCCATCCCCTGACCTGTCCGTAGCATTCCAACCCCGCTAGCAGATGACGTGACGTCCAGCCGGTGCCCTTCCGCCGCGTCTTGTCGACGGATCGGCACGACATCCCCAGCACCATCACATCAATGGTCGCCTCGGCCTCGATGCCTAGCCTGGTGCATTCGGTTCGCCACTGCGTGTAGGTCTTGTGCAGTTGGACGGCGCGCTCGTTTGGTTCGAGGCTATCCGGCCGCCTGGTGCCGGTCCGCGTGCCGTAATTGCTAATGCGGACCTGCGGGCCTTCGGCCTGCTCGAATGCCCGCCTGATCTCCTGGGCGGCTTGGGCCTGTTCGGTGCTCATGGATTGCCAGAGACGCGCGTCGGTGGCGCGCCTGACCGTCAACTGTTCGGACCGGCCGGGTGCCAGTTGGATCAGGTAGGGGACGAGGGCGCCGGTCATGACGGCAAACCCGGAACGGCCGGCGGCTTGGGTGCCGGCCCGCGGGTCTTGCGCCCGGCTTTGTTCTTGCCCTGGCTCAACCACTTGCGCCAGTCATCTTCCCACATGTAGGTGGCGTCAATGTATTCGGCTCCGCCGAACATCTCGGCAATAGCGGGGTCGCCTTCGGGCGCCAGTCCGTCTTCTGGGACCGGTTCGCCTTCCAATACCCGTGCGCCTTCTAGGTCCATATGATCGAAATTGAACATCCACATGTCGACGTCCTGTCCTAAGCAATAGATCTTCTCCGCCATCGCGGCGGCATCGGCCGGCAACGGCGGTTCGACCTTTACCGGCGACGGCACCGGGACAGCCGGGACCTGCGGCGGCAGGGGCTCCCGGTCCTTGCCGTATCGCAGGTGCGGCTCGTGGTTGGCGGCGTGTTCGATCATGCCACGGCCCCCCACCTGCAAGCCGCCGCCACGATGGTCTCTAGGCTCGCATCCGGGGCAAGCAGGGCGTATGCCTCGTGGGCGGCCCGAACGAAGCCCCATATGGTTGTTACCCCCCGCAGTTCGTCCTCCGCCTCGATGACGGCGAGCGCCGCACCGTGCGGGACAATGACGGCGATACCTTCCGCGGTCGCAATTGTCGCCGTCTGGGGAAAGTCCTTGCGGATCTCCCTGCGGCACCACTCCGCCATCTCGGGGCGGGCACCGTAAGCGGCCAGGATGTCATTCAAGGCACACCACGCGAAGTCCGGTCGACCATCATTGATAGGTGACCGAAAGAACCGCACGGGTGCGCCGCAGACGGTGCCGGTGTGAATGGGGGGTGTCGTGCTCATGCCGCCACCACCGCCGTGTTGTCATTCACCGCCGACAGGGCCTTGAGTTCGGCGACCAGCGCGGGCAATCCCTTCGCCCCAAAGACTTCCTTCATCTCAGCCAAAATCTGCGGCATCGCATCGCCGAGGTTGACCGGTTCACCGCCGCCAACCGGGAACAGCCGATAGGTCTTCAGCTTGTCGGCGGTCAGGTCGAGCCACCTGTCATAGACCAGGCGGGCAACATGGATCTCGATCAGGATGTCGGCCTGTCGGCGCTTGGCGTGCTCGTAGGGCGGCAGGCAAGATTCGAGGTTGTCGTACAGCCAGTCTCTAATGTCGTGCGCCAGGGCGGCCTTGAACCGCTCCAAGCGCGTGCTGGGGCTAAGATCCATCCACATTTATGCGGCACTCCGATGCTTGCGCGTCGTGGGATTCATCTGCGTCTCTCGGCGGTCAAGCCATACGCGCACGGAGGCAATCCGAAAGTACGGCGTACGGCCGATGCGGACGAAAGGAAGACCGTCCTTCTCATGCATAAACCGCGTAATGGTGCGTTCAGATTTCCCTATTTCTCGTGCTAAGGCTGGCCGTGCCAGGTATCCATCCAGCAAACTGCCGGTTCTACCCAATACATCGTTGTCATTCATGCTGCCGTCCTCCGTCAGATAATGGCTGATATCGTCATTGTGTGACGAAGGATGACAGTCATCAACGACATTTTGATTTGTGTAGCGCAGCACACACAGCATGTTGTGTTTGCTGTTCTGACCGAATTGGCGGGGAACGGGGAAGGGGCGCGGGGTGCGGGCGCCGCTAGGATCGTATGAGAATCGCTACTGGATGTAGCGACCGTACGGCGGTTCAAGCCTTTGCCATATCCCCACCAAT
>CAIOJO010000387.1 GCA_903858635.1 uncultured Telmatospirillum sp. | reverse complement strand
CCGTCCAGGATCTCGTGTTCACCAACAGTTTGCGGGGCAGCCACTTTCTTGTCAGCCGCCACGCGACGCCCGATTACCCCATCTTGGTGGTTCACCTCCCAAGACGACGCAGATTGTGAGCGCAGCGTCATCGCTTCGGCACCGTCGCCTTGGGTGCAGGTCGCCGCAGGCTGGTGATCTTGGTGTTGAAGAAAGTGCCTCCCCGGTGGCTCGGGATATTGGGTCATAGACCGGCCGAAGTTTCGGCATTGCCGCGGGAGGTTTTTCACCGCCAAGCGCCCGCCTGACGCCAGGCTACGCCAAGTGCGCCAAGCCAAGAGAGACGTGCTGCGATGGACGATGTCCGTTGACGGCAGTGGTGCCACATGTGATACCGTCGTGGAATGACAAAGGCTGAAAAACTGCTGTCGAAGATGCGCGCCAATCCGCGCGATTGGTCGATCGACGATCTGAAAGCGGTAGCGGCGCGTCATGGGATCGACTGGCGCCAACCCGGCACCAGCCATGTGACCTTCAGCCATCCGAAGGTGCAGCCATTGTCGGTACCGGCGCACAAGCCCATCAAACCGATTTATGTGACGAAGTTTTTGGCATTGGTCGAGGCGGTAGAGCATGACGAAGACGCTTCCCCGGTTTGAAATCCGTCCGCTGACCGAAGCGGAAGGCGGCGGTTATCTGGTCGAGTTCCCGGACTTTCCCGGCTGCATCGCCGACGGCGAAACGCCGGAGGAGGCAATGCGGGAAGGGCGAGACGCCCTGGAGTCGTATTGCCGGACCCTGGAGGAACTGGGCCGGCCCGTCCCGAAGACGGGCCAGGTCTTCGGCGGCCAGTGGCGGCAGCGGGTGCCGAAATCTCTGCATGCGGCCCTGGCGCGCCGCGCCGAGAAAGAGGGCGTATCGCTCAATGCGCTGGTGACGATGATGCTGGCCGAGAGTCTGGGCCGGCGCAGCGTCGATAATCACGAGCCAAGGTGAAGGGCCCGGCGAGGGCCCTGTATCGTTTCTATTCGCCGGTATCCTTGGCGGCAAGCGCCGCCACGCCGATCAGCATGCCCAGTTCGGTGAAGCCGGCGGCCAGCGCCCTGGTCTCCATGTCGCGCAGCGACAGATAGATCCCGTCGGCGGTTTGGCGGCGTTTGTCGCGCTCGGTACGCGGAACGAATCGGACGACGTTCGAGTCCATGGTGCAGGCCCTCCCCAGAGCCAGGTCTGCAAGGCGATCGGCTCGCCCCCCTGCGCCGGCAACACTCCGGACCGAACCACCCTCGTTGCTCAAGACTTGGGCGGAACGCACAAAAGGTCGAGACGGATCATCGATAACTCGGATTATCCTAACGCGTTCATCACTTCATTACTATTTTTACAATTTGAGATAATTTTTTGGCTTTGGTAGATTTGCCTCGGCGTTCTTGCGCAGGACGAATCGGTGGGAAAGGAATGTACCGGTGCGATTGTCGGTCCGGTGGGCGAGCCTTGCCGTGGTGATGATGGCGGCCTTGCCCGTCATGGCGCTGGCGCAACCGCCCGGACCGGAGCAATCGACCGACCAGCGCTGCCAAGTGGGCATCAAGACCCTGATCGGTCCCGCCCGCTTGCCGCATACCGCCGCCGCCCTGGCCGCCGGACACCCGCTGACGGTGGTGGCATTGGGCTCGTCATCGACCCAGGGCTACGGCGCCAGCGCCGATGACAAAGCCTATCCGGCGCAGTTGGCCGGACTGCTGCGGCAGCGTTTCCCCAATTTGCCGGTGACGGTGATCAACAAGGGGGTGGGCGGCGACAATATCGAAAACATGCTGGCCCGCCTGTCGACCGACGTGCTGGCGCTCGAGCCGCAATTGGTGATCTGGCAGACCGGAACCAACGACGCCATCCGGCGGCTGCCGCCGGCGCAGTTCCGCGCCGCATTGTTCGTCGGTATGCGACGCCTGCACGAGAAGCATATCGACGTCATCCTGATGACGCCGCAATTCGCCCCGCAATTCACCGCGGCACCGGACTACGATCTTTATCTGAACGTGATGCGGGAAGCCGGCCATCGGGGCGAGGTTCCGGTCTTCCGCCGTTTCAGCCTGTCGCAGCTATGGTCGAGCGACCATCGCTTCGCCGGCATCCCGGTCATCGCCCCCGACGGCCTGCACCCGACCGACGCCGCTTACCGCTGCACCGCCGTCCTCCTGGCCGACAGCATCGCCCGCCTGGCCGGCGGTCATTAGGACTGAAGCTGTCGCGAGGAAATGCCTTGACCACCAAGGGCACCAAGGACACCAAGCGGGTTGAGTGGCCGCACTGCCTGGAAGATGTCGGCCGCATCGGCTTCCTCGTCAACTTCAAGGTGAAGCTCTTCCACAAGGGGATGGGATATGCCGTCTCGGCTGGCAGGGCATCTTGGTGCCCTTGGTGGGCTTGGTGGTTCATCTAAGAGATTAGGGCTTCGCTTTGATCGCCTCGGCGATTTGCCCGGCCAGCAGGCGGGCGATGCAGCCGTGGATGAAGTCGGCGTTGCGGTACTGCTCGCCGGGGGTGGTGGCCGCCGGATCGAAGCGGCCGTCCTCGGCAAAGGTCCGCATGATCTCCCAGCGGGGGAAGACCACGCTGTCGGCCGCCTCGCCAACCCGGTGCAGGGCGTCCAGATAGGGGTCGAAGTTGAACATGGCGGCGGTTTGCGGGCTGTACTGCGCATCCATCAGCACCACATCGATATTGGCCGCGTACAGCTTCTGCAGCCCCGCCAGCATCGCTTCGCCGAAATCGTCCAGATCGACGCCCTTCACCACGTCGGTGGTGCCGCTCTCCCACACCACCAGGTCGGGATGCAGGGGCAGGATATCGGCGTCGATGCGGCCCACCGCCAACGGCGCGGTGAGGCCGGCGGCGGCGCGGTTGACCACGCTGATGCGCCCCCGCAACAGGCTCGACAGATGTTTCTCCAACAGCGCGGGATAGGCATGGGCCGGCGAACTGACGCCGCGCCCGAGCGACGACGCCGACCCCAGCACCACCACCAGCAAAGTCTTGTTGGCGGCAAGCCGCGCCGCGGCGCGGCCAAGCGGATAGGATGACGCCAGCAGCTCCGGCGCCACCGCGCAAGCCTCGGCACTGTCCGGTGGTGCCGTTTTGCCGCCCACCCCGGCGGCCGCCGGCAGGGCCGCGGCAACCATGGCAAAGACGACGACCAGGGCCGTGGTCCAGCCGGTCCGTGACCGCGCCGACGGTCTCATTCCCCCCGCTGCGGCGTTCATCGTTTCCCCCCGGCCGCGGCGCGTTCAGTGCGGCGGTACCACTGCAAGTAATAGCCCATACCGACCATCAGGGCGATGCCCAAGGCGCTGACCGCCAATTGCGAGGCCCATGACCCATCGACCTCGACCAGCACCATATGGCCAAGGAAGGACAGGAACAGACCGAGACAGAACACCTCCAGCGAGTGCTGGCCGCAGCGCACCACCGGCCGCAGCGCCGGCCAGCCGAGGATCGGGCTGTCAACCGGCACCACGACGCTGATCAGATAGGCGAGTGCCAGAAAATGCAGCAGCCGCAGGATATCGAGATTGGTCTTGTCGATCGGATAGAGCAGCGACTGCACCACATCCGGCACCAGCCGCTCGAGCCAAGCGAAGTGCCAGCTCAGCGCCATCAGCAGGGCCGCCAGCAAATAGGCGGCGGCCAGCCCGACCGCCCAGCGGCGGCGGCGCAGCAGCCGGTCGTTACGGCCGCGGGTCATGGCCAGGGCGGCGCCGATGACGAACAGGAACTGCCAGGTCAACGGGTTGAACAGCCATTTGCCATCGGGCCAGGCATCGAGGTTCCAATGGGTGAATATGCCCAGCAGATAGAGCGCCGCCGACAGGGCGACGGTCAGGCCGGGGCGCTTGGATGCCGCCCACAGCACCGGTGGGAAGGCCCCCAAGAGGACGATGTAAAGGGGCAGGATATCCATGTTGGCCGGACGGAAGCGCAGCAACAGCGCCTGCAGCAGGGTGACATGCGGGGCGTTGAGAAAGTCGACGATGTTCATCTCCTCGCTGAACATCGGATTGTTGAAATGGGCGGCGGTGTACGCCACCTGCGCGGTGAAGGCGACGAACAGCAGGATCTGGGCGACATAGATCTGCCAGCACCGCTTCCAGATGCGAGCCGCGGTAAAGCCGAAGCCATCCCGGGCGAGACCGCTGCCATAGGCCAGGGCCGCCGAATAGCCGGACACGAAGACAAAGATTTCCGAAGCGTCGGAGAAGCCGAAATTGCGGATCGTCGCCCAGTTCAGGGCATTGTCCGGAATGTGATCAAGGAAGATGAAGATCAGCGCCAGGCCGCGGAAGAAATCGAGGCGGATGTCACGCCCGGCAGCGCCGACCGCCGCCGCCCCCCCGCCCTGCGTGCCACCCTGCCCGATCGCCACCCGCCCACCGCCCTCCGCCCACCGTCATCACGCTGAGACGCAATAACTGGACCAAACCTGCGCCGCGACCATCGTTCGCGTGCAATCAAGTAATGTTGAACCACCAAGATGGGGTAATCGGGCGTCGCGTGGCGGCTGACAAGAAAGTGGCTGCCCCGCAAACTGTTGGTGAACACGAGATCCTGGACGGTCTCAATCAACAGAGGGGGCAGCCGTGAAGCATTATGCCGGTATG
>CAIOJO010000386.1 GCA_903858635.1 uncultured Telmatospirillum sp. | reverse complement strand
CCCACGCCCAACGTGAGCATGGCCATTCTCAACCTCAATCTGGCCAAGCCGACCACCAAGGAAGCAATCAACACCTATCTGCGCGACTGCGCCCTGAGCCCGGAACTGCAGGAGCAGATCGACTACATCGCCTCGACGGAAATCGTATCGAGCGATCTGGTCGGCTCGCGCCACGCCGGCGTCGTGGATTCGCAAGCGACCATCGCCGATGGCCGCAATGTCGTGCTGTACGTGTGGTACGACAACGAATTCGGCTACAGCTGCCAGGTGGTGCGCATCGCGCAGCAAATGGCCGGCATCCAGTTCGCGAGCTTCCCGGCCTAAGCCTGCGGCCTCGGGTAGCGTCCCCGGACCTAGCGGAAATTCGCCGCCGTCGCCTGGGTTGGGCATGCCCCACCCAGGCGACGCCCCCCCTTCCCCGGCTCGATGATCGGGGGAGCCCCCATGGCCGCGACTCGGATGACCCGCCGCGTGAAATGGGCGCGACAGCTATAAACCAAAAGGCTATTAACTAAAACTTTATCTTTATTGTCTAGGTTGGTCGAGCCGTCGGTTTGGTGGGCTCCCTTCTGCGGCCGTTCGGTCGCCGCCCAGTGGGTTGGATGTTTCTCCGGTCGCCGTTCTCGTGCACAGGAATCGATACGCATGGAAGCGTTGCAAGCCGCTCTGCTTGATGGAAACCATAAGGCGGCCGTGATCGAGGCGCGACGTTTGCTCACCGAGGGATTGCCTCGCGAAGCGCTGGTGACCGAGGGGCTGGCGCCAGCCATGCGCTGCCTTGATGCCAAATGCACCATTCGCAGCTTCAATCTGCTGGAAATCATGTTGGTCGGCCGCGCCGTTACCGGCGTTGTGCATGAACTCTATCCCGATGGCGATCCGCCCGGGACCGGCCTAGCCACTCTGGTGATCGCGTCCCTGGAGGGAGACGTTCACGACCTGGGCAAGAACATCGTCAAGATGGTGCTGATCGGCCGCGGCTATCGCGTGATCGACTGCGGCAAGGACTGCCCGGTCGACGTGCTGGTCGAAACCGCGGTGCGCGAGAAGGCGGCCGGTGTGCTGATCAGCGGGCTGATTTCATCGATCATTCCGCGAGTCCGGCAGGTCAGGCCGGCCCTGACGGCTGCCGGTTTCGCCCATGTTCCCATCCTGGTCGGGGGCGCGGCGCTCAAACAGTGCTCCGCTTCCGACCTCAATGTCGATGCCGTGGCCGAGACCGCATTCGACGGTGCCCATGCGGTCGACGCTTGGTTTGGATCACCGTCATGAACAGCTTCCAGCGCGTGATGGCGGCGTCCCGGTTCGAGGCGAGCGACCGAGTCCCAGTGATCGCCCAAGTGTTCGGGCACGCCGCCACCCTGGCCGGGGTTCGGCTGGAAGACTATTTGCACGATGCCGAGGTGCTGGCGCGCTGCCAATTGGCCGCGCTCAGGCATTACGGGTACGACGCGGTGTTCGCGTTCGTCGATGCCTGCGTCGAGGTCGAAGCGGCCGGGGCGACATTGCGGTTCCTCGACGAGCACCGCTACCCGTTCTGCGTCCGGCCCTGCTGCGCGGTCGACACCGATTTCACCCGGCGACCATTGCCCGACCCTATGCTGGACGGGCGGATGCCGGTGCAACTGGCGGCGGCGGGCCGGTTGCGCGCGGCGGTGGGCGACGAGGTTCTGGTCACCGGCTGCGTCCAGGGGCCGATGACCCTGGCGCTGCAACTGCTGGGCGCCGAAACCGCGATGTTCTTCGCCGCCGACCATCCGGAGCGCTTTGAGCGGGTTCTCGACTACACCACTGCGGTGGCCATCCGCTTCGGGCTGGCCCAGATCGAAGCCGGTGTCCATTTACCGCTGGTGTTCGAGCCCGGCGGGTCACCGGCCCTGGTGCCGGCGTCGTTCTTCCGCGAGTTCCTGCTGCCCCGAATCGGCCGCATCTTCGATGCCTTCACCGCCGCCGGTGCTGTCGGCAGATGGTTGCACATCGCCGGGCCGGTACAGCCGATCCTGCCGCTTTACGGAGACATCGGCGTCTCCATCGCCAACCTCGATTATTATGTTTCGCCTGCCGAGATGGCGGAACTGG
>CAIOJO010000385.1 GCA_903858635.1 uncultured Telmatospirillum sp. | reverse complement strand
ATCTCGCCCAGCTTGCCGTCCTCGGATTCGCCGGTGCGCAGGTAAACCTTGTGCCCGCCGACGATGGCCTTCTGGGTGTAGCCCTTGCGGCGGTCGGGCAGGCGTCGGCGGGCGGCGATCATCCGCTCGACGATGCGTTCGGCGACGATCTCGGCACGCGCCGCCATCGGCTGCTCGGCCAGATCCTCGGCCAGCTCGCCGGCGTCGTCCAACAGGGTCGCCTGCAGCGGCTGCGACAGCTTGGAGCCGTCGCGATACAGCGCATTGGCCTTCAGGCCGAGGCGCCAGGACAGCAGATAGGCGTTCTTGCAATCCTCGACGGTGGCCGAATTGGCCATGTTGATGGTCTTCGAGATGGCCCCCGAGATGAACGGCTGCGACGCCGCCATCATGCGGATATGGCTGTCGACCAGCAGATAGCGCTTGCCGATCTTGCCGCAGGGGCTGGCGCAATCGAACACCGGCAGATGCCGCGCCTTGAGACCCGGCGCCCCTTCCAGGGTCATCGCCCCGGTGACGTAGGTGTTGGCCTCGTCAATCAGTTCCTTGGCAAAGCCGAGCCGGGCCAGCATGTCGAAGTTGTAGTCGTCGAGATCCTCCTTGCTGAAGCCGAGGACCTCGGTGCAGAAGGATTCGCCCAGGATGAACCTGTTGAAGGCGAAGCGGATGTCGAAAGCGCTGGCCACCGCGGCGTCCAGCCGTTCCAGGGTCACCGCGTCGAAACCCATGGCCAACAGGGCCTTGTGGTTGACATGGGGGGCATCCTTGAGGGTGCCGTGGCCCACCGCGTAGCGGATGATCAGTTCGATTTCGTCGGGACCATAGCCCAGGGTCTCGAGAGCCTGCGGCACCATCCGGTTGATGATCTTGAAATAGCCGCCGCCGGCCAGCTTCTTGAATTTGACCAGGGCGAAATCGGGCTCGATGCCGGTGGTGTCGCAGTCCATCACCAGGCCGATGGTGCCGGTGGGCGCCACCACCGTGGCCTGGGCGTTGCGATAGCCGAACTCCTCACCCAGGGCCAGGGCGTCGTCCCAGGCTTGGCGGGCGGCCACCGCCAGGTCCTCGTCCGGGCAGGTCTCGGCGTCCAGCGGTACCGGCGGGGTCGACAGCCCCTCGTAACCGCCCGGCATGCCGTAGGCGGCGCGCCGATGGTTGCGGATGACGCGGAGCATCGAATCGGCATTCTCGGCGAAGCCGGGGAAGGCGCCCAGCTCCTTGGCCATCTCGGCCGAGGTGGCATAGGCGACGCCGGTCATCATCGCGGTGATGGCGGCGCAGTAGGAGCGGCCGGCATCGCTGTCGTAAGGCAGGCCCGAGGCCATCAGCAGGCCGCCGATATTGGCGAAGCCGAGGCCGAGGGTGCGGAAGCGATAGGACAGTTCGGCGATCTTCGGCGCCGGGAACTGGGCCATCAGCACCGAGATCTCCAGCACCACGGTCCACAGGCGCACCGCATGGCGGAAGCCCTCGACGTCGAAGCTGCCGTTGTCGCGGCGGAAGGTGATCAGGTTCAACGAGGCCAGATTGCATGCCGTATCGTCCAGGAACATGTATTCCGAGCACGGATTCGACGCGTTGATGCGGCCCGAGTTGGGGCAGGTGTGCCACTCGTTGATGGTGGTGTCGAATTGCAGCCCCGGATCGGCGCAGCTCCACGCCGCTTCGGCGATCTGTTCCCACAGCTCGCGGGCCTTCACCGTCTTCGCCACCTTGCCGTCGATGCGGCGGATCAGCTCCCAATCGCCGTCGTCCAGCACACCCTGCAGGAAGGCGTCGGTCAGGCGCACCGAATTGTTCGAGTTCTGGCCGGACACGGTCAGATAGGCCTCGGCGTCCCAATCGGTGTCGAACACCGGGAACTTCACTTCGCTGTAGCCTTGGCGGGCGAACTGGATGACGCGCTGCACGTAGTTCTCGGGGATCATCGCCTTGCGGGCGGCGATGATCGCCTTCTTCAGCGCCTTGTTGGTCTTCGGGTTCCACTGGTCGTCGCTGTCGGCGGCGCCGTCCCAGTTGCGGCAGGCCGCCATGATGCCGTTCAGGGTCTGGTCGGCCAGGCGCGAGCCGGCGACCAGGGCCGCCACCTTCTGCTCTTCGACCACTTTCCAGTTGATGAACTTTTCGATGTCCGGATGATCGACGTCGACCACCACCATCTTGGCGGCGCGCCGCGTCGTGCCGCCCGACTTGATGGCCCCGGCGGCGCGGTCGCCGATCTTCAGGAAGCTCATCAGGCCGGACGACCGGCCGCCGCCCGACAGCTTCTCGCCGTCGCCGCGCAAGGCCGAGAAATTGGTGCCGGTGCCCGAGCCGTATTTGAACAGGCGGGCTTCGCGCACCCACAGGTCCATAATGCCGCCATCATTGACCAGGTCGTCGTTGATCGACTGGATGAAGCAGGCATGCGGCTGCGGATGCTCATAGGCACTGGCCGACTTGGTCAGCTCGCCGCTGCGGAAATCGACATAGTGGTGGCCCTGGCTCGGGCCGTCGATGCCATAGGCCCAGTGGAGGCCGGTGTTGAACCATTGCGGGCTGTTGGGCGCACCCATCTGCCGGCACAGCATCGAGCGCATCTCGTCATAGAACGCCTGGGCATCATCCTCGGCGTCGAAATAGCCGCCCTTCCACCCCCAATAGGTCCAGGTGCCGGCCATGCGGTCGAACACCTGCTTGGCCGAGGTTTCGCCGGTGGTCTTGGCGTGGGCGGCGGCGCGGCGGCGCCACAACCAGCTGGGCACCCCCTCTTCGGCGACCGGCTCGAGCGCGTCGGCGGCGGGCACCCCGGCCCGGCGGAAGTATTTCTGGGCGAGGACGTCGCATGCAACCTGCGACCACTCTGCCGGAACCTCGATGCTATCCTGCGAGAACACCATCGACCCATCGGGGTTGCGAATCTCGCTGGACGTGACGCGGAAGCCGATGTCGTCGTAGGGAGAGGATCCGGCGGACGTGAATTGACGTTGAATGCGCATTGCGTTTGTCACCCCCTTCACGTTGGTCGGCAGAGACGGTTCGGCACAGCATTCCGGTCGATTCAAAGCGACCGGGCGCACCATATGTTGTGGTCTCACGCTGACGAACCCACACGGTATGACAACGTTAACCTATGTTCAACAGCATTTTGATGTGTGCGGTGCAGCAAACACAGGATGTGGTATCGGGGGCGATTTGCCGGAAAAGGGGCGGGGGTCTGTTCAACCACCAAGACCACCAAGCCCACCAAGGGACGTCGATCCGGCGGGATGGGCGATGGTAACACGGACGGACACGGACGACCGCGGACGGACACGGACCAGGACTTGCGCCGCAGGCAATACGGCCCGACGGCAGGGCCGTGCCGTTCAAGGAATGCCTGCGGCGCTAACGATCCGTGCTGGTCCGTGGGCGCGCGACGCGCGCGTCCGTGTCCGTCCGCGTTGCTTCGATCGCCGTCGATGCACCGCGCTGCAGGTGGGCGACGTAGGAAAGGCGGGCCGGTTGCGCGGCGGCTCTAGACGGCGGTTCAAGCATTTGCCATATTCCCTTCCACCGAACACGTCCGTCACCAAGAGCGCTTTTTTGGGTGCAAGGGATCCGAGATGACCATCGGCACACGCCTCTTTACCTGGGCCAAGGGCAAGCTGGTCGGGACCGACCAGCAAGGCAATCGCTACTATATCGAGCGCACCAAACTGCAGGGCTATCGGTCGCCCCGTCGCTGGGTGATGTACAACGGTGTGGCCGAAGCGTCGCGCGTGCCGCCGGAATGGCATGCCTGGCTGCACTACACGGTCGACGAGCCGCTGGCGCCCCCCACCGACAAGCCGTGGGTGAAGCCGCACCAGCCCAATCTGACCGGCACCGCCGACGCCTATCTTCCCGCCGGGCACGACCGCCGCGGCGGCGAGCGCCAGACGGCAACCGGCGATTACGAGGCGTGGCAGCCCTGACCATCGGGACCCGACGGATGGCGTTGGACACTGCCGACCGGGACACCGTCATCGGTGCCGGTGTCATCCTGATCGGGGCCGCTCTTCTGGTCCTTGCCTATTATGGGGTGGGCGGCCGCGCCTCGACGGCCGGCTACAATCTGACCGCCGCCTTCAACAAAGCGGATGGCATCGGTCTGGGCAGTGATGTGCGGCTGTCCGGCGTGAGTATCGGCCGGGTGGTGGCCCAGTCGCTGGACGATCGCTTCCGGGCGGTGGTCACCATGCGGCTGCCGCCTTCGATCGAATTGCCCGACGACAGTGCGGCGGTGATCCAGACCGACGGATTGCTCGGCGCCAAATATATTTCCCTGCAGCCCGGGGCCGACGAGGACAATCTCAAACCGGGCCAGCAGATACGCTACACGCAGGACTCCATGAACGTGCAGGATCTGCTCGAGCTGATCATCGCGCAGGGCGAGGCGAAGCGTAACGACGCCACGCCGCCACCAGGCAGCGGCAAGGCTGCCGGTCAGTAACCGCGGGAGAGGCCCAATGGGCAGAAACCTTATCGAGACCATCATGGGGGGCGTGGTGCTGTTGGTCGCCGCGTTCTTCCTGGTCTTCGCCTATTCGCAGGCCGATCTGGGCGCGGTCAAGGGCTACACGCTGTCGGCCGCCTTCGCCAGCGTCGGCGGCTTGCCCAATGGCGGCGACGTCCGCATCAACGGCATCAAGGTGGGAACGGTGATCGATCAGCAGATCGATCCCAGCACCTTCAACGCCGTGATCCGCATGACGATCACGCCTTCGGTGCATCTGCCGGTGGATACCGTCGCGGTGGTCGATAGCGAGGGGCTGCTCGGCAGCAAGTTCGTCAAGCTGCAGCCCGGCCGCAGCACGCAGACCATCGCTCCCGGCGGGACCATCGCCAACACCAAGAACTACAAGTCGCTCGAGGAAATGGTCGGGCAGATCATCTTCCTCGCCACCGACAATGGTCCGGCCAAGTCTTCCGCGACACCGACACCGCCGACGCCGCCCGCCGCGACACCGACACCGCCGACGCCGCCGGCCGCCGCACCGACGCCGCCGGCGGCGGCGGGCGAAGGGAAGGCCCAGTGACGCGCGGGCGGCTGCCCGTTCTCGCCCTCGCCCTGCTCGGCAGCGTCGTCTGGCCGGGGGCCGGCCGTGCCGCCGACCTGGTATTCGACACGGCCATCCTGCAGGGCCTCGACAAGGTGACCGGGCGGGTCATGACCATCGAGGCGCCGGTCGGGTCGACCGTGCATTTCGGCACCCTGGAAATCATTGCCCGGACCTGCCGCAAGCGGCCGCCCGAGGAGCAGCCGGAAGCGGCGGCCTTTCTCGACGTCTGGGAGATCAAGGCGGGGGAAGCGGCGGCCAGCCTGTTCCGCGGCTGGATGTTCGCCTCGAGCCCGGCGCTGTCGGCCCTCGAGCACCCGGTCTACGATATCTGGGTGCTGGACTGCGAGGACAGCAACGCCAAGACCTCGTCGACGCCCAAGTCGCCATAGAAGGTGGCGCCCCGTTCGAGGGCCTCGGCCAGCAGCTGCAGATAGTCGTGGCGCCGTACCTCGACGGCGCCGAACTGGGCCAGATGCTCGGTGACGAACTGGGTGTCCAAGAGGGTGTAGCCGCCCTTCCTCAGGCGGGCGACCAGATGGGCCAGCGCCACCTTGCTGGCGTCGGCGACCCGGCTGAACATGCTTTCGCCGAAGAACGCGCTGCCCAGCGACAAGCCGTACAGCCCGCCGACCAGCTCGTCGCCCAGCCAGGTCTCGACGCTGTGCGCCAGCCCGACCTCGTGCAGTTGCACGAACAGGCGCAGGATCTCGCGGTTGATCCAGGTTTCCGGCCGGTCGGGAGCCGGTTCGGCGCAACGGGACATGACCTCCTCGAAGGCGGAATCGCAGCGCACGACGAACACCTCGCGCTTCAGCGTCTTCTTCAGCGAGCGGGGCAGGTGGAAGTGGTCCAGCGGCAGGATGCCGCGCTCTTCCGGGTCGATCCAGAACAGCCGCTCGTCCTCGCGATGCCGCGCCATCGGGAATACGCCCAACGCGTAGGCGCGCAGCAACTGGTCGGGTGTCAGGCGTGACGCCATGTCGGATCCCTCTTGTCCCAGTTGGATATGTCGCCGAAAGCCTCTTTTGGCAACGGGGATCATCGATCGATGCTTGCGGCGGTCGTCCAGTCCTTTAGACTCGGGGGGGCAAAGGAGCCTTCCCTTGGATATCCGCCAACTGGTCTATTTCTTGAGCGTCGTGGAGTTCAAGAGCTTCACCAAGGCGGCACAGCGCCTCAATGTGGCGCAGACGGCGCTCAGCTATCACGTGCGCAACCTGGAAAGCGAGCTTTGCGTCGCGCTGCTGCTGCGCTCGTCGCGCGGCGTCGAGCCTACCGAACCGGGGCTGCAGCTGGTGGACTATGCGCGGCGCATCCTGGCCTTGACCGAGGAAGCCAAACGCCAGGTGGCCGATTCCTCGGGCCCGCCGCGCGGCCGTCTGGTGGTCGGCATGCCGTCCTCGGTCATCGTCATCCTGGCGGCGCCGTTGCTCGGCCTCTGTCGGAGCCGCTATCCGGAGATCTCGCTGAACCTGGTGGAAGACCGCAGCAACGTGCTGACCGAATGGGTGCAGTCGGGCCAACTCGACCTGGCGTTGGCCTTCGATGCGCCGGCAGCCAAGCAGTTCGTCACGACGCCCTTGTTGGTCGAAGATCTGTTCTTCGTCCAGAACGCCGCCGCCTGCAAGAACAGCGGACCAATTCCGTTCAGCGAAGTGATGGATCATCGTCTATGCATTCCCGGCTTTTCTTCCGGGGTGCGCCGCATGATCGAACAAAAGGCGGCGGAAGCCGGCAAGCCGGTCGACATCCTGTTCGAGATGCGTTCGGTCTTGGCGGCGCGCGAATTCGCCGAACTCGATCTCAGCCCGACCATCCTGCCGTTTTGCCTGGTGCAGCGCCAGGTGGCGGACGGCCATCTGGTGGCCCGGCGGATCGTCGATCCGCCGATTACCCGTACCTTGCTGCTGGTCTCGTCGCAGCGCCGGGTGCCGTCGAAGGCCGAACAGGTGGTGCGGGCGCTGCTGGTCGAAGTCATCGCCGATGCGGTGGCCAAACTGCCCGAGGCATGGCGCCTCTATCCCGGGCCGGCGGAGAAGGCGTGATCGTCGGGGGATTGAACCGCCAAGGCGCCAAGGCGCCAAGAAATTAGATCCGCAGATGACGCAGATTGGCGCAGATAATGCCTGCGGCGCACTCAGTTCGCCGAAGGCATTGCCCTCCAAACTGCATCCATCTGTGTCATCTGCGGATAACTCTTTGTCCCCTTGGCGTCTTGGCGGTTCATTCTTCGGCCGCGGCGCCCAGACAGCTAATATTTAGCTGGCTCGCCCCAAAAAAATATATTGGGCCGGGGCGGGCCGTCTGGATAGCTTGGCGCCAGTCACAACGAGGATGGTCCGGCAATGCCGCACGACGGTGAGTTCTTCCACGAGCATGTGGAAATGACCGATGCCCAGCGTCTGGAGATCGCGCGCTGTATCTGGGATCAGGAAACGGTCGAACTGAAGACCATCGGCATCGACATCGGCAGCTCCACCTCGCATCTGTTGTTCGCCAAGGTGATCCTGCAGCGCCAGACGCAGGGGCTGTCCAGCCGCTTCGTGGTGATCGGCCGCGAGGTCATGTGGCGGTCGCCGATCATGCTGACGCCATTCCTGGCCGACGGCACCATCGACGCCCATCAGCTGGGGCATTTCATCCACGGCGCCTATCACCAGGCCGGCTTCGTCCGCGCCGACATCGACAGCGGCGCGGTGATCCTGACCGGCGAGGCGATCAAGCGGACCAATGCCCGCGCCATCGACGAGCTGTTCGCCGGCGAGGCCGGCAAGTTCGTCTGCGCCACCGCCGGCCACAAGCTGGAATGCACGCTGGCCGCCCATGGCTCGGGGGCGGTCCGGCTGTCCAAGGAATTGGACAAATGCCTGCTGCATGTCGATATCGGCGGCGGTACCACCAAGCTGGCCCTGATCGACCGCGGGCGCGTCCTCGGGGTCGCCGCCTTCGCCGTCGGCGGCCGGCTGATCGCCGCCGATTCCCTGGGGGCCTGGACCCGCGTCGACGAGGCGGCGCAGATGGTGGCCAAGGACCTGGGATTGGCGACCGATCCCGAGGCGCTGGCCGACCGTGCGCTGCGCGAGAAGATCGCCGCCCGCTTCGCCGGCATCGCCATGGATCATATCCTGGGCACCGCGACCGACAGTTTGGGCACCGCCCTCTTGCTGACCGACGCCCTGGCGCGACCGGTGGCACCCGAGGCGGTGACCTTTTCGGGCGGGGTCTCGGAATACATCTTCGGCCGCGAGGAGCAGGAGTTCGGCGACATCGCCCAGTTGCTGTCGGCCGAGTTGCGCCGCCAGCTGGGCAGCCGGATGAGCATTCCGGTGCTCGATCCCGGCCAGGGGATCCGCGCTACCGTCATCGGCGCGTCGCAATTCACCGTACAGGTCAGCGGCAAGACCATATATCTGCCGGAAGATGCCCCGCTGCCGGTGCATAATGTGCCGGTGGTGCAGATCGCCGCCGACCTCTCCGGCGCTATCGACGAAGCCGCCATCAGCGCCTCGATCGAGGCCGGGCTGCGTCATCTCGATCTGGCTGCCGGGGCGCGCGTCGCCATCGCCTTGAGCTGGACCGGCGATCCCGAATACAGCCGGCTGGCTGCCGTCGGCCGGGCCATCCTCAAGGCCGTCGCACCGGATGGCCGGCGCGACGAATTGCTGCTGCTGATGATCGACGGCGATGTCGGCCGCACCTTCGGACGTTTGCTGCATCGCGAATTGGGGCTGGTCGGTCCGGTGGTGTCGATCGACGGTGTGCAGCTGCAGGACCTGGATTTTGTCGATGTCGGCGAGATGATCACCCCGCCCGGCGTGGTGCCGGTGGTGATCAAGTCGCTGCTGTTTTCTTGAATTGAAGGAGGAACCAATGACCGTTCAGACGACCCCCCGCTACGGCATCGATGCCTATCTGGACTGGGTGCAGAAAGAAGGCCTGCCGGTCACCGAAGACTACGGAATCGATCTGTTTACCGTCGAGACGGCGCTGTGGCCGCGTTACGGCGTCAAGGCGGCGGCCGTGCATCTGAAGGGCCGCGGCGATTTCGCCAATATGTTCGTGTTCGACCTCCCGCCGGGCGGTTCGACCAGCCCGCAGCGCCACCTCTACGAGGATGTCTTCTATGTGCTGGAAGGCCATGGCAGCACCCAGGTCGAGTTCGCCGACGGGCGCAAGCATAACTTCGAATGGGGTCCGAAGAGCCTGTTCGCCATTCCGTTGAACGCCAAGCACCGCCATTTCAACGGCAGCGGGGTTGAGCGGGCGCTGCTGGTCAGCACCACCGACTTGCCACTGGTGCTGAATCTCTTCCACAATGAGAAGTTCGTGTTCGACAACGACTTCGATTTCAGCGAGCGGGCTGGCAAGAACGAGCACTACACCGGGGAAGGCGACCTGATCACCGTGCGACCGGGCAACCACATGTGGGAAACCAATTTCGTTCCCGACCTGGCCAGCCTCGAGCTGAAGTCGTGGAGCGACCGCGGCGCCGGCGGCACCAACATCATGTTCGTCCTGGCCGATGGCACCATGCATGCGCATATCTCGGAAATGCCGGTCGGCACCTACAAGAAGGGGCACCGCCACGGTCCCGGCTTCCACGTCATGTGCGTTACCGGCCACGGCTATTCGCTCTTGTGGTACGATGACCAGAAGGACTTCCTGCGCATCGACTGGAAGCATGGCGTGGTGTTCCCGCCGGCCGACAAGCAGTTCCACCAGCATTTCAACACCAGCACCGCTCCGGCGCGCTATCTCGCCACCGGTGTCGGTGGCCAGCGCTACCCGCTGACGACGATGCAGCGCCGCTCGCTGATCGGGATGAAGCCGGGCGACAAGGGGGCCGTGTCGACCAGCATCAAGGACGGCGGCGACCAGATGGAATACGACGACCAGGATCCGCGCATCCACAAGATCTGGTTCGACGAGATGAAGAAGAACGGCGTGGTGCCGATGATGGAGAAGTTCCTGCCAAATCCATAAAGAATGGCCCATCCATCAGGGTCGGGAACGGAGGGGAGACGAAGAATGAAGGAATGCCGTTTTTGGTCCCGAGCCTGTTTGGGCGTCTTGGTGGCCGGACTGTTGGCATTGGCCGGCCGGGCCAATGCCGCCGATCCGGTCGCCGAGTTCTATTCCGGCAAGACCATCCAGGTGATCATCGGCTACAGCGTCGGTGGCGGTTACGACATCTATACGCGAACCCTGTCGCGCTTCATGGGCAAGCACATTCCCGGCAACCCGACCATGGTGCCGCAGAACATGCCGGGCGCCGGCAGCCTGCGGGCGGCCAATTACCTGGCCAAGGCGGCCCCCAAGGATGGCACCTTCATCGGCATCTTCGCCCGCGGCATGGCCATGGAACCGCTGCTCGGCCATACCGAGGGCATCATGTTCGACGCCACCCAGTTCAATTGGATTGGCAGCGTCAACGAGGAGGTGAGCCTTTGCATCACCGGGGCCAAGTCGGGGTTCAAGACCATCGAGGACCTGCGGGCCAGGCCGTCGACCTTCGCCGGCAACGGGCCCGGTTCGGATCCGGACGTGATGGCCAACCTGCTGATCAATGTCCTGAAGGCGCCGATCAAGCTGGTCAGCGGCTTCCCCGGCAGCAACGACGCCATCCTGTCGGTGCAGCGGGGCGAGACCCAGGGCTTCTGCGGCGCCTCGTGGAGCGAGCTGAAGAGCCGCCACCGGCAGCTGCTGGACGACAAGGAGATCGACCTGCCGATCCAGATGGCATTGCACAAGCATGAGGATCTGCCGAACGTGCCGCTGCTGATGGACCTGACCGACAATCCATTGGAAAAGGCCGCCTTGAAGCTGATTCTGACGCGCCAGTCGATGGCCCGGCCGTTCGTCGCCCCGCCCGGCGTTCCGCCCGAGCGGGTGGCCGCCTTGCGCAAGGCCTTCGACGAGACCATGAAGGATCCCGAATTCCTGGCCGAGGCCAAGCAGCTCGAGTTGGAGGTGCGGCCGGTGAGCGGCGAGCAGGTTCAACAATTGGTCAAGGAGCTGTACGCGGCGCCTCCCGATGTGGTGAAACTGGCCTCCGAATCGGTGATGGGCAAGAATTAGGTGATTTCTCTCCACCTTTCGTCGTCATGCCCGGCCTTGTGCTGGTCGAGCCCGGCCATGACGGTTAGAGGTTATGTGCTGCTTGGTGGCTTGAGTCCGGCGATTACAAGATCATGTTGATGCAGCCGAGTCCGCTGCGGCCGCCCTGGGTCCGCACCCTATGGGTGATGGTGGCGGTTCAGTTCGTGATGAGCCTCGGGGTAACGGTGTTCACCCCGATCCTGCCCCTGTTCCTGCCGGAACTGGGGGTGACCAGTATCGCCGGCATCGATTTCTGGTCGGGGCTAATCGCCGCGGTGACGCCGCTGGTGGCGGCCTTCGCCTCGCCGGTGTGGGGCGCCTTGGGCGACCGCTACGGGCGGAAGTCGATGGTGCTGCGGGCCAGCGCCGCCATCAGCCTGTTCACCCTGTTGATGGCGTTTTCCACCCAGGCCTGGCATCTGTTCACCTTGCGCGCCGTGCTCGGCATCTTCGCTGGATTCTCTGCCACGGCGGTGGCCCTGGTGGCCACCGAGATTCCCGAAGACAAGCTGGGCTGGGGCTTGGGCTGGCTGTCCACCGGCCAACTGGTCGGCTCGCTGGCCGGCCCGTTATGCGGCGGGCTGGTGGCCGATCTGGCCCATGACCTGCGGGCCGTCTTCTACTGGACCTCGGCCCTGTCGGCGCTGGCCCTGGTGATGACCTGGCTGTTCGTTGCCGACCCGCCCTTCCACCACGAGGAGCGGCGTCCGGTCGCCTCGGTGCGGGCCGGCATCCGCCTGGTGGCCGGTTCGGCCCCGCTGCTGTCGCTGGTCTTCGTGCTGTTGTTCTCACAGTTCTCGATCCGCACCATCCAGCCGCTGATCACTGTCTTCGTGCAAGAGCTGGTCGGCCCGATTCCGGCCCTGGCCACCATGGCCGGCCTGGCCTTTTCGGTGACCGGGGTGTCGGATCTGCTGTTCTCGCCCTTTCTCGGCAAGCGGAGCGATGTCATCGGCTATCGCAAGGTCCTGCTGCTCAGCCTGTTCTGCGCCGCCCTGATTTCCCTGCCGCAGGCCTTCGTGCACAACTATTGGTGGTTTCTCGGCGAGCGCTTCGCCCTCGGCATGTTCCTCGGCGGCATCGTGCCCACCGCCAATGCGCTGCTGGGTCGCCTGGTCGAGCCGGGACGCCGGGGCTTCATCTACGGGGTGACCTCGACCGCCTTCTTCCTCGGCAATTTCCTCGGCCCGATCACCGGCGGCAGCCTGGCGGCGGGGCTCGGCATCCGCCCCTTGTTCATCATCGCCGCCGGATTGTTCCTGGCCACCTTCGCCTGGGTCCTGGTGGCGGTGCCGAAGGATCAGCCGGCCGAGTAGCTCGGGAATTCTTGAACCGCCAAGACGCCAAGGCGCCAAGGTGACTGGCGTGGTTGCGGCAGGTCGCGCCCAGGCCGAACGGTGATGATGACCGCGCCTGCGGCGGCAGAATGCAAATCTCATGGTCGGAGCCTCATCGCCCCTCCTGACCCTTGGCGTCCTGGCGCCTTGGCGGTTCTACTTCCGCAAGTTCCCGCTCCGGCACTACCCCCTTTTCGCAACCTGCAATTGCGAGTCTCGTTACCGATTCTTTAACCTCCGGCCCAACAATGCCCCTAGCTGAACAGCGAAGACGGGGCACATGCCGGACGGATACGCATTACCCAAAGAAGACAACGACAGCGGGCTGGCTTGCCTGGTGCTGATGGCCCAGTTCCTTCAGCGGCCGCTCGACGGGACACAGATCCATCACGACTATGGCAAGACCGACGCTGCCTTCGATGCCGGCGACGTGGTCCGCTGCGCCAAACGGAATGGCTTATTGGCCCGGCTGTCCCGCAGCCGCTGGGAAAGGCTCGACCGGGCGCCGCTGCCGGCCATCGCTCCGTTGAAGGATGGACGCTTCGTCATCTTCGCCCGCCATGCCGACGGCAAGCTGCTGATCCAGGATCCGGGGTATCCGGTTCCGCAGATCAGGAGCCGCGAGGAAATCGAGGCCAGCTGGGACGGCCGCCTGATCCTGCTGGCCCACCGCGAAGCCCTGGGCGGCCCGATTCGCGGCTTCGACCTGTCCTGGTTCATCCCCTCGGTCATCCGCTATCGGCGGCTGCTGGGCGAGGTTCTGATCGCCTCGTTCTTCATGCAGCTGATGGGGCTGGTCTCGCCCATGTTCTTCCAGGTGGTGACCGACAAGGTGCTGGTGCATCGCGGCCTGTCCAGCCTCGACGTGCTGGTCATCGGACTGGGCATCGTGTCGCTGTTCGAATGTGTGTTGGGGGCTCTGCGCAACTACGTGTTCAGCCATACCACCAGCCGCATCGACGTCGAGCTCGGGGCCAACCTGTTCCATCACTTGCTGGGCCTGCCTCTGGCCTATTTCGGGACGCGTCCGGCCGGCACCACCGTGGCTCGGGTGCGCGAGCTGGAAAACATCCGCAATTTCCTCACCGGCTCGGCCTTGACCCTGGTGGTCGACGCCGTCTTCACCGTGCTGTTCTTCGGCGTGATGTTCGCCTATTCGCCGACCCTGACCTGGGTCGTGCTGGGAACCATCCCCCTTTACCTCGCTTTGTCGGCGGCGGTGTCGCCGGTCCTCAAGCGCCGGGTCGATCTGAAATTCCGCCACGGGGCCGAGAATCAGGGCTTCCTGGTCGAGACGATCGGCGCCGCCGAGACCTGCAAGGCGATGGCGGTCGAGCCGCAGATGCAGCGCAAATGGGAAAACCTGCTGGCGGCCTATGTCTCGTCGTCGTTCAAGGCGCAGAACCTGGGCGCCTTGGCGTCGCAGGCGGCACAGGGCATCTCCAAGGGGCAGACCGTGCTGACCCTGTGGCTCGGCGCCCAGGCGGTGATGTCGGGCGATATGACCATCGGTGCCTTGGTCGCCTTCAACATGCTGGCCGGACGCGTCGCCTCGCCGATCTTGCGGATGGCCCAGCTATGGCAGGACTTCCAGCAGATGCGGGTGTCGGTCGAGCGCCTTGGCGATATCCTCAATACCCCGACCGAACGGCGGGCCGGCAGCCGTCAGCAGATGCCGGCCATTGCCGGCCGGGTCACCTTCGACGCGGTGCGCTTTCGCTATGCGGCGGATCGGTCGCCGGTGCTGCGCGGGCTGTCGCTCGAGGTTGCGGCGGGCGAAAGCATCGGCATCGTCGGCTCGTCCGGCTCCGGCAAGAGCACCCTGGCCAAACTGCTGCAGCGGCTCTATTCACCGGAAGCCGGCCGGGTGGCCATCGACGGCGTCGATCTGGCCCTGGTCGACACCGCCTGGCTGCGCCGCCAACTGGGCGTGGTGCTGCAGGAAAATGTCCTGTTCAACCGCACGATCCGCGACAACATCGCCCTGGCCGATCCGGCGCAGCCGATGGAAGCGGTGATCGCGGCGGCCAAGCTGGCGGCCGCCCACGAGTTCATCCTCGATCTGCCCGAGGCCTACGATACCCCGGTGGTGGAACGCGGCGCCAACCTGTCGGGGGGACAGCGCCAGCGCATTGCCATCGCCCGAGCACTGATCACCAATCCGCGCATCCTGATCTTCGACGAGGCGACCTCGGCCCTCGACTATGAATCCGAGGCCGAGATTCGTCGCAACATGAAGGCGATGAGCCAGGGCCGAACGGTGTTCATCATCGCCCATCGTCTGAGTGCCGTCCGCCACTGCGACCGCATCATCGTGATGGAGAAGGGCGAGATCATCGAACAGGGCGGGCATGACGCGCTGCTCGCCGGCCAAGGCCGCTATGCCCAGCTGTGGCGCTGCCAGGAGGCCGGCGATGTCGCAGCTTGAGAGGACCGGCAGTTCCATGCTGATGCGCCTGGAGCCAGCGCGGCGGCATCTGGCGGTGTGGAAGGCCGCGTGGTCGTTCGACAAGCGGCGCCCCAAATTGTCGCTGCGGCTGGCCGACGAGTTGGCCTTCCTGCCCGCCGTCATCGAGATCGTCGAGACGCCGCCATCGCCGGCCGGCCGGGCCACCGGCATGGCCATCGTCGCCCTGTTCGCCGCCGCCTTGGGCTGGGCCTGGCTGGGGCAGGTGGACATCCACGCCACCGCCCAAGGTCGGTTCATCGCCGGCGGCAACACCAAGCCGGTGGCGGCCAGCGAGACGGCGACGGTGGCGGCCATCGACGTGGTGGATGGCCAGCATGTCACGCAAGGACAGGTCCTGGTGGAACTGGATCCCACCGCTCCGCAAGCCGATGTGGCGCGGCTCGAACGCGAACGGCTCGACCAGACGCTGATCGCCGCAGGTTTGCGCAGCCTGCTGGACGGCCGCGCCGAGATCGTCCTGGCGGCCGATCTGACGGTGCCGGCCGAGGTTCTGGCGGTGCATCGGGCCGAACTGCTGCACAAGCTGGCCGATCACCATGCCAGCATCGCCGCGCTGCAACAGGAACAGGGTGGCCGGCAGGCCGAGGCGAGTGGTGTCGCCACCGAAATTGCCCGCCTGGCCGAGACCGTGCCGCTGCTCGAAGAGCGGGTCAAGGCCAAGCAGAGCCTGGCCAGGGACGGTTTCGGCACGCGCAGCGACTACCTCAGCATCAAGCAGGAATGGATCGATCGCCGGCAGCAGCTGGAGACGGCGCGCCACCATCTGACCGAGGTCGAAGCCGGCGTCGCCAATGCCGGCGAGCGGCTGCGGCAGGCCGAGGCGCAGTTTCGCGCCGACCGCCTGGTGCAGCTTGCCGAGGCCGAGGCGAAGGCCGCTTCGTTGACCCAGGACCTGGCCAAGGCGCAGCAGAAGAGCCGTCTCACCAAGCTGACCGCGCCGGTGACCGGTGTCGTGCAGCAGGTTTCCGTGCATGCCGCGGGGGCGGTGGTGGCGCCGGGGACACCGGTCCTGATGATCGTTCCCGAGGACGAAGGGATCGCCATCGAGGCGGCCCTGCCGAACCGGGATGCCGGTTTCGTCCTGCCCGGCCAGGCGGTGGAAATCAAAGTGGCCAGCTTTCCCTTCACCCATTACGGGACGATTTCCGGCCAGGTGCTGACGGTCTCCGGGGATGCCATCGAGGGTCCCGACGCGTCATCCGGACGCGGCCAGGACCGCAGTTCCGATCCGCAAGAGGCTGTCTATGCGGTGCGCATCAAGCCGCTGGTCGACCATATCCATGCCGACGGGCGCGACGTCAAGCTGGCGCCGGGCATGGCGGTGACCGCCGAAATCAAGACGGGCAAGCGCCGGGTGATCGACTACCTGTTGGATCCGCTGATCCGCCTCGGCGACGAAAGTCTGCGCGAGCGCTGAAGGACAAAATCGTCATACCCGGCCTTGTGCAGCCTTGTGCCGGGTATCCACGCCGTGCCGCACTTCGACGATAGGGAAAAGACGGCACCACGTGGATGGCCGGGTCGAGCTCGGCCATGACGGTTAGAGTATGTGTGTGGACGAGAAGAGAACGCGAGAAATTGCAACGCAACTGTTCTAATACTTTATCGTGCCGACAAAGGTAATGAGTCATAAAGTATAACACAGATTAATATACCGCAATCATGGGTATTTTGTTGTTTCAGGAGGTAAGTATGGCAAGCGTCTCGTCAATAATAAGCGGATTGACGACTCTCGGGTTTCAGCCAACGGAAGATAGTGGCGGCCAAGTCACCGGCCTGGCCATTCCTGGCCAGGGTCCGGTCAGCATCGACAGTGGAAGCCTGGTCGACTACGCCTCCAGCAACGGCACGACATCGCTGCAATTGCAGGACAGCCAGGGCAACCCCTTCACCATTCAGGTCGACGGGACTTCGGGACAGGTCACTTTGACCTCGGCCAATGAGAACTTCGCGCTGGACAGCGGTTCCTGGAGCAGCCTGTCCTTTACCGGTGGGAAGTTGTCGGCCGGAATGAGCAGTTCGCAGGCGAGTACGGTTTCGCTGGCGCCCGCCAGCCTCACCATCACCGGCGCCGGCGGGACCACCTACACCTCGTTCAACGCGGAAGCCGTGGGATTGGGGGGCAATGGCACGACCGGGGCCACCACCCCGACCCGCGCTGTCGACATCAAACCGGACGGCAGCGCCGATATCACCTTCGGCACCGCGTTGGGGGCCGATATTCCGGTCGGCGCCCAGATCACCGAGCAGGCCGACGGCACCATCAATGTCGCCACGCAGTCGGGCGCCGGGATGATGCTGACCGACGGCCAGGGCATTCCCTTGCCGGTGCCGGCCGGGACCGATTACGTGGCGACGCGGATCCGCCAGGATGGTTCGGTCGACTTCCTCGACGGCAACAGCGGCAATTGGCTGAACGTCGCGGCGCCCGCGGTCGGCAGCCTGCAGATCACCACCGAGGTGCCGACGCCCAGCGACGGCAGCACGCCGCCGACCACGTCCTTCCTGCCGGACAGCACGCCGACGGTGGCGCAGAGCAGCGCCGCGGTCGCGGTCGGCACCGGGTTCTCGGTCTATGGGGCGCCCGACGGCAGCCTCGACCTGGCGGCGCCCACCGGCACCGGCGGCACCAGCGTCCAGTCCGTCACCTTCGCCGGGCCGGCGGACAACACCGCGGCGGTGACCACGCTGTACCAGGGCATTCTGGGGCACGCTCCCACCGCCGCCGGGCTTCAGTACTGGGTGCAGACGGCCGATACCGGGGTTGGCTTGCCCAGTCTGGTTCAAGCCTTCGTCAACTCGGCGGAATTCACCGCGGCAAATCCCGATACCGCCACGGCGATCACCAGCTTCTATCAGAACATATTGGGTCGCGCCCCCACCGCGGCCGGCCTGCAGTACTGGGAGCAGACGGTGGCCAATGGGGCCAGCCTGGCCTCGGTGGCGGCGGCATTCCTGGAATCCCCGGCCTTCAGCGCCAGCCCGGTGGCGGCCGGACTGGTCGCCACCGGCAACGGGACCTGGGACGTCCAGTTCGCCAACGCCAGTGGCGTGCAGGTCCAGCAAGGCGGCATCTCGGCCAATCTCGGCTTCGGCACCGACTACGGCATCGCCATACCGACCGCCGCCGGTGGGACGCCCCAATTCATCACCGCCAGCGCCGGCGACCTGCCGCAACAACAGGCGATCACCGGCGTCAGCGCGGGCGACACCACCGCCGAGGTGGCCTCGCTGTACCAGGACATCCTGGGCCGGCCGGCCACCGCCGACGGGCTCCAATACTGGGCGCAGACGGCCAATGCCGGGGCCAGCCTGCCCAGTCTGATCCAAGCCTTCGTTTCTTCGTCGGAATTCACCGCGGCCAACCCCGACGCCACCACGGCAATCAACAGCCTCTACCAGAACATGCTGGGCCATGCGCCCGACGCGGCCACTCTGCAATCCTGGCAGCAGGCCGCCAGCAGCGGCACCAGCCTGGCCACCATCGCCCAGGACCTGATGGGCACCGCCGAGTACTCGGTCAGCCCGACCACGGTGGCCATGGCGGCCAACAGCAGCAGCGGCAACGGCATGTGGAATGTCACTTTGGCGGACAACAGCGCCGTCCAGCTCGATCAGGGAAGCATTGCCGCGGTGCTGCCCAGCGGGGCGTTGCATAACCTGGTCAACGCCATGGCCGCCCTCGCTCCGGCCGCCGCCACCGCCCCCGTCAGCGGCGCGCCAGTCGACCCGACCATCCCGGTGATCGCCGCCAGCACGGTCTGAGGAAGGAACGCACCACGGAGGACACGGAGATTGTTTAAGTTCTTCTCCGTGTCTCCGTGGTGAACCTTTGTCTGGCGCTATTGCGCCTCGCCGGCCATGAAGCGTTCCAGCCAGTGGATGTCGTAGTCGCCATTGACGAAGTCGGGGGCGTTGACCAGGCGGTTCTGCAGCGGGATGGTGGTCTTGATGCCCTCGATGACGAACTCGCCCAGGGCGCGGCGCAGCCGCATCAGGCATTCGTTGCGGGTGTTGCCGAAGGCGATCAGCTTGGCGATCATGCTGTCGTAATGGGGCGGCACCATATAGCCCGAATAGAGCCCCGAATCGACCCGCACGCCAAGCCCCCCCGGTGTGTGGAAGCCGCCGATGCGGCCGGGTGAGGGGGCGAAGGTCTCGGGGTCCTCGGCATTGATGCGGCATTCGATGGCGTGACCGGCGAAGCGCACATCGGCCTGGGTGTAACCGAGCGGCGCCCCTGCGGCGATGCGGATCTGCTCACGGACGATGTCGATGCCGGTGATGGCCTCGGTGACCGGATGCTCGACCTGCAGGCGGGTGTTCATCTCGATGAAATAGAACTCGCCATTCTCGTAAAGGAATTCGATGGTGCCGGCATTGCGGTAGCCGAGGCGGCCGATCGCCTCGCAGGCGATCCGCCCGATCCGCTCGCGGGCATCGGCGTTGAGCGCCGGTGACGGCGCTTCCTCCAACACCTTCTGGTGGTTGCGCTGCAGCGAGCAGTCGCGTTCGCCCAGATGGACGACGGCGCCGTGGTTGTCGGCCAGGATCTGGATCTCGATATGCCGCGGGTGCTGGAGATACTTCTCCATATACACCTCGGCATTGCCGAAGGCCGCCTTGGCTTCCGAGCGAGCCAGCCGGAAGGCGTCGCGCAGCTGGTCGGGCGAACGCGCCTGCTTCATGCCCTTGCCGCCGCCGCCTGCGGTGGCCTTGATGATCACCGGGTAGCCCATGCCCTCGGCCGCCGCGAGGGCCTGTTCCTCGCTCTCGACGGCGCCGTCCGAACCGGGAACGCAAGGCAGGCCGGCGGCCAGCGCGGCGCGTTTGGCGGTGATCTTGTCGCCCATCATGCGGATATGCTCGGCCGTCGGGCCGATGAAGCAGATGCCGTGCTCTTCCACCATTTGCGCGAAGTCGGCGTTTTCCGACAGGAAGCCGTAGCCGGGGTGGACCGCATCGGCATTGGTGATGGTGGCGGCGGCGATGATCGCCGCCTTGTTGAGGTAGCTGTCGCGGGCCGGGGGCGGGCCGATGCACACCGATTCGTCGGCCAGGCGAACATGCATGGCATCGTGGTCGGCGGTCGAATGGACGGCCACCGTCTTGATGCCCATGTCGCGGCAGGC
Source organism: uncultured Telmatospirillum sp. (assembly GCA_903858635.1). GTDB lineage: Bacteria > Pseudomonadota > Alphaproteobacteria > Rhodospirillales > Magnetospirillaceae > DUZF01. The sequence continues at coordinate 28,695 of CAIOJO010000385.1, read as the reverse complement.
GCGATGGATGCGAAGGGCGATCTCGCCGCGATTGGCGATCAGGATCTTGTCGAACATGCTCACTCGATGATGATGAGTGGCTCGCCGAACTCCACCGGCTGGCCATCATGCACCAGGATGGCGGCTACCCTGCCGCCCCGCGTCGCACGGATCGGATTGAATGTCTTCATCGCCTCGATCAGCAGCACCGTCTGGCCTTCCGACACCGCGTCGCCGACGCTGACGAAGCGCGGCGTTCCCGGTTCGGGCGACAGATAGGTGACCCCGACCATGGGCGATTTCACCGCGCCCGGATGGTTGGCCGGATCCTCGCTGACCACCGCCGCGGCAGCCTGCGCCGCCGACGGCGGGGCATGCGTCACCGCCACATGGGTCGGCGGCGGGGCGGCGTGACGGGCGACGCGGATGCGTAGGCCGGCGGCCTCGTACTCGATCTCGGACAGGTTGTTTTCGTCCAACAGGCCGGCCAGGGAACGAACCAACTCGCTGTCGATGGGAGACTTGGCCATCATGCCTCTTCGATATTGGGTGGCATCATCGGCGCCGTTATAGCATGGGCATCGGTCCGCGCAAGACCGGCCTGCCTGCCGGGCGGTGGCGGCACGCCGGCAGGGACGCCGGCGCCACTGGAACGAGGCGTCAGCCTCGTGACTGGCCCGTTGAGGGCCCGCGAAGCGTTAGCGGAGCGAGCCAAGGCCGCGGACGCGGCCGCCCGGCGCCTGAGGGGCGAACGATAAACAACCAGGCGGAGCCTGGTTGAAACTGCTGTTGCGGCGCCCCATACTGTGCCCCGGTTTGGCGTCATTGTCCTGAACGCAATATGGAATTCCCATGCAGGTGTTGATCAACGGTGAAGCGCGTAAGCTGGTATCGGCCATGACGGTCGAGAGCCTGCTCAATGAACTCGGCCTCGACGGCGGCAAGGTCGCGGTGGAACGCAATCTCGAGATTGTTCCGAAGTCGGCCTACGGCCAGACCCAGCTGGGCGAAGGCGACAAGCTGGAGATCGTGCATTTCATCGGCGGCGGCGCGCCGGGGGCCGAGCCGGCGCTGGCCGAGGACTCGTTGCTGGTGGCCGGCCGCAGCTTCCGCTCGCGTCTTCTGGTCGGTACCGGCAAATACAAGGACTTCGTCGAAACGGCGGCAGCCATTCGCGCTTCCGGCGCCCAGATCGTCACCGTGGCGGTGCGCCGGGTCAATCTGTCCGACCCCTCGAAGCCGATGCTGGTCGATTACGTCAGTCCCAAGGACTATACCTTCCTGCCCAACACCGCCGGCTGCTTCACGGCCGACGAGGCGGTCCGCACGCTGCGCCTGGCCCGCGAGGCGGGGGGCTGGGATCTGGTCAAACTGGAAGTCCTGGGCGACCAGAAGAGTCTCTACCCGGATATGGTGGAGACTCTGAAGGCGGCGGAACTGTTGGTCGGCGAGGGCTTCCAGGTGATGGTCTACTGCACCGACGATCCGATCATGGCGAAGCGCCTGGAGAATCTCGGCTGTTGCGCCATCATGCCGCTGGGCGCCCCGATCGGCTCGGGGCTGGGCATCCAGAACCCGGTCAACATCCGCCTGATCATCGAGCAGTCCCGGGTTCCGGTCCTGGTCGATGCCGGCGTCGGCACCGCGTCGGATGCCAGCATCGCCATGGAACTGGGTTGCGACGGGGTACTGATGAACACCGCCATCGCCGAGGCCAAGGACCCCATCGCCATGGCCCAGGCGATGCGCCTGGCGGTGGAAGCGGGGCGGCTGGCCTATCGGGCCGGGCGAATGCCGAAGAAGCTCTACGCCGACCCCAGCAGCCCGCTGGCCGGATTGATCTGAGGGCTTGGGATTTGCAGTGGGGTGGGCGTCTCGCCCGCCACGCCGCAGAGCGGCGTCCAAGCTGCAGCAGAAGCCGCCGCTTCGCAGCGGTGGCGGGCGAGACGCCCACCCCACTAAACCTCATCCATGCCCCCTCGCAGGGCCTTGGTTGGCCACGGGTTTTGGGGGTATTTGCGGGGCCGGGACGGCCTGTCGGCCGTCGATGAGCGTTTTCCTTCATCGGCACAGTCAGAAGTCGGCTGATTTCCGCCCCCGGCAGGCCCGAAAACCAGCTCTCCGGCCCTTTGGTAAGCCTATGAAAAATAACGATAATTGAAAAAATTTTCGTCCAGCGAAATTTTTCACTTTTCATAGACGAAAAAAAGCGTAAATAGCGGCTGAGACGTACCGCGCACGTGCCTCTGGCCCGAGTTGGTTAAGCAACGACGTCAAGGCGTTCTTCTGTTCTGCCGGCGACCCCGGCACCCCGGAGGAAAGAGCTATGTCCGTTGTTATTCGTTGCTCCACACGTGCAACCTGGCTGCCGCCTTACTGCGGTGGTCACGGCCAGGGGACGGTCCCATCGCCCGTTCCCCATTGCTCGGACAGTATGTAGACGGTCGCTTGAGGCTATTTTAGCCTCTAGGGGCGATCGTCTGATGTCCCTGCGGCGACGTCTTGGTCCCGCACTCCGCCCATAGTATTGATGTTTCGCGTACAGGAGTATGCGATGACCACGAAGATTTCGCGTTTTCTGGCTGATAATCAGCCGGACACCCCCTGCCTTGTCGTCGATCTGGATGTGATCGCCGAGAACTACAACGCCTTGCGACGATATCTGCCGATCGCCAAGGTGTTCTACGCGGTGAAAGCCAATCCGGCGCCGGAAGTGATCGCGCTGCTGGTCGGCATGGGGTCGTGCTTCGATGCGGCCAGCCGCCCGGAGATCGAATCCGTCCTGGCGGCCGGGGCCAGCCCCGATCGCGTCTCGTTCGGCAATACCATCAAGAAGCAGCGCGACATCGCCTGGGCCTACGAGCATGGGGTTCGGCTGTTCGCCTTCGATTCGGAAGCCGAACTGGAGAAGCTGGCGCAGTCGGCGCCCGGTTCGAAGGTATTCTGCCGCCTGCTGATGACCTGCGAGGGGGCCGAGTGGCCGCTGTCGCGCAAGTTCGGCTGCGAGGCCGACATGGCCAAGAATTTGCTGATCAGGGCCCGCGACCTGGGGCTCGAGCCTTACGGCATCTCGTTCCATGTGGGGTCGCAGCAGACCCGGCTCGATCAGTGGGACATCGCCGTCGGCAAGACCGCCATGCTGTTCACGGCGCTGAACGAGGCTGGCATCGAGCTGAAGATGATCAATCTGGGCGGCGGTTTGCCGGCCCGCTATCGCGACGACGTCGCCCCGGTCGATGCCTATGCCGGCGCCATCATGCGCGCCATGACCAAGCATTTCGGCAACAATCTGCCGCAGATGATCGTCGAGCCGGGGCGTTCCCTGGTGGGCGACGCCGGGATCATCGAGGCCGAGGTGGTATTGATCTCGCGCAAGTCCTACGACGAGGACGTGCGCTGGGTCTATCTCGACATCGGCAAGTTCGGCGGCTTGGCCGAGACGATGGACGAGTCGATCAAGTATCGCCTGCAGGTGCCCTGTAACGGGACGGCGGGGCCGGTCATCCTGGCCGGACCGACCTGCGATTCGGCCGACATCCTCTACGAGAAGTACCAGTACGCGCTGCCGCTATCGCTGAAGGTGGGCGACAAGGTGCAGATTCTTGCCACCGGCGCCTACACCACCAGCTATTCGGCGGTGAATTTCAACGGCTTCGCACCGCTGAAGGCCTATTTCATCTGACGATGGTGGGTTGACGACCCGCGAACATGAAAACGCCGGCCTGAAGGCCGGCGTTTTGCTTTTGACCGATTAGAAGTCCCTCGCCCGCTTGCGGGAGAGGAAGGGGCCCGCCGCGTTAGCGGTGGGAAGGTGAGGGGTGCCTCCCGATCAGTTCGACCTGCCAGCCCCTCCAGCGCTTGGAGTACACCGCAGAGGCGCAAAGACGCAGAGGTGATGGAACCGGCTCGGGCTCTTGATGAATTGAAATGAGCCACGCCTCCGTGACGATTGATCGCCTGGTTGTGATCTCGAACCCTTTTCGTCTCTGCGCCTCTGCGGTTCCTTCCAGACCTTCGCGAGGTTCTCCAAGGCGGCCGATAGCCCTCACCCTCCCGCTAACGCAGGCCTCTCCCTCTCCCGCCATCGCGGGAGAGGGGCTCGTCGGCGTCAGCTCTTCGGCTTGCGGGCCTGGTCGATCAGTTGCTTCAGGGACTGTTGGGTCATGGCGCCGGGGACGATCTGGTCGCCGATGATGAAGCCCGGGGTGCCTTCGACGTTCAGCGCATGGGCCAGGTGAACGTTGTTCTTCAGCGCCGTGTCGATGCGGTCGTCATCCATGTCCTTCTTGAGTTTTTCCACATTGAGGCCGACCTCGGCCGCGGTCTTCATCAGCGTCTGGTCGTTGACCGGCCCCTTGAGGCGCATCAGCGCCTTGTGGAATTCCTCGTACTTCTTCTGGTTCTTGGCGGCCAACGCGGCCCGTGACGCCGTCACCGAATCGGGGCCCAGGACCGGTAGTTCCTTCATCACCAGACGGACCTTGCCGTCGGCCTTGACGGTGTCGAACAGCATGTCGGACATGCTCTTGCAATAGGGGCAGCGGTAATCGAAGAACTCGACGATCGTCACGTCGCCCTTGGGATTGCCGAGGACGGGGGCTTCGGGATCGTTGAGAAGCTCGTCCTTGCGGTCGGTCAGGGCCTTCTTGGCGCCCATTTCGGCCGCCAGTTCCTCCTTCTGCCGCAAGGCGTCGATGGCCTCGGAGATGACCGAGGGATTCTCCATCAGATAATCATGGACGAGTTTCTTGATCGCTTCCTGCTGCTTGGGGGTCAGGGTTGGGTCCTCCTGCGCGTGGGCGGCAGGGGACAGGACCGCCAAAGAGCTGGCGAACAGCAGGGCGGCCAGGAATCGGACGAGCATGGGGAAGGTGCCTCTGGGTTGCGGGCGCCGGGCGCCCCGAAAGCGGCTGGGCCGCGGCGCATCATGCGTCAGGACGCGAAACGGAGCAAGTATAGCCCGCATTTCTCACACCCTGCCGGCTCAGCCGCGCCGTTTCTTGGCCAGATCGCGGGCCTGCTCGGCCTGGGCCCGGATGTCCTGCATCCTGATCTCGATCGGCGTCCCCTTCTTCAGGCCCTGCGACGCCTTTACCGCGTCGTAGATGGCCTCCTCGAAGCGGCCCGCCAGCAAGGCGTACTCGGCCATCGAGGCGGTGGCCATGACCTCGTTGCCCATGCGGCCATAGGCGGTGGCCAACAAGCGCCAGGAACCGGCATCGTCGGATTCGCGCTGGGTGGCGATGGTCAGGTTCTCGCGGGCGTCGGGCAGCAAGGCCGGATCGTCGGCCTCGACCTCTACCTGGCCAAGCTCCTGGCGCAGCAACGGATTGTCGGAGAGATATTTGACCGCCAGCTTGTACTCGGGAATGGCCTCCTTGACCCGGCCGTTCTCGAACAGCATCTGTCCCTTCAGCTCATGAAAATAGGGGTCCTGCGGACGTTCGGCGATCAGCCCGTCGATCAGCGGGATGGCGTGCACCAGGTCGGGAATCCGATAATAGGCGATGGCACGGGCGTACCGCCCCTCGAGGCTGGTGTCGCTTTCCTTGTAGCGATAGAGCGTGGTCGAGGGGGGCTCCATGAAGCCCACCAGCTTGGCCCGGATGCGCCGATGCGGCTCGACATAGGCGGGCGGCACCGGTTCATTGGTCCACGGCGAGTTCTCGACGTGATGGCGGATCTCGTCGATCCGGTCGCGGGTCAGCGGATGGGTTCGCACATAGGGATCCTGGCGGGCGGTCACCAGCAATTCCTGGTCGCCCAGCGTCTCCATGAATTCGAGGAAGCCCTTGGCCGACATGTGCAGGTTGTCGAGGAAGGCCAGCCCCGCGGTGTCGGCCGAGCCCTCGATGCTGCGGCTGAAGGCCAGATAGCTGCGGGCCGCGATGTCGTTGCCGCCCATCATGATGGCCGAGCCGAGGTCGCCGCGCCGCGCCGCCACCGCCGCCGCCATGCCAAGGATCATCGTGGCGAGGGATTGGGTGGTGGCGTTCTCCATCGCCTCGCGCCCCTTCACCAGATGGCCGCCGGCGATGTGTCCGCATTCATGGGCGATGACGCCGATCAATTGTCCGGCGTTTTCGGTGCGCTGGATGAGCCCCGTATTGATGAAAAGATTCAATCCTTCGGCGACAAACGCATTCAATTGTGCGTCTTTCACCAAATGAATCTGCACCGCACTCGGTTCAACGCCGGCTTGTTCGAACAGTGGCGTGGCATAAAGGCGGATGGTATTTTCGATTTCCGCGTCGCGGATGAATTCAAGATTCTGTGCCGAAGCCGTCGCGGGCGGCAGTGCCAGCAGAAGAAGGACGGCGAAGAAAGATATGCGCTTTACAAACACGAGGCTCTCTCCGATGAAGGTCCAAGGTATCTGGCACAATCTAGCGCGTCAACGCACCGTCCCGGCCATTCTGCTATGTCTTCTGTCGGCCAGCTGCGGCGGACCCAGCAAGCCGCTCGGCGTGGTCGGCCATGTGAGCGGTTTCGGCGGCATGGTGGTCGCCGACGAACCGCGGGCCGCACTGGTCGGCCGCGACGTGCTGTCGGCTGGTGGCAGCCCGGCCGACGCCGCGGTCGCCATGGCTTTCAGCATGGCGGTGACCCTGCCGTCCCAGGTCAGCCTGGGGGCCGGCGGGGTCTGTATGGTCTATGATCGTGGCAAGAAGAAGACCGAGGTCCTCGATTTCACCGCTCCGCCGGCCGCACAACCGGCGACCGAAAACAGCCGGCCCAATGCCCTTCCGGCACTGCCGCGTGGGATGTACGCCCTTTATGCCAAATACGGCAAGCTCAAATGGGAGCCGCTGCTGGCCCCGGCCGAAACCATGGCGCGGCTTGGCATTCCGGTGTCGCGCGCTCTGGCCCAGCAACTGGCGCCGCAGATCGGTCGACTGAGCGAGGATCCGGAGGCGCGGCGCATTTTCGTCGGGGCCGACGGCAAGCCCCTGGGCGAAGGCGACAAGCTGGTCCAGGCCGATCTCGGGGCGACCCTGTCGCGCCTGCGTTCGCGCGGCGTCGGCGAATTCTACACCGGCGCTGCGGCCGCCGACTTGGCCGGCGGCATGCAGCAGGCGGGCGGCCAGGTGACCGCCCTGCAGCTGCAGGCTTTCGTTCCGCAATGGAAAGAGCCGGTGGCGGTGCCGTATGGCGATGATGTCGCGTTGTTCCCGCCGCCGCCCGCCGCCGCCGGTCTGTTCGAGGCCGAGCTGTGGGCCGCCCTGGCCCGCGACGGTGCCTATCACGGCGCCGGCGCGGCCGACCGCCCGCATCTGCTGGCCGAGACCGAGGCCCGGATATTCGCCGATCGCCAGCGGTGGATGAACAGCGATGGCAGCGCCACCGAGACCTCGACCACGCTTCTCGGCAAGGCCCATCTGCAACAGCTTCTTGCCGGCTCCGGCGGGGCCCATGTGGCCCAGCAGGGCAGGGCGCCGGCCGACCAGGTCGCCGGCACCGGCTTCGCGGCAATCGACGGTGACGGCTCGGCCGTCGTCTGCACCATCAGCCTCAACGCGCCCTTCGGCACCGGCCGGATGATGCCCGGCAGCGGCATGTTGCTGGCGGCGGCCAATGGCGAGCGAGGCGAGGGGCCCTACGACCTGGGACCGATGCTTGGTGTCAACCTCAATTCAAACGAATTCCGCTTCGCCGGGGCGGCCGGTGGCGGCACGGCGGCCCCCACCGCCCTGGTCGAGGTCGGGCTGGCGGCGTTGATCGACGGTCTACCCCTTGAACAGGCGGTGGCCGCCAAGCGCTTGCATGCGGTCAATGCCCCCGACCGGGTGCTGGCCGAACGCGGCTATCCCGGTCTGGCCGGACTGACCGGCCGGGGCCATCAGGTCGAAGAGGTCGACCTGCCGGGCCGCGTCAATGCCATCGCCTGCGGCAGCGGCGATCCGCGGGTGTCGCGTTGCGCCGTGGCGACCGATCCGCGGGCCTATGGTTTGGCCATTACCGTCGGTAACGACTGATGGCCGCCGCGTCGGCATTCGGCTGAGGGGCCCATGGTGCTCAAACTCGCGCAACGAGGCCAGGTACCGCCGTTCATCGTGATGGACGTGATGCGGGCGGCCGCCGAACGGGCGGCCGCCGGCGGCGACGTCCTGCATCTCGAGGTCGGCCAGCCGTCGACCGGCGCGCCGCGGGCGGTGCTCGAGGCAGCCAAAGCGGCGCTCGACTCCGATCTGCTCGGCTATACCCTGGCCTTGGGCATCGAGCCCTTGCGGCAGCGCATCGCCAGCCATTACCGGACCACCTATCGGGTGCCGTTGCGCCCAGAGAACGTGGTGGTGACCACCGGTTCGTCCGGCGCCTTCCTGCTGGCCTTCCTGGCCTCCTTCGAAGTGGGAGACCGGGTCGGCGTGGCCGCTCCGGGCTATCCGGCCTATCGCAACATCCTGAAGGCCCTGGGCGTCGAGCCGGTGTTGCTGCCGGTCGGGCCGGCCAGTCGCTTCCAGCCGACGGTCGAGGTGGTCCGCGCATTCGGCGAGAAGCTGGACGGGCTGATCATCGCCAGTCCGTCCAACCCCACCGGCAGCATGCTGTCGGGGACCGAACTGGCGGCATTGGCCGCCTGGTGCTCGGCCGAGGGCATCCGCCTGGTTTCCGACGAGATCTACCACGGCCTGAGCTACGGCCAACCGGCCGCCACCGCGGCCGGCATGGGCGACGTGATCGTGGTCAACAGCTTCTCGAAATACTACTCGATGACCGGCTGGCGGCTGGGCTGGATGGTGCTGCCCGACGCCTTGTTGCGAACCGTCGAATGCCTGGCCCAGAACCTGTTCATCTCGCCGCCCAGCCTGTCGCAGCTGGCGGCGGTCGCGGTATTCGATTGCCAGGAGGAACTGGACGCCAACGTCGCCCGTTATGCCCGGAACCGGGAGATTCTGCTGGCCGAACTCCCCGCCGCCGGCTTCGATCGGATGGCGCCTTCCGACGGCGCGTTCTACCTTTATGCCGATGTTTCGCGCTGGACCAACGACAGCGAGGCCTTTTGCCGGCGTATCCTGGCCGAGACCGGCATCGCCTGCACCCCCGGGGTCGATTTCGATCCCATCGAGGGGCACCGCTTCCTGCGCTTTTCCTATGCCGGGTCAACCGCCGACATGGCCGAAGCGGCGCGTCGCCTCAAGGCGTGGACGAAGTGAGGCGGCGTTAAGCGCGATTGCCCAGCAGGCCGGCGATGCGGTCGAGATAGGTGAACACCGAATCTCCGGCGTAATAGCGCTCCTGCAGCGAACGGCGGTCCAGCCCGAGGTCCTTGGTGCTAATGCCGTGCACGCGTTTCAGATGCGCCTCGACGTTGTAGTGCCACAGAGTAAAGCCCGTATCGTCGATCGGGAAAGCCATTGCAGGACGTCCTTGTCATCCACCCAGCTCCGTCTCGCCACGACGGATCCAAGCGATCCTTTTGCCAAAGAAGTACGTCGAAGGCAATACAACAATGGCATGACAGCCACAACATCTGGCGACTCTTCGGGATTAGGGCTCAATATGATGCGGCGCACAATCCATTGTTGCAATGCGGTGGCGGGTTTCCCCGAGGTCACAAATGCGGGCTGGACGGCGGCCCCGCGCGGACCTTAATTGGTAGGCCATGATCAATCTTTCCCTGCCGGCCCCGCTCCGCCAGATCGGACGGGCGCTCCGCCACCGCAACTTTTTGCTGTTCTTCTCCGGACAGCTGGTCTCGCTGATCGGCACCTGGATGCAGACGGTGGCCCAGGCTTGGCTGGTCTATCGTCTGACCGGTTCGGCGGCCCTGCTCGGCAGCATCGGCTTCGCCTCGCAAGTGCCGGTGTTCCTGCTGTCGCCGATCGGTGGGGCGGTGGCCGACCGGCATAACCGCCACCGGATCTTGCTGGCCACCCAGACGACTTCGATGGCATTGGCCGCGATGCTGGCCGGCCTTACCCTGTCGGGGCGGGTTCAGGTCTGGGAGGTGGCGGTGTTGGCCGCCGGGCTGGGGGTGGTCAATGCCTTCGACATTCCGGCCCGTCAATCCTTCATCGTCGAAATGGTCGGACGCGAGGATCTGCAGAACGCCATCGCCCTCAATTCGTCGATGTTCAACAGCGCGCGGCTGGTCGGGCCGGCGGTGGCCGGCCTGCTGGTCGGGGCGGTCGGCGAGGGGTGGTGCTTCCTGTTGAACGCCGCCAGTTTCTGCGCGGTGATCGCCGGGCTGCTGGCGATGAAGCTGGTCAAGCGCAGCCATCATCGCAAGGTCGGATCGATGCTCGGCCAAGCTTTCGAGGGCATCGCCTTCGTCGCCCGCACCGGGCCGATTCGGGCGCTCCTGTTGTTGGTCGCCCTGGTCAGCTTCATGGGGATGCCTTACGCCGTGCTGATGCCCATCTTCGCCGACCGCATCCTGGGGGGTGGGCCCGAGGCGCTGGGCGGGCTGATGGGGGCGGCCGGCGTCGGGGCCCTGGTCGGCGCCTTGAGCCTGGCCGCCCGCAAGGGTTTGCAGGGGCTGGGACAGCGGATCGCCCTGTCTTCGGCGATGTTCGGTGCGGCGCTGGTGGTGTTCGCGCTGTCGAGCAGCTTCGTTCTGTCCCTGGTGGTGCTGAGCGTGGCCGGCTTCTCGATGATGACCCAGATGGGCGCTTCCAACACCCTGGTGCAGGCGATGGTCCCCGAGCAGTATCGCGGCCGGGCGATGGCCGCCTATTCGATGATGTTCATGGGGGTGGCGCCGTTCGGCTCGCTGGTCGCCGGTTTGATCGCCGAACGGGTGGGGGCTCCTGCCGTGGTGGCCGGCGGCGGCCTCTGTTGCATGGCCGGCGCCTTGGTGTTCCGGCGCTACCTGCCGTTGCTGCGCGACCAAGGGCGCGCCCTGGTCGAAGCCCAGCGGGTGGCCGCCAGCGCCTCGGCGGCGGGTGGCAAGGCGCCCTGAGGCGGATCCTCGGGGAGAGATGCACCACTTTAGAATTCTTCGCTTGTGGCCGCCATTCGGAGTATACTGTCAGGCATACCCAATCCTGGAGCCCAAGTCCGATGTCTAGTCCGTCTGCCGGTCGTATGCCGACCGGGGTGGAAGAGTGGAATCTGCTGCTGCGTCCCTATGCCAGACCCGGCACCGTGCGGAGCGTGGTGCAATTGGCGACCACCCTGGGTCTGTTGTTCGCCGGCTTTGCCGCCATGTTGCTCCTCGACCGCTTCGTCGGCTATTGGGCCGGACTGGTGTTCGCCCTGCCCACCGGTCTGTTGCTGGTGCGCGCCTTCATCATCCAGCACGATTGCGGACATCGCTCCTATTTCCGGCAGCGCTGGGCCTGCGACCTGGTCGGCCGCTGCCTGGGCGTGCTGACGCTGACTCCGTACCAATGGTGGAAGCGGGACCACGACCGCCACCATGCCGCCTCGGGCGACCTGTCGCGTCGCGGCTATGGCGACATCGATACGCTGACGGTGCAGGAGTACAAGGCGCTGTCCGGATGGCGGCGCGCCGCCTATCGGCTGTATCGGCATCCGGTGGTGCTGTTCGGCGTCGGCCCGTTGTTCCAATTTCTGGTGCGCCACCGCCTGCCGCTCGGCCTGCCCAAGGGCGATCGCAAGGGACTGCTTAGCATCCTGACCAATGATCTGGCGGTGGCCGGTCTGGTCCTGGTCGGCGGTTGGCTGCTCGGGTTCGACCGCTTTTCGGCCCTGTGGCTGCCGATCATGGCGGTGGCGGCGACCGTCGGCGTGTGGATGTTCTTCGTCCAGCACCAGTTCGAGACCACCTATTGGGCCGGGCGCAAGGAATGGTCCTTCGTCACCGCCGCCTTGCGCGGCTGCTCCTATTACCGGCTGCCGGCCCCGCTGGAATGGCTGACCGGCTGGATCGGCTATCACCACATCCATCACCTGGCCTCCCGCATTCCCAATTATCGTCTGCGCGCCTGTTACCGCGAGGTGCCGGCGCTCCGCACGGTCACCGTCATCGGCTTCTGGCAGAGCCTGGGTTGCGCCCGCTTGGCCCTGTGGTGCGAGGAAAACCAGCGCTTGCTGTCATTCCGCGACGCCTTGGCCTAGGCACCGGCATTCAACCGCCAAATTGTCGGATGACACGGCGGGGCCGATCGCTTATGAAACGGGCAGGCTTGTCAAGCGGATGGTTCCTCTTGTTGCGATCGGTGAAGTTCGGCCTCCCTGCCGTCATTCTGGCCGCCCTGGCCGGCTGCGCCCCCGATTACTCGCCCAACACCTACGCCGGAACGGCCGTCCAACAGGCCAATAAGGTCGAGTCGGCGGTGGTGGTCGGCTTCCGTCAGGTCGAGATCAGCGCCAATGGCAGCGTCGGTGCGGTCACCGGCGGCGCCGCCGGCGGTATCCTGGGGTTGCAATCCGACGCCATCGGTCTCAATGGCGGGCTTGGCGCGGTGGCCGGCAGCGCCATCGGCGGCTTTGTCGGGAGCACCATCGCCCATGCCACCGGTGACACCACCGGCTGGGAATACATCGTCCGCAAACCCAACGGCGATCTTATTTCGGTGACCCAGCGGGAGCCGACGCCGATTCCCCTCGGCCAGAAGGTCCTGGTCATCACCGGTAGCCAAGCCCGTATCGTGCCGGACTACTCGGTGGCGATCGAGCAGCCGGCGGCACCGGCCGCGCCCAAGGCGACCGAAGTGAAGGCCAAGGCCGAGGTTCGGGCGCTGCCGGCGGCGCCGACACCGGCGGTCACCGGGGCACCCGCTGCCACCGTCACGCCCACCCCCGAGGCAACGCCCGCCACGCCTCCGCCGTCGCCGCTGGACAAGCCGCCCGCCGTGGTGGTGATCGAGGTGCCGCCGATGCCGGTCGCGGCGCCGTCGACACCGGCGTCACCTGCGGTCGAACCGGCTCCGGTCGCGGTGCCGTCGACACCGGCGTCACCTGCGGTCGAACCGGCTCCGGTCGTGGTGCCGTCGACACCGGCGTCACCTGCGGTCGAACCGGTGCCGGTCGCGGCGCCGCCGACACCGGCGTCACCTTCGGTCGAGCCGGTTCCGGCCGCGGCGCCGACGATACCCACCGCCGAGGCGGCGCCCGCCGGCCCGATGGCGCAGCAGACCGACCGGCCGGCCGCCGCGGCGATCGAGGCGCCGGCCGCGATGACGGTCGATCCCGTCGCCACCGCGCCATCCATCCCGCCCAAGAGCGCTACCGGCACAGCCGAGCCAGAGCTGCCGTCCAAGTAGGGCGGTGCCGCTTGACAAAGCTCGCGTAAGGCCGCAGATCCCGGGGGGAAGGCCGTCCCCTGGGCCGGCTCCTGCCACCGTTGTCGCGAGGTGAGAATGATCGACCTCTACTACTGGCCCACACCCAATGGGCACAAGATCACCATGTTCCTCGAGGAAGCCGGGGTCGACTACCGGATCGTCCCGGTCGACATCACCGCCGGCGAGCAGTTCAAGCCGGAGTTCCTGGCCATCTCGCCCAACAACCGCATGCCGGCGATGGTCGATGGCGCCCCGGCCGACGGCGGGCCAGTGGTGTCGGTGTTCGAATCGGGGGCGATCCTGCTTTATCTGGCGGAAAAGACCGGCCGCTTCCTGCCGGCCGATCTGCGTGGCCGCAAGACGGCGCTGGAATGGCTGTTCTGGCAGGTCGGCGGATTGGGGCCGATGGCCGGACAGAACCACCATTTCAGCCAATACGCCCCCGAGAAGATCCCCTATGCGGTCGAGCGCTATGTCAAGGAGACCAACCGGCTCTATGGCGTGCTCGACAAGCGTCTGCAGGGCCGCGACTGGATCGCCGGCGACTATTCGATCGCCGACATGGCCTGCTATCCCTGGGTCGTTCCCTATGAACGCCAAGGCCAGCGGCTGGAAGACTTCCCCGACCTGAAGCGGTGGTTCGAGGCGGTGAAAAGCCGGCCCGCCACCATCCGTGCCTATGAGCGCGGCGAGCCGTGGCGCAACAAGCCGACCATCACCGAGGAAAGCCGCAAGATCCTGTTCGGCCAGAGCGCCACCAAGCCGGGAGCCGGGGCATGAGCATCACCCTTTACGATTTGACCGGGGCCGAGGACGACCGCCGGTTCAGCCCCTATTGCTGGCGGATTCACATGGCTCTGCTGCATAAGGGCCTCGACTTCCGGACGGTGCCCTGGCGCTTTACCGAAAAGGACGAGATCGCCTTCTCCGGCCAGGGCAAGGTGCCGGTGATCGTCGATGACGGTCGGGTGGTCGCCGATTCCTGGGCCATCGCCGAATATCTCGACGAGACCTACGCCGACCGGCCGTCCCTGTTTGGCGGACCGGTTGCCAAGGGGCTGGCCCGCTTCGCCACCGACTGGACCGAGCAGGTCGTGCAGGGCGGCATCTTCAGGCTGATCGCCAACGACCTGTTCGCCCATATCGCGGAACGGGACAAAGCCTATTTCCGGACCAGCCGCGAAGAGCGCTTCGGGATGACCATCGAAGCCCTGGGGGCCGACCGCGAGGCGCGGCTGCCAGCCTTCCAAGCTTCCCTGGCTCCGGCCAGGGCTACCCTGGCCCAGCAGCCGTTCCTGTCGGGCAACACCCCGGCTTGGGCCGACTATGCGCTGTTCGGCGCCTTCCAATGGGCGCGCGCGGTCAGCCCTTACCATCTGCTGGCCGAGGACGACCCGGTGCATGCCTGGCGGCAACGCCTGCTCGATGCCTTCGGCGGCGCCGCCGGCCGGGCTCTCGGCTACGCGGTGTAGGACAGCCTAGCTAGCCCTAGCTAGCCCCTCTCCCGCGATCGCGGGAGAGGGAGGGGCCCAGCCACAGGCTGGGAGGGTGAGGGAGTTCCGGGCGCGCCCTGGGTTACCTTCCCGACAGTGGGACCCTGTGGGTCATCTTCTGCGCCATCCACCAATGTCTTGAAACTGGCGTGGAGGCCGGCCCGCCGAGGTCCGCTAAGGCGGTGACAACCCTCACCCTCCCGCCGCCTGCGGCGGTGGGTCCCTCCCGCTCCCACTTACGTGGGCGAGGGGCTGAGAGCCCAACCCCTAATACCTTTGAGAAGAAACAGCTCTCGGAATTGGTAATCCCCTATAGAAATACGCACGCGTACTTAATTGGCGGTACGGTCTCCCCCGACGAAAGAAGGTTCTACCCACTTCCTCCTGTGACCGCCAAGCCCGGGGAGTATTGACCATGAACGATCGTATATTGGGAGTAATGGAACATCAGGGCGTCACCGCCCTGGCTTTGGGGGCCGAGCGCGGCGCCGATGCGGTGGTTGGTTGGTTCGCCGGCCAATCGTGCCACCAGGTGGTCCTGGTGGAGGATGCCGAAGCCTATATGGATGAAGGCCGGGAGGGTGCCCCCGATCTGACGGTCTTGTCGTTCGAGGTGATGCGGCGCCTGAGCAGGACCCGTAGCGACCGGTTGCCCGAGTTCTGCGATGCCCACCACGTGGTATTGCTGCTGCGCCTGGAGCAGTTCCTCGACAGCATTGCGTTCCTCGGATTGGTCGACGGCGTGGTATTCCGCGATGCGCCGCAGCACTTGCGCGAATCCCTGGCCCTGGCCGAGGCCGGCTACTCGATCCTGCCATCGGCGGCGGTGATGGACGTGGTCGGCGATCGCCTGCGCTGCGAGGCCGTGGCGCGGCTGTCGACCCTCGACTTGGCCCTGCTCGAACAGATGCGCCTGGGCGAGACCAACCGGACGATCTCCCGCTTCCTGGCGATCGCCGAGGCGACCGTGAAGAGCAAGGTGCGGGGTATCCTGAAGGTGCTGAAGCTGAACAACCGGACCGAAGCGGCGGTGTTCGCGGCGCGGCAGGCCGATCTGATCCGCGCCGTGATACGCCAGCGTTTGGCCGATAGCGGCCTGGCTCACCGAACGGAGACCACGCCCCTGCCGGCATCGCGCGCCCCGGTCGCCGCGCGGGCGATGGCGGATTGCCGGTGGGACCATTGAGGAGAAACCAAGCCGGCGGCGCCTTGGCGTCGCCGGCTTGCGACGGATTCGTGACCCATTGTCAGACGTCCAGATCGCGAACGAAGCGGGCCCGTTCCTGGATGAACTGGAAGCGCAGTTCGGGGCGTTTGCCCATCAGGCTGTCGACCAGGCGCTCGGTCTCCTTGGCCTCTTCGTGCTCTTCCTCGGTCTTGCCGTGCGGCACCACGACCCGCAGCAATTGCCGAGTCTTGGGGTCCATGGTGGTTTCCTTGAGCTGGTGCGGCGGCATTTCGCCCAGGCCCTTGAAGCGGCTGATCTCGACCTTCTTGCCGGCGAAGGTGGTGGCCATCAGCTGGGCCTTGTGGGCGTCGTCGCGGGCGTAGATCGTCGTCTGGCCGTGGGTCAGGCGGTACAGGGGCGGACAGGCCAGGTAGAGATGGCCGTTGGCGATCAGACCGGCCATTTCCTGATAGAAGAAGGTCATCAGCAGCGAGGCGATATGGGCGCCGTCGACATCGGCGTCGGTCATGATGATGACCTTCTCGTAACGCAGCTTGTCGTCGTCGTAGTTGTCGCGGATGCCGCAGCCCAGGGCCTCGATCAGGTCGCGGATCTCCTGGTTGGCGCGCATCTTGTCGAGGGTGGCCGAGGCGACGTTGAGGATCTTGCCGCGCAGCGGCAGGACGGCCTGGGTTTCGCGATTGCGGCCCTGCTTGGCCGAGCCGCCGGCCGAATCGCCCTCGACCAGGAACACCTCGGAGCCTTGGGCGATGTTGCGCGAACAGTCGGTCAGTTTGCCGGGCAGGCGCAGCCGCTTGGTGGCGGTCTTGCGTGACAGTTCCTTGGCCTGCTTCTTACGCGCCCGGTCCTCGGCCCGCTCGACGATGCGTTCCAGCAGCACCTTGGCCGCCGTCGGATCGCCCGACAGCCAATGGTCGAAATGATCCTTGACGGCGTTCTCGACCAGCCGCGTCGCCTCGGCCGAGGCCAGCTTCTCCTTGGTCTGGCCCTGGAACTGCGGCTCGCGGAGGAACAGCGAGACCACCACGCAGGCGCCGCCCATCACGTCGTCGGCGGTGATGGCGGCGGCCTTCCGGTTGCCGGCCATCTCGGCGTATTGGCGCAGGCCGCGGGTCAGCCCGTTGCGCAAGCCGAGCTCGTGGGTGCCGCCCTCGGGGGTGGGCACGGTGTTGCAATAGGAGTTGCAGAAGCCTTCCTCGTCCTCGGGCCAGGCGATGGCCCATTCGACCTGCCCCTGGTCCTCGGGGAAGCCGGCGCTGCCGAAGAAGCTTTGCCCGCCAAACAGCGGACGGTCCTCCAGCATGGAATCGAGGAAGTCTTTCAAGCCATTGGGAAACTTGAGAGTCTCTTCTGGCGGGGTGGGGTCGCCGTCCTTGATCAGCGAGGGATCGCATGACCAGCGGATCTCGACCCCACGGTACAGATAGGCCTTCGAACGGGCGATGCGATAAAGCGGGCCGGGCCGCAAATGGGCGCGCGGGCCGAAGATCTCGGCGTCGGGATGGAAAATGACGGCGGTGCCGCGGCGATTCTGCACCGGGCCGACCTTGGTCAAGGGCCCGAGCGGCGCCCCGCGCGAATAGCTCTGGGTCCACAGGATGCGGTCGCGCGCCACCTCGACGGTGAGGCGGTCGGACAGGGCATTGACCACCGACACCCCGACGCCGTGCAGGCCGCCGGACACCTTGTAGGCGTCGCCGCCGAACTTGCCGCCCGAATGCAGCGTGGTGAGGATCACCTCGAGGGCCGATTTGTCGGGGAACTTCGGATGCGGGTCGACCGGAATGCCGCGCCCGTTGTCGCGCACCACGGCGGTGCCGTCGGCCATCAACTCGAGGTCGATCCAGCTGGCATGGCCGGCCACCGCCTCGTCCATGGAATTGTCGAGCACCTCGGCCACCAGATGGTGCAGCGCCTTGTCGTCGGTGCCGCCGATATACATGCCGGGCCGTCGCCGCACCGGTTCCAGGCCTTCGAGGACCTCGATGTCTTTGGCGGAATAGTCGGCGCTTTTGGGGGCGAGCTGTTGGAATAGGTCTGACATGGCGGCATTATAGGGGGCGCCAAACAGCGCGGCAAGGTATCCGGTATCGCTGGCCGCCCACAACCACTAGATCTTGAGAAAGCCTCACCTTATGTCGGAAAATGCGCCGCCCGGGTTCCTGACCATCCGCACCGTCGCCATGCCGGGGGACCTCAACCCGGACGGCGATGTGTTCGGCGGTTGGCTGTTGGCCCAGATGGATCTGGCGGGTGGTCTGGCGGCGCGCCATCGGGCCAATGGCCGGGTGGCCACGGTGGCCGTCGAGGCCATGGAGTTCCATGTTCCGGTGCAATGTGGCGACCTGGTGTCGTTCTATAGCGAGGAAATGCGGGTCGGCCGCACCTCGCTGACGTTCCGGGTCAGCGCCTGGCTGGAGCGCCGCGATACGTCGGAGCGGATCCTGGCCACCCATGGCAGCTTCACCTTCGTCGCCATCGGCCCCGACCGCAAACCCCGCCCGGTACCGCCGGCGGAAGGGTAGGAGGGGGCCGTCCTGGTTCATGCCGCGGAGGCCATGCCGGCGCGGAAATTTGGCCGGTGCGGTTTCGTCCACCGTGATTGCGTTTCCGTTGACGCCGTCGCCCCGGCCCGGCATCCTCCGGCGGACCCGCGCTAATGCCCGAGTTCGGCGCGTCATGGGGGTTTCGTCGCTAATGAAGGTTGCCGTCCTCATTCCCTGCTACAACGAGGAGAAGGCCATTGCGTCGGTGGTCCGGGCGTTCCGGGAAGCCCTGCCGGCGGCCGAGATCTACGTCTACGACAACAATTCCCAGGACCGTACCGTCGCCGAGGCGCGCGCCGCCGGGGCCGTAGTGCGCCGCGAACCGCTGCAGGGCAAGGGCAACGTGGTGCGGCGGATGTTCGCCGACATCGAAGCCGATGTCTATGTGATGACCGACGGCGACGAGACCTACCACGCGCCCAGCGCCCCGCTGATGATCGCCAAGCTGGTCGACGAGAATCTCGACATGGTGGTGGGCAGCCGCCTGCAGACCAATGTGTCCGAGGCCTTCCGCGCCGGTCACCATTTCGGCAACCTGCTGCTGAGCGGCGCCGTCGCCCGGATCTTCGGCGACCGGTTCCAGGACATGCTGTCCGGCTACCGGGTCTTTTCTCGCCGGTTCGTCAAGTCGTTCCCGGCGGTCTCGGCCGGTTTCGAGACCGAAACCGAACTGGCCGTGCACGCCCTGTCGCTGCGCATGCCGGTGGCCGAGATCGAGACTCCCTACGGCACTCGCCCGGTCGGCTCGGCCAGCAAGCTCAGGACCTACCGGGACGGGTTCCGTATCCTGTGGATGATCATGGTGCTGTTCAAGGAGGAGAAGCCACTGCCATTCTTCTTCCTGGTCTTCCTGGCCTTGGCCGTGCTCAGCCTCGGCCTGGCGATTCCAGTCATCCTCACCTTCATGGATAGCGGACTGGTGCCGCGCCTGCCGACCGCCATCCTGGCCACCGGTATCATGCTGGCGGCCTTGCTGAGCCTGGCTTGCGGTTTCATTCTCGACAATGTGACGCGCGGCCGGCGCGAGAGCAAACGCATGATGTATCTCGGCTTTCCCGCTCCTGCCGAGCTGCTGCGGCGGCAAGGGCAGGGTTGAAGTGCCGAAGGGCAGTCTTTACCCTGACATGATGAACAAGGGGGAACCGCAGCCGGTGGACGTCGCGATCGGCGGGCCGACCGTTGAGATGGCGGCAGGGCGCGCCTGGGGCAGGGTATTCGACGACCTGGCCAGGCTGGTGCTGCTGGCCGTGGTGGTGATCGTCATCCTGACCTTCGAGGATTACGGCATCACCAACGACGAGGAAGTGCAGAACGTCTACGGCATCAAGCTGCTGGCCTTCTACACCTCGTTCCTGCGGGATAACTCGGCCTTCAACTATCTCGACCTGTTTCGCTATGGCGGGTTCTTCGACCTGCTGGCGGCCCTGGTCAATCTGGTCTCGCCGTTCGGCGAGTATCAGACGCGCCACCTGCTGGGCGGCCTGATCGGCGTTATCGGACTGGGCGGTGCCTGGCGCCTCGGCCGCCATCTGGGCGGCCGGCGGGTCGGCTTTCTGGCGCTGCTCCTGTTGCTGCTGACCCCGGCTTATTACGGGCACAGCTTCAACAACCCGAAGGATGCGCCGTTCGCCGCGGCGATGGTGTGGACGCTGTTCTATCTGTGCAAGGTGGTGGCCGCCTTGCCGGCGCCACCGACCCGGCTGGTGCTCAAGCTGGGCCTGACCCTCGGACTGGCGCTCGGCATCCGCGTTGCCGCGGTGCTGGTCGGCCCCTATCTGCTGGTCGCGGTGACCCTGTTCCTGTGGGGCGAATGGCGCGAAACGGGCGATCGGCGGCTGGTTCAGGCGCATCTGTGGACGGCGGTACGCCAGCTGACGCCGGCCGCCGTTATCGCCTACCTGATCATGGGCCTGTTCTGGCCCTGGGGCGTGATGAGCCCGTTCAACCCGTTCAAGGCGCTGCAGGACTTCTCCAAGCTGCCGATCAATATCGACACCCTGGTGGCCGGCATCTGGGTCAAGGCGACCCAGGTGCCGCGCGACTACCTGCCCGACTATCTGCTGGTCAATATGCCGGAAATCGTCATTTTCGGCCTGTTGGCCGCCGCCGTTTCGGCCGCCGTCTGGGCGGCCCGACGGCTGCGGGTCGATGGTCTGCGTCCCTCCGGCACCAAACCGGAGAACCTGCGCCATGTGCAATTCCTGCTGGTGACCATGGCGGCGTTCTTTCCGGTGGTCTTCTTCATCTTCTACAAGCCGACCGCCTATAACGGCATTCGCCACTTCCTGTTCGTGGTGCCGCCGATGGCGGTCCTCGCCGCGACCGGCCTCGACCGCCTGTGGGATCGCCTGGAGCGCTTGCACGAACGGGCGGGGCGCGGCTTCGCCGCCCTGCTGGCGGTGGTCCTGGTCGGGCAGATCTGGATCATGGGCCAGCTGCATCCTGACGAATACGTCTACTACAACCTGCTGACCGGCGGCGTCAAAGGCGCGGCCGGGGCCTATGAACTGGATTACTGGGGCAATTCACTGCTGGAGGCGACCAAGGATCTGGCCGAGTTCATCGCCATGGAGAACGGCGACAAACCGATCACCCGGACCTACAAGGTGGCGGTCTGCGGCCATCGCCTTTCGGCCGCCTACTATTTCCCCGAGTACATGGAATTCACCAAGAATCTCGACGAGGCGGATTTCCTGGTGGCCTTCACCCAGGCCAATTGCCACCGCCATTTCGAGGGCCGGCAGATCATCTCGGTGGAGCGCTTCGGCGTCGCCCTGTCGGTGGTCAAGGACCGCCGCTACCTGAAGAACCGCAGCAAGTAGGGTCTTTCACCACGGAGACACGGAGGTCACGGAGGACACCGAAAGGTTTCTGAACCGCAAAGACGCAAAGGCGCCAAGGGGGCTTATTGGCCGCGCGCAGCGCATAATCCCTTCCTTCGTCTCTTGGTGTCTTCGTGTTGAATCCTTTCTCCGTGACCTCTGTGTCTCCGTGGTGAATCGCTTGGTTGTCCGTCCATGTTGCTCTTGCAGCCACCGGGCCGAATGCGGGCTAGCCATGGGTCCAGGTGTCGGCGGTCCGAAAAACTAGGTGCCCCGGGCCAGGGCCGCAGATATGATCCGGCCCATGCGCCTTTACACCTTTGCCGCAGCGGTCCTGGTTTCCTGTCTGGTTGCCGTAGCCCTCTGGATCGCCTGCGATCGGCCGGTGCCGGTCGACCCCTCGTGGAATCAGCCGCTCCGCAGCGTCTCATTCGCTCCCTTCCGGCGCGGACAGAGCCCGCTGACCAAGACCTATCCGACGCCGGCCCAGGTCGAACAGGATCTCAGCACCCTGGTCGGGCGCGCCCGTGGAATCCGCACCTATACGGCGCGGGAGGGCATGGAGGTGGTGCCCGATCTGGCCGCCAAATACGGCTTCAAGGTCCTCTATGGCGCCTGGCTGACCAATGAGACCCTGGCCGAAGGGAAGGCCACCAACGAGGCCGAGACCGAAGCCCTGATCGCCGCGGCCAATGCCCATCCCGATTCGATCGAACGGCTGATCGTCGGCAATGAGGTGCTGCTGCGGCGCGACCTCAAGCCCGAGGAATTGATCGCCTATATCCGGCGGGTCAAGGCGGCGGTCAAGCAGCCGGTTTCCTACGCCGATGTGTGGGCCTTCTACCTGAAATACCCGGAAGTCGGCCGCGAGGTCGATTTCATCACCATCCATATCCTGCCCTTCTGGGAAGACGAGCCGGTGGCCATCGACCATGTCGAGGACCACATCGTGCGGATCGTCGAGAAGATCCGCCAAGCCTTTCCCGGCAAGCCGATCCTGATCGGCGAGGCGGGGTGGCCGTCGCTCGGCCGCGACCGCGGGCCAGCCGTGGTCAGCACCGTCAACGAAGCCCGTTTCGTCCGCCAGATGGCCAACATCGCCGCCAAATACGATTTCGACTACAACATCGTCGAGGCCTTCGACCAGCCGTGGAAGGCGGCCTTGGAAAACACCGTCGGCGCCGCCTGGGGCATCCTCGACATCGACCGCAAGCCGAAATTCGACATGAAGGGACCCGTCACCGAGGTCGCCGATTGGCCGCTGCGAGCCGGCATCGCCGTCGGCGCCGGGGCATTGCTCTCGGTGTGGTTGGGCTTCGGCATTCCGGGCTTGGTCGGGCGCCTGGTGTTCGCCCTGTCGGCGCAGCTGCTCGGCTGGCTGGCGGTGACCACGGTGTTTCATGTCGTGGCGGTCAGCTTCGCTTGGTGGCAGGACCTGTGGGCGCTGTTCCGCGGCGGGCTGGCGGTTGCCTTCGCCTTCGCCGCCCTCGACCGCATCGCCCTGCTGCTGGCCAGGCCGGAGCTTGCCGCCGACCGCGGCGCCGCCACCTTGACCGCCTTCGGACGACGCCTGGCCGGCGCCGCCGACCGCTGGCAGGGCGAGGCGCTGGTGGTGTTCAGCGGCTTCTATGCCATCGTCTGGACCATGCTGCTGGCCTTCGACGGGCGCTATCGGGACATTCCCGAGATCGATTTCTCGGTGCCGGCGGCCGGAATCGCCCTGCTTCTGGCGGTCCGCGCCTGTCAGGCGCTGCGCTGCGAGGCGCCGCTGCTGCCGGCCCTGGCCCTGGACGGCCTGTTCGCCCAAGGGCCGGCCGCCCTCGGCGGCGAACTGCGCGACCGGCTGGTCACCTGGCTGGCCCGCGGACTGCTGTTCGCCTCGGCCGCCGCCATCGTCAGCGAGGGATTGGCGGTCATCGGCGAAGACTTCACCAAGGACCATCCGACGCTTTCCGACCAACTGCCGCTGATCTTCCACGCCATGTTGTCGAATCGCGAGATGATCCTGTGGGCGGTCATGCTGCTGGTTCTGGCCATCCCCTTCGGCGCCAGCCGGTGGCTCACCCGGCAGCGGACCACAGAGACGGCGAGCAAGGCTTCGGTGTCCTCCTCGGCTCTGTGACCCGCAGGTTCCGCCTCAGCCGGTCTGCGTCGACAAAGAGCTTCAGGGTGGCCCGATCGCCAAGCGACCGAAGCCCCTATTCCGCAGTCGATATTCCCGCTATTATTTTGTGGACTTTCCGAGGACGGCGACCCCATGCCCGTTCCAATCGGCAGCGGCAGGCGACGCGCCCCGGGTAAACCTCACACGGAGGGCCCCTGCCATGACCGTCGCTCTTCCAGACGACGTCTCGACCTATGCCAAGGTCGATCGGCGCATTATTCCGTTCCTGTTCCTTTGTTACATTCTCGCCTATCTCGACCGGGTCAATGTGGGCTTTGCCAAGCTGCAGATGGCCCGCGACCTGGGGTTGTCGGACGCCGCCTATGCCGCTGGGGCAGGCATCTTCTTCATCGGCTATTTCTTCTTCGAGGTGCCGTCCAATGTGGCCCTGAAGAAGTTCGGCGCCCGGCTGTGGATCACCCGGATCATGGTGACCTGGGGCATCGTGTCGTCGTGCATGCTGTTCGTCACCAGCGAGACGATGTTCTACGTCATGCGCTTCATCCTCGGCCTGGCCGAGGCCGGATTTTTCCCCGGTGTGATCTTTTACCTGACTCTGTGGTATCCGTCGCAAAAGCGCTCGTCGCGCACTGCCTTGTTCGTCGCCGCCATTCCCCTGGCCGGGGTGATCGGCAATCCCGTCTCCGGCGGGATCATGGACCTGTTTTCGGGCTCGATGGGCCTGGCCGGTTGGCAATGGCTGTTCCTGGCCGAGGGCATCCCGTCGATCCTGGTCGGCCTGTGGGTGATGTTCTACCTGGACAGCTCGATCGCCGAGGCCCGTTGGCTGACCGGCGGGGAAAAAGCCCTGCTCGCCGGCAATCTTGACGCCGAGGAACGGCACAAGGGCGAACACCGGCTGATCGACGCCTTCAAGAGCGCCAAGGTCTATGCGCTCTGCGCCATCTACTTCACCCTGATGATCGGGCTATACGGCATCGCCTTCTGGCTGCCCACCATCGTCAAAGGCTTCGGCCTGCAGGGTTACCTGCCGGTCGGACTGATCTCCGCCATTCCCTACGGCGTGGCCACCATCGGCATGCTGATCCTGTCGCGGCATTCCGACCGCACCGGCGAGCGGCGGATGCATTATGCCTGCAACGTCACCCTGGGCGCCTTCGGCCTGGTGCTGTCGGGCGTGTTTGCCAGCAACCCGGTGATCAACACCATCGGCCTGTCGCTGGCCGCCCTCGGGGTCATCGGCTCCATGCCGC
Organism: uncultured Telmatospirillum sp.; assembly: GCA_903858635.1. Taxonomy (GTDB): domain Bacteria; phylum Pseudomonadota; class Alphaproteobacteria; order Rhodospirillales; family Magnetospirillaceae; genus DUZF01. The sequence continues at coordinate 4,095 of CAIOJO010000385.1, read as the reverse complement.
TGTTCTGGCCGATCCCCTCGGCCTTCCTGACCGGCACCGCCGCAGCGGCCGGTATCGGCATCGTCAACTCCATCGGCAATCTGGGCGGCTATGTCGGGCCCAACGTGGCGATTTGGATCAAGCCGTACTCGGCCGATCCCTCCGCCGCCCTTTACGCCATCGCCGCCCTGTTGGTGGTGGGGGGCGTGATCTGTCTGGTGGCGATCCCCAAATCGCTGATGGTGAAGGTGTCACGCGAGTAGGAGGGCGCCGCCCTGGAGGGCTTCAGCGACGGCCGGATCACGATTTCAGACGATACCCGGTACGGAAGATCCACCAGAGGACGGCGAGGCAGATCGCCATGAACAGCGCGGTGAAGCCGAGGCTGGTTTCCACCCCGACATCACCTTTGCCGTAGAAGCTCCAGCGGAACCCGCTGACCAGATATACGACGGGGTTCAGAAGGTTGATCGTCCGCCAAGGCTGCGGCAGCATATCGATCGAGTAGAAGGCGCCGCCCAGGAAGGTGAGCGGCGTCACCACCAGCGCCGGGATGATGGCGAGCTGCTCGAAACTCTCCGCCCAGATGCCGATGATAAAGCCGAACAGGCTGAACGTGACGGCGGTCAGCACCATGAACGCCACCATCCAGCCGGGATGCAGGATGTGCACCGGCACGAACGCGGTCGCCGTCACCAGGATGATGAGGGCGAGCAAAATCGACTTGGTCGCCGCCGCACCGACATAGGCCAGCACCGCCTCGCCGAACGAGAGCGGCGCCGACAGGATCTCGAAAATCGTCTTGGTGAATTTCGGGAAATAGATGCCGATCGAGGCGTTCGAGATGCTCTGCGTCAGCAGCGAGAGCATGATCAGGCCGGGCACGATGAACGCACCGTAGTCGACCCCGCCGACTTGCTGAATCCGCGAGCCGATCGCGCCGCCGAACACGACGAAATAGAGCGCCGTGGTGATCACCGGCGTCGCCACGCTCTGCCATATGGTGCGCACCATCCGCGCCATTTCGGTGCTGTAGATGGCCCAGATGCCGGCGGCGTTGACAGACGACCAGCTCATGCGGCGCGCTCCACCAGGCTGACGAAGATGTCCTCGAGCGAGCTCCGGCTGGTGTCGAGGTCCTTGAAGTCGATGCCCTTCTCGCCGAGGAGCCGGAGCAGCGCCGGTATCCCGGTGTCCTCGGCATTGGCGTCGAAGCTGTAGACCAGCTGCTGGCCGTCGGCCTCTAGCTCGATCGGCCAGCCGGCGAGTTCGGGCGGGATCGTCGCCATCCGGTGCTGGAGCACCAGGGTCAGGCGACGCTTGCCGAGCTTGCGCATCAGTTTCGCCGTCTTCTCGACCAGCAGGAGGCGCCCGCCGTCGATCACGCCGACTCGATCGGCCATTTCCTCCGCCTCGTCGATGTAATGGGTGGTGAGGATGACGGTCACTCCCTTGTCCCGCAGCCGCCGCACCAGTGCCCACATGTCGCGCCGCAGCCCGACATCGACCCCGGCGGTCGGTTCGTCGAGGAACAGCAGCTCGGGCTCGTGGCTCAATGCCTTGGCGATCATCACGCGCCGTTTCATCCCTCCCGAAAGCTCGATGACGCGGCTGTCGCGCTTGTCCCAGAGCGAGAGGTCGCGCAGGAGCGACTCGATATAGGCGGGGTTCGGCCGCTTCCCGAACAGGCCGCGGCTGAAGCTCACGGTGTTCCAGACGGTGGTGAAGAAGTCGAGCGCGATCTCCTGCGGCACCAGGCCGATCATCGAACGGGCGGCACGATAGGCGCCGCCGATGTCATGGCCGTCGACGCGGACCTGCCCCGACGTCATCGTGACGATGCCGCAGATGATGCTGATCAGCGTCGTCTTGCCGGCCCCGTTGGGGCCAAGCAGCGCGAAGATCTCGCCGCGTTCGATGGCCAGGTCGATCGCCTGCAGGGCGGTAAAGCCGGTTTTATAGGTTTTGGTGACGGCGGAGACCCAAAGAATCGGCGGCGGCATGAACGCTCCTCATCGCGGACGGCAGAGTGCTTGCCGCCCGGTGTTGCGCGCCCGGGCACGTCCGTCTCGGTCCATATCCTGGAGGGCGGGGCAGGCGAATTCAAGCGGGTCGGGACGCCCCGGACCTGCGCTCCACATGCGGGCGGGCGGATCCTTAGCGTTTGCGACCGAATTCCGTGCCCTGCACACATGATCGAACTTGACGGTGCAAGCGCAGATTTTCTGGCTGTTGGAGTGATTGACAACGGCCGGATGTTGTTGTCATGCTCTCCAACATGAAGGCCCGTTGTCTCGTCGATCGCCGTGTAACGCTTTCCGCCACGGCCTTTGCCGAGCTGGTGCTGTGGGAAGTCCCCGAACCGGTGGCAGGGAGTGCGCACCGCTACAAGTATCGCTTGGCCTTGGTCGAACGCGAAGTTTGCGTTCTGCGATACGACAATGAGGCCGGTAAGGGTGACCATATGCATGTTGGCGCGGTTGAAAGGCCCTATCGGTTCGAGGGAATCGACGGGTTACTTGCCGATTTCGGGGCGCATGTGAAGGAGTGGCTGGATGCGAACCGTAACCCTTGACGTTCGAAGCCTCGAAGAGGGCCTTGCCGCCTTCCGAGATGCGTGGAACAGCGGCCAGGCCGAGGATGATGCGAGGATCAGCTTCGCGTCGCCGGAGCTGCTGTGGAAGGTGCTAACCGCGAAACGTTGGGAGATCCTGAAGGCCATGACCGGTCAGGGCCCGATGTCGGTGCGTGAGACAGCGCGGCGGGTGGGTCGCGACGTCAAGGCGGTGCATGCCGACATCCGAGCGCTGGTCGCCGCCGGCGTTGTCCGGCGATCCGATGATGGCCGCGTCGTGTTTCCTTTCGAGGCCGTCCACGTCGATTTTCTGCTTCGGGCGGCCTGACGGGGCGGCGTCGCCGCCCTCCTATGAACCGGGATACCGGGATGACATTGAGATTCCCAGAGCACTAACCTCCGCTCTGTTCGTTCTAAGCAGCGGATTGGTAAGCTAGCAATGAAAGCCGGTAATAGCGAACAACTCGTCCAAGATCCGTCAAGAGAGTAATCGAGCCAGCAACTGCGAGTCCGGGCGGGCGAGGTCCTCGATGACGTTGAAATGGTGGCGATGCGGCTGCTCAACCAATTCGGTCTCGGCGCCTACACCGCTCCAGATATTGGCGAGCAGCGCCGACTGCCGGCGGAATTCAGGGCGTTCGTCGCCGCCGACCCAGCAGATCGCCGCAAGGCCCGGGCGGGGGCGCAGCAACGCCGGGCTGTCGACGGCGGCGGCCTCAGGGTCCAGCTTCAGCGTCTCGTTCAGGCTGGTGGCGAGCAACGGCCGCAGATCATGCAGCCCGCTGATCGACAGCACGCAGTCGACGCGTTGTGCCAACGCTTCCGAAAGCAGCCTGTCGTCGCAGCAAAGCCTTGTCGCAAGATGGCCGCCGGCAGAATGGCCGGCCAGACGCAACGGTCCCGGCACCAGCGCGCCAACGGCCTCGACGGCGAACGCCATCTGCCGCACGATCGCGTCGATTCGGGCTGCGGGGCACAGCGTGTAGCTCGGCATCGCCACCGCCCAGCCCCGCCCCAGCGCACCTGCGGCGAGATGCGACCACGACGATTTGTCGAATGTCATCCAGTAACCGCCATGGATGAAGATAAGGGTGCCGGCCGGTGGAGCGTCCGGCAGGAACAGATCGAAGCGCTCGCGCGGCCGCAGGCCATAGGCTTGGTCGAGCCGCGCCGAGGGCTGACCGGCGCGAAATTCCGCCGCCGCTGCCGCCCAACGTGCCGGGTAGCAGTCGCCGTCCGGGATATAGGCGCTGTTGCTGTAGGCATCGTCCCAATAGGCACAAGTCTTCACCATAGTGCTGGCGATCCAAGGTGCTGCGCCGGACCAGCCTGTCCTCGGTCAGGCGGTTTGCAGCATCGGTCCAATATGGCTGACATCACGCTTGCCCGCCTCCTGCCTGCAATTGCCTTAAACCCCATCGAAGCTTCCCAAGACAATGAACGAGCGGAAGAAAAAGCACATCAATCTTTTCGATTGAAAGTACCTACGCGGTGTCCTAACTATCCCGGAAATGGCGAACGGAACGGCCTTGATCTGCCCT
>CAIOJO010000384.1 GCA_903858635.1 uncultured Telmatospirillum sp. | reverse complement strand
GCATTTCTCGATTAAGGAGCGGCTTCGCCGCCGGTTTTTTCCCGTCAAGCGGCTTTTGCACGCAAAAGCCGCTTGACGGCAGCCGCCTCATATAAGGCCGGTGCCACTAACTTTTTTCACAGGAAGCCTATCTCCACTCAAATGGAATCGGCTTATTTCGCCGGGGTCATCCAGCCGAGGGCGGCGCCGGTGGGATCGCCGACGATGGCGATGCGGCCGACCTCCGGAATGTCGAACGGCTCGCGGTATAACCGGCCCCCGGCGGCGGCGAGCTGGCCAACCCGGGCATCGACGTCATCGACCTCGACATAGGCGAACCAATGCGGCGGCACGCCCGGCGGCGTCACCCCGGTCATGTCCATCAGACCGGCCACCGGCTTGCCGTCCAGCTTGGCCAGCCAATAGCTGCCCTGCGGCATCGGCATTTCTTCGAAGCTCCAGCCGATGGTCGCCTCGTAGAATGCCTTGGCCCCGGCCACGTCGTTGGTCATCAGCTCGTTCCAGACGAATATGCCGTGCGCCATGATCGCCTCCCTTGTCCGGCCTTGCGCTCGTCCGAGCTTAACAGATTGTGCATGACAGCAGTGTCACAGCTTGGCCGGGATAGCCCTATCATCTAAGGATCTGGTACGCGGCATTGCCAAGGACCACAATATTGTCTCGGAGGGAGTCGATCATGTACGGCACCGTCTGGAACAGCCGGGAGCAGTACCGGTATAAGCGCCGCAACATCATCCAATCGATCCTGCTGCTGGGCGGTATGGTGGCCTTGTTGTCGGCCTGCGGCTGGAGCATTGCCGGTGCCGAGGGGGTGGCCTGGGCTGCGGGGGTCGGCGGCCTTAGCCTGATCGTCGGCCCGCGCCTTTCGCCACAATTGCTCCTGCGGCTGTTCCGCGCCGCGCCGATTCCGTCCTGGCAGTTTCCCGAGCTGCATGCCGTGCTGGGCGAGATCTGTGCCGTGGCCGGGCTGCCGGCGACGCCCGGTCTGTTCTATATTCCCTCGTCGATGATGAACGCCTTCACGGTGGGCGGCCGCAATCAATGGTCCATCGCCCTGTCCGACGCCATGCTGCGCCGGCTCGATCTGCGCGAATTGGCCGGCGTCCTGGCGCATGAGATCAGTCACATCCGCAATCACGATCTGTGGGTGATGGGCCTGAGCGACACCATCACCCGCCTCACCCGCGTCATGTCGATGGCCGGGCTGCTGGTGCTGATCTTCTTCCTGCCCGCTGTGATGATGGCGCATGCCGGCCTGCCCTGGGAGCTGCTGCTCCTGCTGATCTTCGCGCCGACGCTCAGTGCATTGCTGCAATTGGCCCTGGCCCGCACCCGCGAGTTCGACGCCGACCTCGATGCGGCCCGGCTGACCGGTGACCCGCTCGGCTTGGCCGCGGCCCTCGAGAAGGTGGAACGCTACCAGGGCGGCCTGTGGGAGCGCATTCTGATGCCGGGGCGGCGCAGCCCCGAACCGTCGATCCTGCGCAGCCATCCCCTGAGCGAAGAGCGCATCCGGCGGCTGCAGGCCCTGCAGCTGCCGCAGCGCCCCGTCTATGCCAGTAGCAGCCTGCCGCTTCCCCAGGGGCTGCCGCCGGTGCGCCCCCATTGGCACTTTCCCGGCCTGTGGTATTGACCTCGGGCGCGGGTGGCATCGCCGCTTGAACTGGTCCGGTCGCGCCGCCACACTAGGATCGGATTCATCGGCTGGGGGAACAAGCCATGGCGAAGATCAGCTTTCCTAAGGGGTTCCTGTGGGGCGCCTCGACCGCAGCCTATCAGATCGAAGGGGCTATCGAGGCCGACGGCCGCGGGCCTTGCGTCTGGGACAGCTTCACCGCCGCCGGCCGCATCCAGGACGGCAGTAGTGCCGCGGTCGCCTGCGACCATTATCATCGCTGGCCCGAGGATATCGCCCTGATGCGGCAGGCGGGCTTCAACACCTATCGCTTTTCCATCGCCTGGCCGCGCGTGCTGCCGACCGGCACCGGCGCGGTCAACGACAAGGGCCTCGACTACTACGACCGGCTGGTCGACGGTCTGCTGGCGGCCGGCATCCGGCCGATGGCCTGCCTTTACCATTGGGACTTGCCGCAGCCGCTGGAGGACAAGGGGGGCTGGCAGGGGCGCGAGATCGTCGGCCCATTCGCCGACTATGCCCGGGTGGTGACGGCCCGGCTGGCCGATCGGGTCAAGCACTGGATGATGCTGAACGAGCCCAATGTGGTGGCGATCTTCGGCTATGGCGTCGGTGACCACGCGCCGGGCCACAAGTTGGGCGAAGTCGGTATCCTGAAGGCGCTGCACCACCAGAATCTGGCCCAAGGGGCGGCCTTGCGCGCCATCGATGCCGAGCATTCCGGCCTGACCCTGGGCACGGTGATCAATCTCCAACCCTGCCGGGCCGAGTCTGACAAACCCGAAGACGTGGCCGCAGCGGCGCGCTGGGACGCGGTGTGGAACCGGGTGCCGCTGGACGGCCTGCTGCGCGGGCAAATTCCACCACTGCTGGCCGAGAAGATGAGGGACATCGTCAAGGTGGGGGACGAGGTGGCGATTCGGTTCCCGATCGAGCTGTTGGGCATCAACTATTATTCCCGGATGACCATGAAGTACGAGACCGGCCATCCCTTCGACGTCTGGTGGGGCGACGCCCATTGCGACCGCTGGACCTTCATGGGCTGGCCGGTGCAGCCGGACGGGCTTTACGACCTGCTGGTCGAATTCAAGCGGGACTACGGCAATCCCGCCGTGTTCATCGCCGAGAATGGCGCCGCCTATGACGACAAGGTCGAGGCCGACGGACAAATCCATGACGTCGACCGGGTGGCCTTCCTCAGGGACCATCTGCAGGCGGTGGGACGGGCCGCGGCCGAAGGCTGCAACGTCAAAGGCTATCTGTGCTGGAGCCTGCTCGACAATTTCGAATGGGCCTTCGGTCTATCCAAGCGCTTCGGCATCGTGCGGGTCGACTACGACACGCTGCAGCGAACGCCGAAGGACAGCTATCGCTTCTTCAGCGAGGTGGTGAAGACCGGCCAAGTGTAGTGGTTGGATATCCGCAGATGACGCGGAGGGGCGCAGATCTATAGAGAAAATTCTTGTCTGTGCCTATCTGTGTAATCCTGCCTATCCGGTTAGGACAGGCACCCACTACATATAGAGTTCACGACGATCCGCGCCGCTGCCGCCAAATCGGCAGGACCTGACCATTCGGGACGTAGCGGAGCTTGCGGATTCAGGGCGTCCGGCCGACCACATTCTCTCTCTAAGGTTGCCTTTGGGCCCAAGCGTCTGTGTGTCACTGACACACACTGTGCTTGACACGTTGTGCGTCACTGACGTACATTTTTCACATGGATACGCCCCCGCATACCATCGTCGAGACGGCTGCGTTCCTGGCGGATGCCAAGAAGCTGATGACCGACGACGAACGTGCGGGGCTGGTCGACATGATCGCCGCCGAGCCGACTTGCGGGGATCTGATTGTCGGTGGCGGAGGCATCCGCAAGGCCCGCTATGCCATCGGCAGCAAAGGCAAGAGCAGTGGCATACGAGTGGTCTACTTCTACAGCGACGAACGCTTCCCGATTTTCCTGTTGGCTGTGTTCGCCAAGAATGAGCGATCCAACCTCTCCCAAGCCGAGGTCAATGCATTGGCCAAGGCTGTCAAGACGCTGATCAGCAAATATGGTGGCTAAGATGACCAAGAAAGCATTCGACAAGATCATGGCTGGACTGGAAGACGCCGTTGCCTATGCCAATGGGGACACCAGCCGGGGCACAACTCATGCCGTGTCTCCGGTAGACGTTGCCGGCATCCGCAAGAAGCTCGGTTTGAGCCAGGGGCAATTCGCCGCCAAGTACGGGCTAGACAGGTCTACGGTCCAGCAATGGGAACAGGGGCGGCGCCGACCCGAACGCAGTGCGCGGGTCTTGCTCCGGGCCATCGAACTGAATCCAGACGTGGTCGAAGAAGCGGCCAGACGGGCCTGATAATATGCGCCCGGGCCCCCGAATTTAAGCGAGGTTGCCTCGTTCTCCTACGGCGGCGAGGGCCAGAAATTGGTCCCGACTTCCCCGGTGGGGCCATCGGCCGCTCTGGAGATCGTCCCCACCGACACGTCCGAGATCGACCAGACAGCCGCCGGCTCCACGCCTGCCTGCAACTGGCTACACATCACTTGCTCGTTGCCTTCCTCGCCCCGCTGATCTCCTTCCCCTTGCGAAGTGTGGATGGTGCCGGCGTCCGCCCCTTCGCCAACCAACTGCGCCGTAATTGTCGGCGGACTGGGTAATCCCCCGTTGGTTGAAGCCGGGATCTACTGCAATCATTGTGCGAACTTCTCGTGGCAGATCAGGCGAGGGGCAACGGCAAATGAACCGCTGGAATATTCCCCAGAGGCTTGAGGCAGAGGTAAGGACGCGAGATACCGCCTGCATCTACTGCGGGGTGGTGTTCGGCTCGATAGATGGGCATGGAAGCAGAGCAAGCTGGGAACACATCGTCAACGATGCGAGGATCATAACGCCAGAAAACATCGCGCTTTGTTGCCGTTCGGGCAATTCCAGCAAGGGAGCGCGACTCCTGGCGGACTGGATTGATTCCCCTTACTGCAAACGACGCGGGATAGATCGCGAAACTGTCGCGGAAACAGTGAAGAAGGCTCTGTTGTTAGATTCAAACTGAGACGCTACCGCCACATAACCGCAATTGACGCAAGCCATGCAACCGGCAAAAAATGACCCTTGGCGGCCACACGTCTGGCGACGAGGTTCCGGCGAAGATTGCCCCACAATTCGCGCGCTGGTGGGCTCATTGCAAGGCCCGCGCTTTACTCTGGCGGCATTTTCGATTGTTGGAAATTATAAATGGACAAAACTACGACAAGAATGTTGTTCCTATTTCCGGCCCTATTATCCGTCGTATTGTTCGGATACCTGAGCAGAAGCGTTGAAAAGAAAATCGCACTCAAGAACATCGTATTTGGCGCAGGTCACATTGTAATTTTATTGTTGTGCTTCTTGCTATGTATCGCCGTCTTCTCGACGCCCAAGACTGAACGGCGACGCGGCCAATTTCTGGATGTAAATATCATAGGCTTTCGTTGGAACACGGCGACTACTCGGGCGCGCATTCGGTTTATCGTGTCCATAGCGATACAGCCTTCTGCTGGCGCATGCGTCGGGCTATGTGGGGTGATTGTAGCCCTTTATTACAATGGCCTTCCAGGTTGAGGGCTCCAAAAAGTCCACGGTGTCTGTCCTAATCGGACAGGCATCTGTGTCATCTGCGGATAATAAGCTATTCCACGGCCTTCCCGGTAATCAGCGCCGAATACCACTTGGCCGAGGTCTTGGGGATGCGGGCTTGGGTCGGGTAGTCGACGTAGACGATGCCGAAGCGGTTGCTGTAGCCCGCTCCCCATTCGAAATTGTCGAGCAACGACCACACGAAATAGCCGCCGACCTCGGCGCCGGCCCGCACCGCCTCGGCCATCGCGCCGATATGGTTCTGCAGGTAGGCGAGGCGTGGCTGGTCGTCGATCTCGATGGCCTTGTCCTCGTTGTCCGCCGGTGCGGTCCCGTAGCCGTTCTCGGTGACGTAGATGGGGAGGCGGTACCTGGCCGTCAGCTCAAGCAAGGTATCGCGGAAGGCTTCCGGCTGCATCGGCCAGCCGACCCCGGTGCGCGGCAGGGCATCCGGCACCGCGCCCCAACCGAAGCCCCAGATGTTGTCCGGATCGGCCCGGCCGTACATCGGGGCGTAGTAGTTGAGCCCGAACCAGTGCAGTGGCCGGCATATCTTCGCCATGTCGCCGGCCCGCAGATAGGGCTCGATGGCCCGGGCGATGCGGGGCGGGTAACAGCCCAGCAACTGCGCGTCGGGGAAGGCCAGGTTCCAGTGCTCATTGAACAAGGCCGTGGCCTCGACGTCCAGGGCCGCGTCCGACTGCGGCCGCAGCGGCTGATAGCTGTGGATGGCGCCGATCGAGGCACCGGGAACCAGGTCATGCAGCACGTCGGTCGCCGCGCCATGGGCCAGATTGACGTGATGGATGGTCTGCAGGTGCAAGGCGCGGTCGGCGATGCTGGGCGCTCCCCAGCCCAAGGCGTAGCCGAACAGGGAGAACACCGAGAACTCGTTGAAGGTGGCCCAGCGCTTGACCCGGTCGCCGTAGCGCTTGGCTGCCAGGGCGGCGTAGTCGGCGAACCATCCGGCCGTGTCGCGGTTCGGCCAGCCGCCCAGATCGTCGAGGGACTGCGGCAGGTCCCAATGGTACAGCGTCAGCCAGGGCTCGATGCCGGCTTCGAGCAAGCTATCGATCAGCCGGTCGTAGAAGTCGAGGCCGGCCTCGTTGACCACGCCCCGCCCGCGCGGCAGGACCCGCGGCCAAGCCACCGAGAAGCGATAGGCGGCGAGGCCCAGTTCCTTCATCAGCCGGACATCGTCGGCGTAGCGGTGATAATGATCGCAGGCGATGTCGGCGGTGTCGCCCCGATTGACCCGGTCCTTCATGCGGCAGAACACATCCCAAATGCTGGCGCCGCGACCGTCCTCGGTGGTGGCCCCCTCGATCTGGAAGCTGGAGGTGGAGGCGCCCCACAGGAAGTCTTTGGGAAAGCCGCGCTCGGTAGCGGTAAACGTCTTGGCAGGTCCGGGTTTATTACGCATGATTTTTTCTCTGGCCAACACAGGGTAGGACCATCGTTTTACCACACAGATGGATCGATTTCTCGTCGCATCCGTG
>CAIOJO010000383.1 GCA_903858635.1 uncultured Telmatospirillum sp. | reverse complement strand
CTTCCGCCGCTTTGCGGCGGACACCGGCGGGGACGCCGGTGCCACTAAAATTTTCTGTCTACTCGGCACCCCGCGGCCAGCTTTGTCGCCATATTTTCTTCCGCGCCAACGACCTGGGTGTGAGAAATAGGGTCTAGCGAGTATCACCGGAAGGAGCATGCGCATGCCGTCAGCGGGTTGGGAAAAACGAGGGATGCTGTTGGGAGGGCTCGCCCTGTCGCTGCTGCTCGGCGGCACGGATGCCGAGGCCGGCGTGTTGCGCGCCTGGACGGCCTATGCCGCCGGCGGCACGGTGGAGGCGCGGGTGATCACCGATGCCGCCGCCTGCCCGGAGATCAGCGTCAATGGCGTGGCCGGCCCGATGACCCTGCGCCAGGCGCCCGACGACAAGTTCCCGGTGCGGACCTGCGCCCAGACGCTGCCGGCCGATGCCCAGAACGCCATCGTCGAGGGGCAGACCTTGCCGGTGCCGGTGGCCCGACCGCGTCGCATCGTGGTGTTCGGCGATACCGGCTGCCGGCTGAAGGGCAAGATCATCCAGGCCTGCAATGACTCCCGGGAATGGCCCTTCCAACGGGTGGCCGATCTGGCGGCGCAGGCGCATCCCGACCTGGTAATCCATGTCGGCGACTACAATTACCGCGAAAACGCCTGTCCGGCCGGGGATCCCCGTTGCGCCGGAACCCCCTGGGGTGACAACTGGGCCACCTGGGATGCCGAGTTCTTCGCCCCGGCCAGCCTATTGCTGAAGGCGGCCGCCTGGGTGACCGAGCGCGGCAATCACGAGGACTGCCGCCGGGCCGGGCTCGGTTGGACGGTGTTCCTGTCCGCCGATCCGGTCGCCGCCCCCTGCAGCGCCCATGATCGGCCCTATGTGGTCGATCTGGGCGGCTTCAAGATGGCCGTCGTCGACGACAACGACGCCGACGAAGACAACCCCAAGCCGGCGGTGGTGGCCCGTCTGCATGACGATCTCCAGGCGATGCTGGCGGCCCAGCCGGACTGGCTGCTCACCCATCATCCGGTGCGCGGCGTCAACGCCGTGGCGGCAAAAGGCGGCAGCCTCGAAGGTGCCAACGGCACCCTGATGGCGGCCTTGCAGGGGCTGGACGAACAGCCGCTGCGGTTGATCCTGTCGGGCCACATCCATAACTTCCAAATCGAAAATTACCAAGGCCGGCATCCGCCGCAACTGGTTGCCGGAGTGGGCGGCGACCTGCTCGACAAGCGGACGCCGCCGCGCTTCTCCGGTCAGCCGGTGGGCGACACCACGGTAATCAGCGGCCTGGCGGTCGCCAGCTTCGGCTACCTGATCATGGACCGGCAGAAGGATGGCTGGTCGATCATCCTGCATGGTGCCGACGGAGCGGTGCTGCGCCGCTGTCATTGGGGCTGTCGACGCATTTCCTGCCCGCTCTGACGCCTGTCCGGCTAGTGTGTCCGACCGAACCATAAGCCGATAGGGTCGCGTCCATGCGAAGCCGGAATGCCCGAGGCCAATCGGGAACCTACCATCCCCTGGTAAAGGCGCTGCACTGGGGTATCTTCGTCGCCATGGCCGGCCAATACGGCTTGGCCTGGCTGATGCCCAAGGCGCATCGCGGCACGCCGCCCGACGCCCTGCTGTCCGCCCATGACAGCCTGGGGCTCCTGCTCGTCGTCCTCACCCTGTTGCGGCTTGCCGTCCGCGCCCTGACGCAGTCGCCCCGCCCATCGCGCGGGGCGGCGCCTTGGCAGACCGGCCTGGCCCACTTCACCCATGTGACCCTCTATGCGGCGGTGCTGCTGACCGCCACCATGGGCTGGGCCAACGCGGCGCGACGTGGCTGGGAGATCTCCCTGTTCGGATTGGGGCCGCTGCCTGCCCTATGCAGCCAGGGCGACGCCCTGTGCCGGTCGTTCGCCCATTACCATCACTGGGCCGTTTACATCCTGGCCGGCCTGGTCGGGCTGCACCTGCTGGGCGTCCTCTTTCACATGCTGCTGTTGCGCGACCAGATCCTCGTTCGCATGCTGCCGCGGAGCAGCTAGCCCCGATGAGACTCGCTGCAATCCCGAGGGGCCGACATCCGGCGCCGATCGCCTGACCAAGACCGGGCGTTGACATGCCGAGGTGTGGCGCCTAGCTTGCGCCGATTCGCCAGAAGATCAGGCCGCCAGCCATGTCCGACACAGTTGCCATTGCCCTGGCCCAGATCGATCCCACCGTGGGCGACGTGCCGGGAAACCTGCGCCGCATTCTCGAGGCGCGCGACAAGGCCGGGGCGGCAGATCTGGTGGTCTTTCCCGAACTGACCGTCTCCGGCTATCCACCCGAAGACCTGGTGTTGAAAGAGGCTTTCCTCGATGCGGTCGAGGCCGGCGTCGCCCAGCTCGCCGCCGCCACCGTCGACGGTCCGGCCATGCTGATCGGCGCACCGTGGCGGGCCGACGGCCAGCGCTACAATGCTGCCTTGCTGCTCGACCAGGGCCGGATCGCCGCCACCATCCTCAAGCATCATCTGCCCAATTACGGCGTTTTCGACGAGGCACGGGTCTTTGCCCCGGCCGCCTTGCCCGAGGCGGTCAGCTTTCGCGGCCTGCGCCTCGGCATCCTGATCTGCGAAGACATGTGGTACGCCGATGTGGCGGCGGCGTTGAAGGCGGGCGGGGCCGAACTGCTGATCGTGCCGAACGGCTCGCCCTTCGAGACCGACAAGCCGGACGCCCGTTTCGCCCATGCCTCGGCCCGCGCCGCCGAAACCGGTTTGCCGCTGATCTATCTGAATCAGATCGGCGGCCAGGACGAGCTGGTCTTCGACGGCGCTTCTTTCGTCATCGACGCCGCCGGCCGCCTGTTGCACCGCATGCCGGCCTGGGCCGAGGCGGTGGTGCTGACCCGGTGGAGCCGCGACGCCGGCGGTCTGGTCGGCTTGGCCGGCGACCTGACGCGGCCTTTGCCGCCGCTGGAGGACGTCTACCAGGCGATGATCTGGGGCTTGCGCGACTATGTCGGCAAGAACCGCTTCAAAGGCGTCCTGCTCGGCCTGTCGGGGGGAATCGACAGCGCCTTGTCGGCGGCCGTCGCCGCCGATGCCCTGGGACCGGACAAGGTGTGGTGCGTGATGATGCCCTCGCCCTACACCTCGAACGACAGCCTCGAGGATGCCGCCTTGGTGGCAGAGATGTGCGGAGTACGGCTCGACAGCATCGCTATCGGTCCGGCCATGCAGGCCTTCGCCACCATGTTGGCGGCGCCGTTCGCCGGTACCCAGCCCGATATCAGCGAAGAGAATCTGCAGGCGCGGTCGCGTGGCCTGACCCTGATGGCGTTGTCCAACAAGTTCGGCTACATGGTGCTGTCGACCGGCAACAAGTCCGAGATGTCGGTCGGATACGCCACCCTTTACGGCGACATGTGCGGCGGCTATTCCGTGTTGAAGGACGTCTACAAGACCACGGTGTTCGAGCTGGCGCGCTGGCGCAACGCCAATAAACCGAAAGGGGCGCTGGGGCCGGACGGGCTGGTGATGCCCGAGCGGGTGATCACCAAGCCGCCTTCGGCCGAATTGAAGCCGAACCAGACGGATCAGGACACCCTGCCGCCCTATGAGCAATTGGATGCCATCCTGCACGGACTGATCGAGTTGGAGATGGGGCCGGGCGAAATTGTCGCCACCGGCCAGGACGCGGAGGTGGTGCGCCGGGTCTTCCGCATGCTCGACCGGGCCGAATACAAGCGCCGCCAGGCGCCGCCCGGGGTGAAGATCACCAGTCGCGCCTTCGGCCGCGATCGGCGTTACCCTATCGTCAACGGTTTCACCGATACCGTCGGATGATCGAGGCGACACGGGCGCCTGAGGGACTATTCTGGAGCGGGCCCCGGCCCGCGACTGGCCCGTTGAGGGCCCCGGAGCTTTAGCGGAGGAGCCAAGCCCGCGGATGCGGGCGCCCGGCGCCTGAGGGACTACTTTTAGGAAGAAAAATGCCGCTTGTTCTTTACAACACCATGACCCGCCGCAAGGAGTCATTCGAGCCGCTGGATCCCGATCGGGTCGGCATGTATGTCTGCGGTCCGACGGTGTACGACCGGGCCCATATCGGCAATGCCCGGCCGGTGATCGTCTTCGACCTGCTCTATCGTCTGCTGAAGCGGCTCTATCCCAATGTCGTCTATGTCCGCAACATCACCGACGTGGATGACAAGATCAATGCGCGGGCCAGGGACAACGGCGAGCCGATCGCCGCCCTGACGGCGCGCACCACCCAAGCCTTCCACGAAGACATCGCGGCGCTGAACGCCTTGCCCCCCGACGTCGAACCGCGGGCCACCGCCCATATCAGCCATATGATCGCCCTCATCGAGACCCTGCTGGCACGCGGGCATGCCTATGAGGCCGAGGGCCATGTGCTGTTTTCGGTGCCGTCGATGGCCGATTACGGCCAGTTGTCGCGCCGCAGCCAGGACGAAATGATCGCCGGGGCGCGGGTCGAGGTGGCGCCCTACAAGCGGGATGCCGCCGATTTCGTCTTGTGGAAGCCGTCCTCCGACGACCTGCCTGGCTGGGATAGTCCGTGGGGTCGCGGCCGCCCCGGCTGGCATATCGAATGCTCGGCGATGAGCAAGGAGTATCTGGGGATCACCTTCGACATTCACGGCGGCGGCCAGGATCTGGTCTTTCCCCATCACGAGAACGAGATCGCCCAGAGCGTTTGCGCCCATGGCCAGCCCTTCGCCCGTTATTGGCTGCACAACGGCTATCTGATGGTCGAAGGCGAGAAGATGTCGAAGTCGTTGGGCAACTTCTTCACCGTGCGCGACCTGCTGGACCAGGCGCCGGGCGAGGCGATTCGCCTGGCCATGCTGTCGACCCATTATCACCAGCCTTTCGACTGGACGGCCGAAGGACTGCGCCAAGCCCGGGCGACCCTCGACCGGCTGTATCTGGCGCTACGCAACACCGCCGAGATTCGCCCGAAAGGGCGCGACAACCTGCCCATCGAGGTGCTGGCGGCGTTGAAGGACGATCTCAACACGCCCTTGGCCATCGCCCATCTGCACGATCTGGCGGGCAATCTCAACAAGGCCACCAAGCCGGAGGAAAAGGCCAAATGGAAGGGCGCGCTGCTGGCCTGCGGCGATGTCCTGGGGCTGTTGCAGCAGGATGTCGAGGCATGGTTCCGGTGGACGCCGGCCGGCGGCACCGAGCTCACCGACGAGGCGGTGGACGCCTTGGTGCAACGCCGGATCGAGGCCCGCGCGGCCAAGGATTTCGCCGAGGCCGACCGCATCCGCAAGGAATTGGCCGACCACGGCGTGCTGCTCGAAGACGGGGCCGGCGGCACCGCCTGGCGCCGCAGCTAAAGAGCCTGTGAAACAATTGTTTTTCAGTGGGACCGGCGTCCCTGCCGGTCTTTCGCCGCGGAGCGGCGGAAATGCTCAGCTTCCGGCTCCGCCGGAACACCGGCAGGGACGCCGGCGCCAGTGCGTCCGTGAGGACGCCTTGTCAGCAGG
>CAIOJO010000382.1 GCA_903858635.1 uncultured Telmatospirillum sp. | reverse complement strand
TCAACGAATACAAACCCGATACTTCGCAAATAACTAACCAATTGAATCTATTCGCGTTTTAACCGGACAGCAGTGATAGGACAAGGCAAATGGATGGAACGGTGGTGATGATCGGCACGGGTCTGTCCACGGGTTCGTGGGAACCTTTGGCCGATATCTTTCGTGGTTTTGGGCGACGTTGTCAGATCATACGGAGTCATGATGATGCCCCCGCCAAGTGTGAACTCGGCCTGCTTGTCAATTATGGCCGGGTGGTCCCGCCAGACGTGCTCGATTCGGCGGATAGGGGTTTCATTCTTACGCATTCCAGCCCCCTACCTAAAGGTCGGGGTTCCGCGCCTATCTACAATACCGCGAAGGAGGAAAGGGACCTGATTCTCAGCCTCTTGTTCGCCGCGCCGGAGGTGGATGCGGGCAATCTCATCGCCCAGGCCCGATATCCCTTGAGCCACAGCGAGGTCGAGCCGGAACTTCGCAGGATCGATGATCTACTGACCGTTCGGGTATTGCGCGAATCAGCGTCGGCCCTCTTATCGGGTCGGGTTGTCGGCCAGCAACAGGACCATTCGAAAGCCACCTGGTGCGAGCGCCGCCGTCCGGCCCACTCAGAAATCGATCCGAATCAATCGATTGCAGCCCAATTCAATCATTTGCGTGGGCTGCCGGTGTCGGCCCCCGCCTTCTTCTCGTTCCGAGGGCGAAAATACTTTATTTCGATGACGCCCGAACAGGACTTGCCAATCGACCCGGGGCGCATCGAGGTGCAGCGCTTCTTCTGATGGACGAAGCTGAGTTTTCGCGACGAAGGTGCTGCTCTCGATGGATGGACTTTTCCGAGGAATACGGCCCGCCAAGGATTTCACGGCAACCATCGCCAGAGCCGAGACGTGGATCTTGACCGCCTCGATCCGCCTCACGCTACGCCGGATGGTGGTTCTTCGACATGCTTAAACCCAGTTTCGATTCAGGCTCTTAAGCAGTCAGATGCGGCCACACTTTAGCCCAAACAGGGGGGACCGATGCTGGTTTCAATAAACCAACCGGCCTATCTGCCATGGCTCGGATACTTCCACCGGATTGCCGTTTCCGATCTGCATGTGGTCCTCGACCATGTTCAGTACGAAAAGAACAGCTTCACCAACCGTAATAAGATCCGCACGGCCAATGGCTGGACTTGGCTGACCGTTCCGGTGCGGACCGGCGGTCAGTTTGGAAATCTGTCTATTGCGTCGCTCGGCGTTGCCGAGGATGCGTGGCGGCGAAAGCATTGGGACACCCTTCGCCAGAACTATGCGAAGGCCCCATTCTTTCAGGAACATAAGGCGTTTCTCGAAGAGCTATTCCGCCAGGAATGGACGCAATTGGCCTTGTTGCTGCGTTCCAGCACGGACTATTTGCTGGCCGCCTTGGGGATCAACACCCCTTTTCTCTATAGTTCGGACATAGGCGTAGAAGGTGCCAAGGATCTTCTCGTTCTCGACATTTGCCGCAAGACCAAGGCGTCGATCTATATATCAGGTGCGCTTGGGCGCGATTATCTCCGCGAGCCGCTGTTCGCGGCGGAGGGATTGAAGATCTATTACCAGGACTACGTCCATCCTCGATATCGGCAGGCCTTTCCCGGCTTCGAGCCCCATATGGCGGTGCTGGATTTGTTGCTAAATCATGGGCCGGCCAGTTTGCAGATCCTCCTCGAAGGCAACGAAACGAAAGAGGATGTGCGTCGTCGCGCCAGGTTGGCGGCTGACTGAAAGGGGGCACCCTTCACTCGAGCGAATAACCGGCCAGCGCATCGCTGATCCGATCGACTTCCTGATCGGTCAGGGCTGGGTACAAGGGCAGCGACAGCGTCGTATCGGCAAGACGCTCGGCATTCGGAAACGCGCCCACCGGGAGTTGCAGGTAACGGTGCAGCAATTCGAACCGTTCGATGGGGACGATGGTGGCGATTCCGGCCGTTGCCAGGGCACGCTGAAGGCGGTCACGCTGGCCGGCATCGGGCAGCGTCAGGGTAAAGCGGTAGGGCATGGTCGACGGCTCGGTCAGGCCGCGCTGCAGCCTAACACCATCCGGTAGGCAAGCCGCATAACGTGCCGCGATGGCGCGACGCCTGGCGACGACGGTCGGCAAGCGGCCAAATTGGCGGCGCAGCATAGCGCCCTGGAAGTCGCTAAGCTGAAAGTTGAAGCGTGGCTTATATGTTTCCCGCCCATCGCTTCGGATGTAATCGGCCACCCAGGTTCCAACGCGGCCGGTGTGATCCCACACTAGGCCGCCGTGGCCGCAAGTGATGATTTTAGTAGCGTAGAAGGAAAAAATTGCCGCCGAACCCTCTCCGCCGGCCACTCCGCCGAGCACATGGCAGCAGTCCTCAATGACGGTCAGTCCGGCGGCTTTCATGGCCGCAATATCGCTCAGACACCCAAAACTGTGCACAGCGACCGCGATCTTCGCGCCGCTGTCAGCGGCGGCATCGGCATCAAGGCAGAAGTCATCGGCCCTGACATCAAGCACGACAGGACTTCCGCCAGCCAAGAATACCGCATTGAGGAGCGACGAGCAGGCGTAGGTGGGCAAGGCCACTTTGGTTCCCGGGCCGACGTCGAGCGCTTTTAAGGCAAGAAACAGGGCCGCTGTTCCCGACGAAACGACGCAAGCCTTGCCGCCCCCTTGGGCAAGTTCGAACTCGGCTTCAAAAGCCGCTATTTCGGGGCCTGCGGCGATCCATCCGGAATGGAGACAAGCGGCGATTGCCGCTTGGTCCTCCTCTAGAATCAACGGTCGATTATGGGGAATGATCTGTTGGTGCCCGTTGATAATTCGGCCTCCGTTACAGCGAAAGCGTTACAAGCTCAAGAAATGGGGAAGGTCCCCTCGTCCGGGCCGGGCATCATGCCCGCCCGCAAGAGCTCGTCTCCACCACGATCGGTAATATAGCTTGATTTGGAGCAAGCACAAGGTTGATAGTCCACTGCGACTGAGCGCTCTGCTGTAGTTTTTGGCAAGGTTTGTCGGGGATTAGGATACTGCATCATGACCGTCCTGGTTGTCGCGGCGCATCCTGATGATGAGGTCCTTGGCTGTGGTGGCAGCTTGGCGCGTCATGTCAGGTTGGGGAATCGGGTCCATGTATTGATTCTCGCCGAAGGGGCGACCGCACGCGATGACCTTCGCGATGTTGACGCTCGCCAAACCGATTTGCTCGGGTTGCGAGAGGCGGCGGGCCGCGCCGCCGGTGTGTTGGGCATTGCGGCGCCACGGTTTGGCGGGTTTCCCGACAACCGGATGGACAGTGTCGCCATCCTGGACGTAACCAAACGGGTCGAAAGCGTGGTCGAGGAGATTGCCCCTTCGGTGGTGTACACTCACCACGGGGGGGACCTCAACCGTGACCATCGTATTGTTCATGAGGCGGTGTTGACCGCCTGTCGCCCGTTGCCCGGGAGGTCCGTCCGGCAACTGTTTGCGTTCGAGACCCTGTCGAGTTCGGAATGGGCGTCGGAGTCTATCGGCCCTGGGTTTCGCCCGCGCCGGTTCGTCGACATTTCGGTTGATCTGGACGCCAAGCTACGGGCGCTGGAATGCTATGAACAGGAAATGCGCCAATTTCCTCATCCCCGTTCCCACGAGGCTGTACAGGCGTTGGCGCGACTGCGCGGAAGTCAAGTGGGGCTAATGGCGGCTGAGGCGTTCGACGTTATCTTCGATATCGACACTTACGGCGACGAGTAAGCGAATGGAGGGAAATAAGGGAGGCATGTTTCATGATAGAATCCAGATTTCTGGGTGCGCGTAGTTGCTCAACCGGTGAAATAGGGGGCAGATCGATAACCTGTTTCAGGGGGGGTAACTAAATTTTAACCAGCCCCAGTTAAGCTCGTCCGACAGAGCTGGATTCTTGGCCAGTTCGATTGAAGCGAGATCCTTGGTATCCTTTGGGTGAATCCCGTCCGGAAAGATCGTGCGAGCCATCCAGGGTAAATCCCTGCCGCGTAGGTTGCCAGAAAAGTACCGCTGGGCAAAATGTCTGGATCGCGTCACGGTGGGGACGAGTGCCGCGTCTGAACAGCGACGAGTTGCGGCCCTTGGCAGCACTTGGGTCGTTGCCTTTAGTCGGGATTCGCTCGACAATCTGCGACCGCTTTTTCGATGTCCTGATCCTATTCGCCGAAGCCGACAATTCGCGGGCGATACCTTGTGGCCATTACGGCACCCAGATGGCCTTGTTGTCAAAGTGCCGCGCGTCGCGGTCCTGGCGCAATCACGCGCACGAGCCCAGTTGTCCTCGGAACGGAGCACATGATCGCCCGATACGTTTGGCCGATCGATGACCGGTCGACCTTGAGTTTGGAAGTTGGATTTGCAGAACATTTATTTCTGCCAAGGAGAATCTGTTTTGTTGTCGCCGTGCATAGCGCAGTTACTTGCACATGCGGCAGTAATAAATACTGATATATGTCAAATACCAGTTATGTAGAAGCGCAGTTTGATGATGGTTAATGTTTGAAAAATACCGGAGCCACCCAAAATGCCGTACCGCAGCCAAGACACCGATTCAACCGATCCGGTCGGCGAATCCCCAATTGGCGAAACCGATATCGTGGACCCAATCCATTTACTGGAGGCGAGGGTTGCCGCACTTGAGAGTGAGATAAGCGCCCTGAGGACCGCTAACGCGAGTGTTGATGGTCCCAATGCTGCGTTGCGGCAATGGTATTACAGATCCGAGATCAGATCCTATCTCAGGTCCCGTCAATTCCATCGCGCATCTTCGGCATTCGGCCGAACGGCTGGATACGAATCTCTTACAATTGACGTGGTTTGTGTCGACGGCGTTGACGCTGCTAGTCTAACGCGGCCCGATCTTTTTTTGGACGAAAGAACGCTTGATGCGCATTATCGACAATTCTCCGATGGGTTGGGGGCCATCAAGGCCAATCAGGTCCATTGGTTTGTCACGGGGGTTACTCACCGGATTGCCGGCCGGTTGGCTCGGCGATTCGCCGGCCGGTTGGCGCTTCCCGCCGAGCTGCTGATTGAGGCTTGGGTCCTCACGCTCTGGAGCGAAATCTCGCAACTGATTTCGGCGCGACATCTGGCGAGGCGTATCGCTCGCTCACATGTCGGAGAACCCGTCATTATCCCTTTGCACACGACAACTTTCAAGTATCTGTCCCACGGGGCGGAGGTGCGTGGCATTGATCTGTTCTATTTAGCGGCGGAGTTGCTGCGTAGAGGCGTGCCGGTGGCCTTCGTTTGCTCCGATCCCGAGAGCCTTAACAGCGCTCGGACCGATAGCGAATTCAGTCTGCAATTTGAACCATTTCCAGACAAATGGGTGTTGCCTCCGCTTCCGGATATGCCTGTGGAACCATCTGCCGGTGACAGGCAAGCTGTGGTAGGGGATGGAATTCGGGGAATTGCCCATATCTTACGAGTACTTCCGAATCCGCTGAAAATTCAAGGCTCAACGGTTATTGATCAATCCTTTGGCTCTCCCGATGAGGCGGTATTTGATCCGAAGCATTTGCCGGTTGTATTAAGGCTTCCCCTGCTGAGGAATGCAGAATCCGGCGTGGCATCGCGAGCGGCCGTTTTTCTGTCGACCACGCTTCCGCACTCCGATCTCGGGGAGTATTTGTTTACCGTTCTTGGCGGCGCCACACAGGCCGCGGCAGACAGGGCCTTAACCCTGGTCAAACGCCACCGGCTCACGGAAGCGCATATTTGCGATTTTCCCTTTTTCGAATCCGCGATCATGGCCTATGCCGTAAGGGCCAACGGTGGAAAGATAATATTGTGGCCACACGGCTGCAATGCGGCATGGCCGTTCGACCGGCAGTCTGGCAGCGTCGATGCGGTTAACTGTGCTTTGACGCCGGCGGCAGAAGCTTGGAGATCGCAATTGCCGGGTATCCCGGTGACGGTTATCCCATATCTCTGGTTGCCTAAATATCGGGAGCCCCGAAAACAGGTGGCTACAGAGCCTCTTTCCGTTGTCATTGTCAGCAATGAGTTCACCTGCGGGCATCTCACCATTATGGGCAGAAGGGGTATTGAATCGATCTACCTGAGGCTTTTCGCTGTGTTTCGGGCATTGGCACCTGATGTCCGGTATATCGTTCGCGCGAGGTCGCAGGCTAATCTCGAATGGGCTTGGGAACTTTCTGGTCGGTCACCCGACTTTGCCTATGCCACGCTGCCCCCTATGTTGATTAACGAGCCCAATATGGTATTTCTATTCGTGGGGCAGCTCTCAAGCGCCCTTTTGGAAGGCATCGGGCGCGGAATCCCTGGTCTCTATGTTCGTGAAGATCCTGCCATCGATGACTACCTTGGGGTCGACTTGCCTTCCTGCGTTCCAACGGGGGATGTCGATTTCATCACGCGGGAAGTCTCTAGATGCTGCGACGCGGAGTATCGGCAGAATCTTACCGAGAGCCAGGTCTCGTGGTACGAGACGCTGATGGCACAAGCGAACCCGACACTAGACAATAGAAGTGCCAAATAGTATATGCGTAAAATGTTGCAATCGGCCGTTCCCACGGGTATTTTCCAATCGTTTGGTGCGGCTCCATGAAATATTTCGCTGGGTATCGTGGATGGCCAATGAAACGTGGTGCTGCCATTCCCTTAATGTGTCCACTTGCATCATAATATAGGAATCTAAGATGCCGTCCGATACCACCGTCGTCATTACTAGTTGTGGCAGGCCGGATCTTTTGCAACAGACTCTGGATAGTTTTTTCCGGTGGAATACCTACGAGATCGAAAAAATTGTTGTGGTTGAGGATGCGGGCATTCCCGGAATCGTTGATCACTTGAAATTGCGATATCAGCAAGCCCCAATCTGTTGGATCGAGCATCCGACGCGCATGGGGCAAATTCGTGCCATTGACGACGGTTACGCGCAGGTTACGACCGACTACATCTTTCATTGCGAAGATGACTGGGAGTTCTACCGTGGTTTGTTTATAGAGGAGAGCAAAGCAATTCTGGGGCTGCGTTCGGATATCCTGCAGGTGTGGATCCGCGAACTCGATGACACCAATGGCCACCCCATCGAACCGGATATTTATCAGGCTGGGGAGGTTTCCTACCGGTTGCCGGAAATTGATTTCCGAGGGTTTGCCCACGGGTTCACCTTTAACCCAGGATTACGCCGACTGGCGAATTATCGGGCCATCGGCAGTTATGGGAGCCATGTCGTTTATAATACCGCCAATCCTCAGATCAGCGAATTGCTTCTTGGTGCTCTCTACAAAGCACTGGGATTTCGTGCCGCTATTCTGATGCAAGGCTGTTGCCGCCATATCGGTGCAGGGCGGCGGTGTGTTCGATTCAATGCGATCACGTGATAGTGTTTTACTATTACCAATCACTGCTGTCCGGTTAACTGAAGGAACAAAGCTCTGAAAGCCACGGATTGCGCGGGTTTCCGGCCGAAAATGGTCGGTGTCGACTTGAACTGGTTGTGGGCGCAGTCTCGCAGATTTTCCTGCGGAGACGGCCATGTA
>CAIOJO010000381.1 GCA_903858635.1 uncultured Telmatospirillum sp. | reverse complement strand
TCAACGAATACAAACCCGATACTTCGCAAATAACTAACCAATTGAATCTATTCGCGTTTTAACCGGACAGCAGTGATGTCATCTACGAGAGCAGCTACAACGGCGCCATCACCCAGGAAAAATATTGCACCCGCCCCGGCCTGTTCTGCGGCCTCATATTGCTGACCTCGATCCAGACCGGCGAACCCTTGGCCTTCCTCAATGACGGCGTCCTGCAGCATATGCGGGTCGGCGCCGACGGCGGCATCGGGGTGAAGTACATGGCCAAGGAAGACGCGGCGGTGGTCGGCATCTTGGGCTCCGGGGGGATGGCTCGCACGCATATGCAAGCCTTCACCGCCGTTCGCAAGATCCGCCGGCTGCAGGTGTACAGCCCGACCCCGGCCAATCGCCAGGCCTTTGGCCGCGAAATGGCGGAAACCTATGGCATCGAAGTCGTGGTCTGTGACCGTCCGGAAGACGTCTACAAAGGCGCCGACATCGTTGCCGCGCTCACCGATTCGGCAATTCCGGTGATGGACGGATCCTTGCTCGAACCAGGCTGCCACATCGTCAATATCGGCGGCAGCGGCAAGCCGGATGCCGAAAGCCTGCGCCGGGTCGATGCCTATCTCCGTTTCGGCGACGCGCCGGCCCCGGTCGGCATGCCCGATCTGGCCTTCCAGGACGAATACATCGCCTGGGAGGCGCGGCCTGGCTCACCCAAACACGGCGACGGCCGGCGGGCTCGGCAGCGGGCCCATGGCGTCGCCCTGCCGGATCGACGGGTGACCTTGGCGGAACTCGTCGAAGGCAAGCGAAAAGGGCGCACCGCAGCGGACCAGATCACCTATTCGGAGCGCGGGAATCTGCAAGGGGCGCAATTCTACGCGGTCGCCGGCAGGGTCTACGAATTGGTGAAGCAGGCGGGATTGGGCCATACCATCCCCACCGAATGGTTCCTCCAGACCATCCGCAACTGACCTGTCGGCCTCCCGCCGAGCCCCTCGCCCACGGCGGTGGGAGAGGGGCAGTTGCTTGAACAGGCCCTCGCCCCGATTTCTCCGTGCCAGCGGCGTGGGTATGAGAAATAGGGGCTAGTCGCGGATGTCCTGCAAGAACCATTCGGTCGGAAGTTCGCGCCCTTTCCCCAGCTTCATGGCTTGACTGTAGACCCAGCCGCCGACCGCCGAGAATTGCAGGCCCTGGTTGCCGACGTTGCGATAGAAGGTGACTTCATCGCGGTTGGTGCGGCCCTTGCACTTGCCGCTGATCAGATCGGCGAATTCAGGTTTATCGCCACCTTTGCCCCGGTCGTCGAACTCCGGGCTGTCGCCGCCAAAGCCCGGTTGCGGGTTCCGTTCGGGAAGGCGTTTCATCTCATCTTCCGTGCCGCCGATATAGGCGGCTGGCGACAGTCCGCGTTCGGCCTGGAAACGCTCGGTTTGACGCATCTGGATCCCGGCGGTCCCCTGCCGGACGACCAGATCGAATTTCTCCGCGGCGGCGTCAGGCACTTCCCGTCGCCCGAGATTGGTGACGTGCATTCCCTTCTCGATCCACTCGGCGTCGTAGACCGGTATCATGCTGTCCGTACAACTCGACAGAATGTCGACGCCACGCACCGCCTCGCGCGCCGTATCCACGGCGCGCACCTCGATTCCGAGGGACTTGCTCATCTCTTCGGCGTAGCGTTGGCGGTTCTCCGGACTGGGGCTGTAGACCTTGCATAGATTGATGTCGCGCACGCAGGCAAATGCTTCCAGGAAGGTTCTGGCCATGCCACCCGATCCCAGCATCCCCACCGTATGAGAATCCTCGCGCGACAGGTATTTGGCGCCGATGCCGGCACCGCCGCCGACTCGGAAATGCTGGAGAATACCGTCATTGATGAAGGCTAGCGGCTCGGCGTTTTTTGTCGAGACCAGAAAAATAAGACCGCAATATGTCCCCGGTTCGCGACAGTATTTGTCTTCCGTCCAGTTGCCGGAAGCATTCTTTGGCCACGTAATTACATCTGACTTCATCCGAATGGCAAAGAAGCCATCATTGGCGCCTTCCATCGAGCCCCATCGGAAATAACCATCGTCCCGATCGCAGGGCATATACATGTCAATCCGCGGCCGATGTATGGCACCTCCGGTCGGAAGCTTCTTGAATGCCTCCTCCTGCACGCGGATGCAATCCGCCATCGTGAGGATCTGTGAAACCACGTCATTCCCAATGATCAGCATCGATATTCCCTGTCACTTTTGCTTCGCACTGTAGGCCTGCCCTGCGACCGCAATAGGCCTTGATGCGGTGCATCGACCTGTTGCTTCCCCAGGGGTTGCGCCTATGCTCACCCCGCGCATGATATGTTACTCTAAAGGGATTGCACCAAACTCATGGAGATCTCTCTCGCACTGGATCGATACGACCGGCATTTTCCCTTTTTTGACGGCACGGTGAAGCCACCGCCGGGGCTTACCCTTCGGACCCTTCAGGTTGGTCAGAGCGTAGCACTACGGGACGGACGGTCGCGTCATGAACGGATGCTTCACCATGGCGAATTCGACCTCTGCGAATTCTCGATGTCGACCTATCTCATGGCCGTCGACCGTGGAATGGCCATTACCGCCCTTCCGGTGTTCCCGCGTCGCCTGTTCAGTGCCGGACTGTTCTACGTCCTCGCCGATTCGCCGATCCAAACGCCGGCTGATCTGGTTGGCCGTCGCGTTGCCCTCAGCTCGTTTCAGACGACGTTGTCGCTTCTCGCAAAAGGCGATTTGAAGTTCGAGTACGGCGTTCCCTGGGAGAGTATTACCTGGCTTGTCACCACCAGGGAAAAAGTCGCCTTCGAACCGAAGGCCGGCGTGCAGATCATGCCGCTTCCGGCGGATGCCGATCTCGGCCTGCTGTTGCAAGCGGGCGAGGTGGATGCGGTGATCATGCCCCATCCACCCCACTCGATCATATCCGGCCAG
This sequence comes from uncultured Telmatospirillum sp., assembly GCA_903858635.1. Classification (GTDB taxonomy): domain Bacteria; phylum Pseudomonadota; class Alphaproteobacteria; order Rhodospirillales; family Magnetospirillaceae; genus DUZF01. Next base: position 5,662 of record CAIOJO010000381.1, on the reverse strand, counting down.
GTCAAGGCCCGCAGGCTGTTTCCCGATGCCGAAGGCGAAGAGCTGCGGTACTTCCGCAAATACGGATATTTTCCCATCATGCATATCCTGGCCATTCGCCAGGACTTGGCCGAACGGGAGCCTTGGCTATGTGAGGCCATGCTGGAAATGTTCACCCAGGCGAAGCGCATTTGCGGCGAGTATTACAGCGACCCCAATTGGTCGAGTTTGCTGTGGGGGCGACGCCAATACGAACGGGAAAGGCAGTTGCTGGGCGCCGACGCCTGGCCAATTGGATTGGAAGAGAATCGGGCCAATCTTGAACGTCTGGTCGGGTACTCTCTTGATCAGGGATTGATCCGGCGCAACCTTGCGGTGGAAGACCTGTTCCCTCGTTCCTTGTAGGCCGACAGACGGTCTGACGGCGCCGCGAATATGGATCAGCGTGGCAGCACGAGAGAGGCCCGCAAGCCTCCGCCGGGACGATTGGCTAAGACAATCCGCCCGCCATGGCTTTGCGCAATGGACTGGGCGATGGCCAGTCCCAGGCCGGCTCCGCCGGTGTCTCGGCTGCGCGATCCTTCGATCCGGTAAAACGGTTCGAAGACCCGCGCCAGCTCGCTGTCCGGGATGCCGGGCCCGTCGTCCTCGATGGTGATCGTCACTTCGGTCTTGTCCTGGGCCATGGCGGCGCGCGCCGCCATGCCGAACTTTACCGCATTGTCGATGAGGTTGGTCAGCAGGCGCTTCATTCCAGCCGGTTGACAGTCATAAACCACCGGTTCCGCCGGTGGCGCCATGGTGACGGGAAGCCCGGCATCGGCAAGGTCATCGACGATGCTGGCCAGCAGCGCCGACAGATCGGTGGGCCGCAACGGCTCGGACTTGTCCGCGTCGCGGGCGAAGGCCAAAGTGGCGCCGATCATCGCATCCATGTCATCGATGGTGGCCAGCATCCGGTCGCGGTTCTCGCCCCCTTCCACCCCGTCGGTGCGAAGGCGAAGCAGGGTCAATGGCGTCCGCAGATCGTGGGAAACGGCGGCCAGCAAGGTGGTGCGATTGTCCACCAACCGGCGCAGTCGCCTTTGCATCTCGTTGAATGCCTTGCTGGCGTGACGTATTTCGGCCGGGCCCGCTTCGCGGAGCGGTTCGGCCTCTATGTCGCGACCGAACCGGGTGGCGGCCTCGGCGAGCACGCGCAGTGGCGCGATGACCCGCCCGACCGCCCAAGCGGACGCCGCGAACACGGTCGCCGCCATCACCGCCAGCGACAGGACGAACCACCACGACACAGCCGGGACGCGATCGGGGAGCCCGGCCACCACGGTCAGCCACTGGCCATCGTCGAGCCGCAGGGCCACCGACAGCTGCCGCCAGGGCGGCGTGGCCCGGCCCATCAGTCCGGTCCCGCCCGCCATCCCCATCATCCGCGCCATTCGTCCAGGCTCGGGGTGCCGGAAGGGCGGCGCTTCCGAAGCGGGGAAGGACGGACGAACGAATCCCGAGACGTCCACCACGACCTGACGGCGCGCGCCGTGGTCGAACTGACCGGAGAGAAACTCGGCGATGGCCGCCGCGGCGGGTGGCTGTTCAGCCGCTGCGACGGGTCGCGGCGGCGCGGCCGTAATCGCAACGCGAAACGACGGCTCGCTCAGCAATTGGGCAAGCCTTGGCCGTGATTCCGGCGGACTTTCATCGAATACATGGACGAGGTTGGCCACCCTCTGGGCGGCCGCCAATCCGCCGACGGCACGAACGGCGTCTTCGCGATCGCGGTCGTAAATCCATGCCGCCAGAAGCTGCGAAACCGCCAGGCCCAACAGCACGATGCCGAGCGTCTGCCCCAGCAAGCTGGCGGGAAGAAGGCGTTTCATTCCTTCTGCACCGCCGCCGCAAAAATATAGCCGCCCCCCCAAACGGTCTTGATGATCCTTGGATTGGCCGGATCCTCTTCGATCTTCCGGCGGAGCCGGCTGACCTGGGTGTCGATGCTGCGGTCGAAGGGATTGGCGGCGCGGCCGCGGGCCAGGTCGAGAAGCTGGTCGCGACTTAAAAGATGGTTCGGTCGCTCGACCAGGGCGGTCAGCAGATCGAACTCGCCGGTGCTGAGCGGCACCATCACGCCGTCGTTGCGCAGCAATTCCCGGGCCTCGGCGTCGAGGGTCCAACGGTCGAACCGATAGCGCTTCGGCTTTTCGTCCTCGGCGGCAAGGCCGCCGAGGCGTCCCCGCCGCAGCACCGCCCGAATACGGGCGACCAGCTCGCGGCTGCCGAACGGCTTGGGCAAATAGTCGTCGGCCCCCATTTCCAGGCCGATCACCCGATCGACCTCCTCGCCCTTGGCGGTGACCATGATGATCGGAATGTCCGACTCGGCACGCAGCGACCGGCACAGGGACAGCCCGTCTTCGCCGGGCAACATCAGGTCGAGCAGGACCAGGTCGATGCGGCCATCCGCCAGGACCTTGCGCATGGCGCGGCCGTCGGCAGCAACGCTGACCCGAAAGCCGTCCTTGATCAGCGAACGCGACACCAGATCGCGGATCTCCCGATGATCGTCGACGACAAGGATATGCGGCGCCGTGCTCATGATCGAATTGTAGGCGGCGCGCCAATCGATGAAACAGGAAAACTGTGGCAAACCGTGTCATCCCCGCCGATCGCCACAAATTGTCACAACTTTCGCCTGCGCCGACAAAGTCCGGTGACAGGCCGAGCCTTCAATGGCTGATGGCGGCATCGACGCCGTCGTGACGCAGGAGAGTTCCATGAAGACGAGCATCCGCGCGGCTGTTGCCGCCCTCGTTGCCGGCACGCTGCTCGCCGGCTGCGCCTTGGCCGATCAGACAAGTTCCGGCGCCGCCGGGAATCCGCCCGCCGCTTGGCCGGGTCCCTACGGTATGGGGCCAGGGATGATGGGACGCGGTCCGATGATGGGAATGGGATTTCGAGGCATGGGCCCCGGAGCCGGCATGGCGTTCGGGCCCTCGGTCGCGACGTTGAAATCCGAATTGGCCATCAAGCCAAGCCAGGAGGGCGCCTGGACGGCATATGCCAAGGTCCTTCAGGATACCAGCGCGTCAATCCAGGCCACCCGCCAGGGCACCGACGTGGCAGCCATCCGAAGCATGTCGATCGAAGACCGCCAAGCCTACATGACCCAAATGCGGACGCAGCGGCAAGGGCAGTTCCAAACCCTGTCGACCGCCGCCACCACTCTTGTCGCCGCACTCGACGACACCCAGAAGGGTAAGGCGGAGTCCATTCTCCCTGGTTTGGCCGGCCCTGGCCCGATGCGCCATGCCGGTATGGGAGGCATGGGAGGCATGGGAGGCATGGGATGGGGCTGGGGTCTTCCCGGGCGGTAAGTGGCCCGGCGCGGTTCGGTTCCGCCTCGTCCCAAGGCGGAACCTTTGCCGCCGAGCCTGCTGGCTCCGGGCCATCATGAATGGTTAGTGGCCACATCCACAGCCGGTACTTTCACCGTGACTGTGATGCGGACTCGCCTGATGGTCGCAACCGCATTTGCCATGTTCGGGCTCGGCTTCAGTGTTCTGATGTCCGCTTTCGCCACAGCAGGCCACCGCGGCTACTTCTTCCAGGCGACCGGCAGCCAGTTCCGCCAGCGCCTCGGCCACGGTGACGGCACTGGTGGTGAAAACCCCGACGCCGCGCTGGCGCAGGCCCTCGAACATGCCCCGCCCCATACCGCCAGCACAAACGACGCGACCCACGTCGGGCGGCATGGCCCCGCAGGCACCGGAAGTGGCGTCAATCGCCAGGAAGTCGCCAGTGCTGGTATCGACGAGTAGCAAAGCAGGGGCGCTGCGAAAATTGGGAGATATTTTAGAGACAAGACCATTCACCTGGTCCACTGGCAGACAAACTTTCATGATTCTTCCTGACAACATGTTTTTCTATTGATGGGAATACAGCTCTCGGCAGTGGTGGCGATCTTCAGTGCCTTGCCGTGAATGATGGCATCGGCGACCTTGCGCCGAGCGCGGGCAACGATATTGGCAAAGGTCTGCCGGGAAACACCCATCCGTTCCGCGGCCTCCGCCTGATACAAGGATTCTAGGTCGGCCAGACGCAAAGCCTCAACCTCGTCAAGTTCCAGGCCAACCTCTTCGAGCGAAGTCATGGGAATGCCACGTGGCTTGAAGTAGGTCGCGGTGGGTGAGAAGCCGATCTGCCGGCACTTGGTCGGGCGCGGCATCTGTTACTCGCTTCCGGCGGTAGGGGTGCGAGCGTTGATCAAGCACAAGGCTGCCGGCATCGGCCGAAGGCGGCGGCGCCCACTGAGCTGGCGGCGAAGCTCTGCCAAGGCCCGAGACCAAATTCGCATGACTTGACCTTTTCATCTCACCGCACAGGCCTGCCCGGACGATCGCCGAAAGAGCAGGCCAAGCCTCCTCGGAGGCGGAGCCAAATCGGCGGCCTACGTCTGGTCATAAACCGGGTCTGGATGTCGCTGTGCGGATGTTCGGTGGCTTTTCCCGACGCATTAGTAATTAGCATATGCCACTAATGCTGATTCATCAAGAGGCTTCGATCGCATCTCGAGGTCCCCCAGGCAGTCGAAGTTCGGCGCCGAGCCTTGCCCCCCTCATTCCGCGGCGGCACGCCGGACTGCTTCGAGTTTCGCGGCCGGCACGACAACGGCGAAGGCGGACCCCTTTCCAACCTTGGAACGCAGGGTCACGCTCGACCCGAGAATGCCAGCCAGCCGGCGAACCGTCGCCAGACCGAGGCCAAGGCCGGTATCGCCCGGGCCGACCCGTTCTGATGGGGAAGGCGCACCGCGGTGAAAGGCTTCGAATATCCGATCCTGCTCGGCGGTCGGGATGCCGGGCCCGGTGTCCCAGACCTCGATGCGGACACCGCCCGGGACGCGGCGGCACCCCAACAGGACCCGCCCTGTTCCGGTGTACCGCATGGCATTGGACAAGAGATTGCGCAGGATGCGGGCAAGCAATTGGCGGTCGGTTTCCGCCGCGATCGAGCACCCGACCCAGCGGAATCCCAATCCGCATTTTGCCGCCTGGACGCGGTATTCCTCGGCCAATTGGCGAAGAACCTCGTTTATGGAGAAGATCTCGATACGGGGATGGACCAAGTTGCATTCGACGGCAGTAATGTCTCGGAGCGCATCGAGGCCGGCGCCCATCGCCTCCAACGCGCCGGTCAGGTGTTCGATCACGACCTGTCCCTGTTCGCCAGGGACCTGTTCCCGAAGCGCGCCCAGGAGAAGTTGGCACGCCTGCAGCGGCTGGGCCAGGTCGTGGCGCACCGCCGCAACAAACTGCGATTTGGCAAGATTGGCTTGCTCGGCCAGCTGACGAGCCTTCAACAGCGCAGCGGTGGATTCATCCCGTTCGGCGATGGCGCCCACCAGGACCAGCATGGTGCCGCTGACCGCCGCCAGCATCAGTTGCAGTTCCAGCAGATCGTCGACCACGGCGTCGCGCGTGAATGGCCCGCGCCCCACGAGGGTCAGCCACACCGCCACTGTCGCCATAATCGCGACGGCCAGGAATGCGCGGCATTATGTAGCAGCCGCCACCAAGTGGATCGGGCTTGCTTGGACGAGGCGTTTCGGGGATAGTGTTCCTGTTATGTTCTCATCGCAACCAGGTGCCGCATGCCCCGCAAAACGCACGGCCAACACTTCCTTCTCTCT